>WQSQ01000004.1 GCA_009787775.1 Treponema sp.
AAAGTCTGGGTAACTTTGAGGGACCTGTCGGCAAACATTGCACTTAAGTTGTGATTGATAATCATATACTCACTCCTTTGGCTTTTTTCGTAATAAAAAACTGAATGTTTTTTATTACGCGGCTTCCATGCCATGTTAAAAATCGTGAGGAACAAACGTTCCCGGATTCTTAACTAAAAAACCGCATTACGGTTTCTTTGTTTTGAGTTTCTTCATACGAAAAAACCCGCGTATCGTTTGCGCCCAACACCTATTTTTTTGCACTTACAAAAAGAATAATTTTCTTTCTTACATACAAAAAAATAGGCGTTGGACATGTGCCATTGCATTTCCCAAAGGAAATACAAACCCTCGACCCATCGTTCCCGGAAGGGTGAGGTTACCCGGAAAAATCAAGGAAGTCCAACGGACAAATGACTTTACCGGGAAGGGAATCTTCATGCAGAAACCTTAAACTAAAGCTCTGCAGAGTTTTCCCGTTTCATTTTAAATATCGGAATCTGGTAAATTAGCTTTAGTTAAATTAGTGTCTCCTTGTTAGTCATTAGTTATTTAACTACTAGCAACTAACTCCCATGTTTATTAGAATAATGCAATGATTATTAACGACAATTCGCAGGTAGACCTGATCCGCGAGGTATTTCATTATCAAAGCCGGTTCGAAGGCTCTACAATGGTTTTTAAAATTGATTATCCCGTAACAGAAGATCCGGGTTTTCCGGGGTTAGTAAAAGATCTGGCATTGCTTGCGAAAACCGGTTTCAGGGTAATTATAGTTCCAGGCGCAAAAGAAAATATTGACGCTGTACTTAAGCAGCATGATATCAACTCATCAAATTATGTTACAAGTATAGATTCCGCGTTCAACTCCCCTGTCCGCGTTACAACATCACAGGCAATCTCATATGTAGAAATGGCAGCATTCAATGTAGCAAGCCGCTTTATGACTTTTCTTTCAGGAAGCAGGATCGATGCCCTGATAGGAAACTTTGTAAGGGCGAGAGGGCTCGGCGTGATAAACGGCACAGATACAGAACACACAGGCACGGTAGATAAAATATATACTGACTCTCTTACACGGGTATTGAATTTGGGAATGATTCCAATCCTCCCCTGTATCGGCTGGAGTCCTTCAGGAAAACCTTATAACGTACCAAGCGATGAAATTGCCCTTGCTGTGTCAAAAGCGCTTGGAGCTGTCAAACTATTCATAATCTGTGCGCATAACAATTCGGGAATGAATATGCTGAAAATTCCTGAGAGCATAGAAAAAAGACAGGATGGGAGTTTAATCAGGCTCACGCCCGCCCAGACAGAACATCTGATCAACTCCAACAGCGGATTTTTTCCGGAAAATAGCGGGAGTTATAATGACGAAAACCAATATCTGCGCGGATTTAAACTTGGACTTAAGGCAAGCCAGGCCGGTGTCCATCGCGTGCATTTAATTGACGGAATGGAAGAAGGTTCAATCCTTAAGGAGTTATTTTCCAATCTTGGCGCAGGAACGATGATTTACACTGATGAATACGATTCTATCCGAGCCATCCATTCAAGCGATTTACCGGATATTCTGCGTCTTATGGGGCCTTTAATGCAAAAAGGAATTCTTATAAGACGGAATGCTGAGCAGATACAGGATAAAAAGAACGACTATTCCGTTCTGGAAATTGACGGATCGATACGCGCCTGCGGCGCTCTTCATGACTGGGGCGAATCACAGGGAGAAATCGCCGCTGTAGCGACAGACCCCAATTATTCAGATCTCGGCCTTGGCAGGAAAATTGTCGGCTGCCTTATTGAAAAAGCGCGTAAAAATAAAATGAGCCGTGTTTTTGTGCTTACTACCCAGTCGCAGGACTGGTTTGAATCGCTTGGTTTTAAGGAAGCGTCTGTTGAGAGCCTGCCTGAACAAAAACGCAGGATCTATGATCAGAGCAGGAAGAGCAAAGTCTTTGCGCTGAAATTATAGCTCTTCATAAGTTACATATTCATTAATTTATCTGCAGCTGAAATTACTTTTGAATACTCTCCGCGGACTAAACAAATTGATATTTCATTGATGATATCACCTGTTTTAGCTGGCCATGTTTTTTGCTTCAGTCCATTCATGGCAGCCTTGGCATCTTTAATAAATAATTTCTCACATGCTGCTTTAATTTCATTCAGTTTGTTATGAAGAAAATCCCTGTCGCTGCCGGAGATTTCATTGGAAAAATCCCCGCTGTTATATGTTTTCGGGAGCTTGAGTTTTTCCATTACTGACCGGAGCGTATTTATAAATTCAGGTGTTTCATCTGATAATACAGCCGTTTCTCCGTTTGTAGCGGCTTCTTCCAGTTTAAGCGCAGTATTTGACAGCTGCTTTTCCCCAATATTGATCAACGTACTTTTCATACCGTGAGCTGTTGTAGCAAGCAATCTTAGGTCTGCCTTACTGCCTTCTGCATCCAGGAATGAACTTGTATTTATCTTCAGAAGTAATTCTCCAAACACTGATATTGCGTTTTCAATATCATGAGTTGCTGCTGACGCTAATTCACTAAATACATTTTTTTGCTCTGTACCGGAAGCAGAGCTGTTTTTTTGCTGTATTGTCGCCTGCCGCGCTGCCTCAATAACCTCCGGAGGCTGTTTATTACGTATAAGCTCGTTAAGTATCATATTCAGTTCGCGTGAATCAATCGGTTTGGCAATAAAGCCGTCAAACCCGTTTTTTAGAAACATTTCTGACCGCCCTATCAAAGCATTTGCTGTCAGGGCGACTATTGTATGCGTATACCCCATATTTCGCATTCTTTTGGTCGTTTCGATTCCGTCCATCTTGGGCATCATATGATCCATGAATATAATGTCATATACATTTCCGTCTTCAATTTTTCTTATAGCCTCAAAACCGCTTGAAGCTTCATCAATCTTTATTCCGTAAGGCAGCAGCATTCCTCTAGCTACATATATATTAGACTCAACATCATCTACAACAAGAACGCTGCCATAGGGCATATATTCACGTAAAAACTGCGTTTTGTTCGTAAGTGTCGTGCTGCGGAAATTAAAATTTCTCAGTTTATTAGTCACTTCACTGCCGCATATTTCTGAACCAGCGCGTTTTTGCGGTATGCGCACAGTAAATTCCGATCCTTTACCCGGCTCGCTCATTACAGATATTTCACCATTCATCAAATCAAGAAAGTGTTTTGTAATACTCATACCCAGGCCTGTACCTATAGTTTCGCGGTTGGCCTCGGCATTAAAACGTGTATATTCATCGAATAATTTTCCGATTTGTTCTTTTGTCATGCCTTGCCCAGTATCGCGTATACGAAAAACAAGCTTTACGTTTTCGCTGTCAGGTTCTGTTTCAGCGGAAATAAAAAAATCAATCTTGCCTTCCTCGGTATATTTAAAAGCATTGGAAAGAATGTTATTCAACACCTGTTTGATACGAAGTTCATCGCCGTAAAAATCATGCGGAGTATTCTCGTTAACATTAATTACTAAATCAATAGGTTTTGAGTCATATTTCATGCGGTTCAGCTGCGCGGTATCATATATAAGGCTGGGAATATCATATTTAACGGGGATCAGTTCCATTTTGCCGGCTTCAATTTTGGAAAGATCTAGAATGTCGTTGATAATGTTAAGTAATAAATCACCCGACTCATATATTTTTTCCATCGCTTCTTCTGTAGCAGGCAATAGGGTTTCATCCCTAAGTTGTATTTCCGCGATGCCCAATATCGCGTTCATCGGTGTGCGTATTTCATGGCTCATATTCGCGAGAAAACTGCTTTTTGCTCTATTGGCGTTATTTGCTTCTTCTACCGCGATTTTAAGCTGTACTGCTGTATTATGCAGGTTTTTGGTACTTCTGCTGTCTCTGATAAAGAAAAAAACAAACCCGCAAATAATCAGTAAAAATAATATTATTACTGTCAGCAGCAGCCTGAACTCAGACGGATTTGATTCCCATATCGGCGGCGCACGATTAATGAGAGTATAACCAGCCGGAAGATTTTTGGCATTTATTTTAAATCTTTTTACTGTTTCATAATCAAATTGCCATTGATTGAGAAAAACAGAATCCAAAATAACAGGAACATCACCTGGCGGCGTACCTTTTAATATTTCGGCAGCCATGGAGGCAACGGTTCCGCTCTTCTCTCTGGTAGAAGAAACCAATCCGCCCAATGTCCCATGTCCTATAAAAGAGGTAGTTAAGCAGTAAACAGGATTAACCGACGCCTGCGAGACCAGCCTTTGTATATCTGCTTCAGAATAAAATGTTCTTTCTGAATCCGCTAAATAATTTCCTATTAAAACGAGCGTGTCAGATTCAAAATTACCAATATCCTCCAGTATTTCCGGCAGCGGTTTATCACCGCTGAATATGACTTCCACCGGCAAGCCGTATAAATTTCCCTGTATTGACTTCCTGATTTCTATGCTTCTGGAAAGATAATGATCGTTTAAAACAAAGATTCGTTTCGTCTTTGGGTAAGACTTGAGCATCTGTGAAACAGTTTCATGAAACGAAATCGTTTCGGAAACTCCGGTAATATGTTCTTCAAGTCCGTACAGCACGGAGCTATTAAAAGCGGATACGCCAAAGAATAAAACCGGCAAATTCACAAACAGCAAATAGTAATTGTCCAGCACATATTCAAACGCTTCGTTACCGGAAGCGATAATTAAATCAGGATAACGCTCAATAAACTCTGTACGTATCATTTCCGAGAAAACGCTGTTATAACTGACCTGACTATGAGGTTCGTTCGAGTTTAAATAAAAGCTGTAATATTCAAGAGCGGTTTTCGTTTCAAGGCTCCTGCGGATAGATTCCATCTGGCTGCGCTCCCATTCGTTCTGCGCGTTAAGGGAATTTAAATGTAATATAACCGGCTTGCTGCCGGTTCTTTTCTCCCCGTTATGAATCAACGCCATTGTGCCGTCGGCGATCATTTCCTGATAGGCTTTTTCAAGAAGAGGAACCAAAAAACTGTATCCGCTGTTTACGTAAGAATAAACCGGCAGGCGCTCGATCACGCTTACTCTTTTCACTCCCTGCGGGTATCTGTGATCAAAATGCGAGAAACGGGGGAGTATTACCGCATCAGTATCGCCGTTAAGCAGGGAATCCCATAATTCATCAAAGCCATTAACTCTGACAATTCCGCCGGCTCCCGCGCGCCAGATATTATTTGCTATATATTCATTCTGCCAGCGATATCCAAGCCGCAATCCTGCCATATCGCCCCAATCGGAAAAATTATAAACATTGTCTGATTTGGCGTAGACAGTGAATTCTACGTAATCTATAATCACCGGAACTTTAATCAAATTCGGATACGTTATGTCAAAACCGTCAGTTTGAGCAGGTAAGATCGCGGCATCGCCGTAGTTCACATCAGCTATAGCCGTGCGCATCCCTGTCGCTTTAGCGAACATTTGATAGCCTGAACGCTTCAATGCCGTATGCAGCACACGTTCTGTTACAATTGATTGATCCTCACTGAACGCAACCTTGACTGCCGGCACATCCTGGCTGCCTGTTTGAGCTATAACCGGCATATGGTTATGAAAAAGAATCATAATAACAAATAAAATAAAAAAAGTTGATTTAATTTTCATAACATAATTCCTTCTTTGTTGGATAAACATAAGGCAGTCTCTAAAAATTCTTTTTTAAAGACTGCCTCTCAATAGCAAATACCAATTACCTCATTATATATTCCTGGCGTTTCCACACTTCCGCAAACAAACCGTTTATTTCATAAAATACATCCACAATGGAAGGATCAAATTGTTTACCTTTGTTTTCAAGAATTATTTCCACCGCTTTTTCGTGTGTATAAGCTTTCTTATAGGGCCTGTCTGACATAAGCGCGTCATATACGTCAGCTATAGCTAGGATACGTCCAAGCAGCGGGATATCCTCACCTTTTAATCCGCGGGGATAGCCTGTGCCGTCCCACCACTCATGATGGCTGCCGGCGAATATTTTTGCATTTAACAGAAATTCATCCTCGCCGGATTCATTTATTATTTCGTCGATAATCTTCTCGCCTTCAATAGCGTGAGTTTTAATAATATAAAATTCATTTTCCGTAAGTTCTTCAGGTTTATTTAAAATAAGATCTGTAACAACGATCTTGCCAAGATCATGCAGGCGCGATGATGCCATGATAGTATCAAAATTAAATTTATTAATTTTATCGCTGTAAAGACCGTGTTCAATTAAAGCGTTCACCAGCAGTTTTAAATATTCGGTTGTACGCATTACGTGCTTTCCCGTCAGTCTGTCACGGTTTTCCACCATTGTTGCAAGTACCGATACAATGCTGTTTTGTAATCTTAGGAGTTTCTCGGTCCGCTGCCTTAATATTTCAGTTTGTTCGCTGATTATAGCTGTACGTTCGGTGATTATTTCCTCAATATGCAAATGTGTTTTTATGCGATTGAGCAGAACCGGTTTTGAAAATGGCTTGGATATAAAATCCACAACTCCCATCTCAAACCCAAGCGCTTCTGTAGCGGCATCATTCTTGCTGGTCAGAAAAATTACAGGAATTTCTGCATACCGTTTATCTGCTTTTATCTGCCTTAAAGCTTCAAACCCGTCAATATCAGGCATCATTATATCCAGCAGTATTAAATCAGGCATTGTATTGCTTAAAAAATCAAACATTGAAGAAGCAGAAGCGAAAGTGAATACATTATAATAACACGACAGTGTATCATCTGCTGTCACAAGATTTACGGTATTATCATCAACCACAAAAATGGTTTTCATTCAAATATTCCCCCGCTTCGAATTGCTGTTCATGTTTCCCTGTTTTCATATTTTGCCGCATATAAAACATAAAATAATACCTTAAATAAAAAATTATTATTCTAAATTATATACAAAATACTGATGATTGTAAATTTAATAGCTCTTTTCTTACATATATAAGGAAAATGAATTAAGTTTTTTTCTAAAATTATGATAATATTTCACAAAAAGAATGATTATCACAAATTAAACCATATAGAAATAATAATCTTGATATTAACTTCTCAGTTTCTCTTCGCTTCTGCCATTATTCTTTTACAATGCTATTAATGATGTTATAAATCAGCTGCAACAGTTAAAAAAAGTGAAAGAAACATTAATAATTTACGAAAAGAACCATATGTATTTCATGTTATAATTGAAGTTGTTCCGAGACTTTCAGACCGAAGGTGCGCGTTTTTAAAATATATTTATGTCAAGAACTGTTACTTACACTGCATTGGTTCTCAGGTGCCGACCTTCAGGTGAGTCCAATAATGAGGTCACTCTTCTTACTGCTGAAGAAGGTTTAATAAAAGCGACTGTATTCGGCGGCCCCAAAAGCAAGCTGCGCGCACATTCTGCGCCGTATAATTCCGGTCAGATATGGATTTATAGGGATAAATCAAAGGAGTACGGAAAATTAAGCGACTTTGATGTCCGTTCATGGCGGCCTGGACTCAGAGAACTCTATGAAAGAACAATGACGGCAGCCTGCATAGCAGAGTCAATTTTGTCTTCTCACGGCGGCGGAGGTGATTGGGGAACCGCATTGGAACTTGCCATTGATACATTGGATACTCTGGAAAATGCAAACGAAGAATTATGCGCTTTCCTGCTGGTTCACTTTTTATGGCGATGGGCCGGATTCTTAGGAATACAGCCGAATCTGGGATGTTGTGTAAATTGTGCAGAAGCAGTAAAAGACGGTGTTGTCTGGTTTAATATTCGTGAAAGCGCAGCTTTTTGTACTGATTGTACAAAAGAGCTCAGTGACAATAGATCGGAGAGCAAGGAAACAGGTTTAATTCTGTTAAACCCTGGCTGCAGGCGGTGGCTGTCCGCGGCAGGCGGGATTGAACCTGCGCAGCTGCACCGTTATTCAATGGACAGGAAATCCTTCAATGAGGCAAAATCACTCGTTACGGCAATATTATCGCAGGCGTTTGGGAAAAAACCAATAATCTGCGAATGGCAGTAAAATAAAACTGCTGTATAAGAAACATTCGTTAGGCGCAAGGCAGCCAGGCTGCGGAAGAATCCGCTCGCGGCTTTAATTGCATTAAAACACTGTTATTGACTACTGTAATATATTAAGTCAATATTAACTGTAATGGTACAAAAGGATGATTTGGATCGATGCGCATCAATAATTGCCGCATGTAAAAAAGAAATGGCTTTGCGGATTGTCGGGCAGAACGAAATGATAGAAGGGCTTCTTGTATCTCTTATCGCAGGCGGACATATTCTGCTTGAGGGAGTTCCGGGGCTTGCAAAGACACTTGCGGTAAAAAGCCTTGCGGAAATTACCGGGCTTGAGTTTAAAAGAATTCAATTTACGCCTGATCTATTACCTGCGGATTTAACCGGAACATTGATTTGGGAGCAGGCTAACTCAAGATTTTCAGTAAGGCGCGGTCCGGTGTTCGCGAATGTTATTCTGGCGGATGAAATTAACAGGGCGCCTGCGAAGGTTCAATCGGCGCTGCTTGAAGCAATGGAAGAAAAACAGGTAACAATCGGAGAAAAATCATATTCACTCCCGGATCCTTTCTTTGTTCTTGCGACAGAAAATCCAATCGAACATGAGGGAACATATTCCCTGCCGGAAGCGGAGCTTGATCGTTTTCTCATGAAATTATTAATTGTTTATCCGCAGCCGATTGAAGAACTTGAGATAGTAAAAAACTCACCGCCCTTGTCTTTTGGTCCATCGGAAGGAAGTTCCGGAAGGAATGTGCCGCTTTCGCCTGTTTTAACTGCGGATAAATTAAATTCCCTGCGTAATACTGCCGATTCGGTTCATGTTGACGATGAGATCAGCAAGTATATTGTGTCTGTTGTTACGGCAACCAGGCCTGTTTCCGCGAAATCCAAAGAAGGCGTTTATCGTTATGTGTCATTCGGCGCATCTCCGCGCGCTTCAATAGCTCTTTATAAGTGCTGCCGCATTCTCGCGATGTTTGACGGGCGCAGTTTTGTAAACCCTGAAGATGTCAAAACGGCAGCGCTTCCTGTTCTGCGCCACAGAATCGTTCTCACCTATGAAGCTGAAGCCGAAGATATGGATACTGATACCGTCATCGCGAGAATTCTCAGTCATGTTCCTGTTCCGTAAGAGGTTGCAATGGAAACCGGCGAGTTACTGCGCAATATTATAAATCTTCCGATATTTTCAAACAGTCTTGCCGAAGAAATGCTTGCCGGTAATTTCAGATCTGTTTTTAGGGGCCAGGGTATGGAATTTGACGAAGCCCGTCATTATAACCCCGGTGATGATATCAGATCAATTGACTGGAATACAAGCGCGCGGTTTGCAAGCCCGTTTGTGAAAATATACCGCGAAGAACGCGAGTTGACTATTTTGATTTTACTTGATGTCTCTCCGTCCATGCACAGGGGATATATTACGCGCCATGGCCTAAGCCCTTATGAGCAGGCTTTGTTATCAGCTGCGTTAATAGCGTTCTCTGCAGAATGTACAGAACAGCAGGTTGGCGCTATTTTTTTTGACAGAGATATCGAAAAGGTTTTTAAGCCGCGCAAGGGGCGCAAATCGATAATGGCTCTCGTTATGGCAGCTCTTCAATATCAAAACAATGTAATACCGCGAAGAACCCAATATGGCAGCGATATCGCGTCCGCTCTGGCAGGAGCTCAGAGGCTTTTAAAAAAACGCTCTCTTGTTGTATTAATTTCTGATTTTTACAGCATTAACTGGGAACAGGAAATGGGTAATCTTTGCCGCAAACATGACTGCATCGCGCTTCGTATATGCGATCCGCAGGAATTAATGTTTTCAGGGCTTATAACCATGGAAGATCCGGAGACAGGTGTAAGAATTGAAGCGCCGGCAAGTCTCGATTCATTCAGGGAAAGCTGGACACATTGGCATATGGAACGTTCAACACTTTGGGAATCGCAATGCAGAAAAAGCGGTGCTTCCTTCATGGAATTATCTACAGAAACTGATGCGCCCTCCGCTTTAATAAAATTCTTCGGACATCATGGAATCAGTCAGAAACGAAAAAAAAGATGAGAAGTGAAAAATGAGGAATTGGGAAAGTGAAATTGTAAAGATAATACTTACGCATATTTATAAATATCCTGTTCGGTGCATCTTATTTCTTTTTTTAATTTTTATTTCATGTAATATTTCTTATGCTCAAAACACAGGCGCTTATCTTATTCCGCGTCAGATTTATGTCGGAGATCCGGCTTCATTAATTTTACCGTTACAGGCAGCACCGCAAAACAGCGAAGATATCATTCTTGTTAAAAATGATTCTTTTTCAGGCAGCAGTAATTTTCCTTATGATGAAAATATTGATTTTCACAGGATAATTCTTGAACGGCGCGTAACAGGAAGCAGGTTAATTATTGAGTTTACTGCTTTTGTTCCGGGCATTTTATGGTTTCCCGCAATAGAAATCGGCGGTGAAAACTTTACAAGTCTGTCTGTAACTGTAGGTTCTCTCATAAACGATAGATCTGATCGTTATCTTTCTGGAACAGCTTCCGCGCTTGCGATGCCTGGAACCGCGCTCATGCTTTACGGATCAATGGCTGTAATTGCCGTTGTTATACTCTTTGCAATCTGGTTTATATTTAAGGGACGCCCTGTTTTGCGGAAGTTAAATGAAAACTGGAAACGTTACAGGCTCTTTGCAAGAATACGAAATACCGAGAAACGGCTTCAAAAAGCAATTATAAAGGGGACTGATAAAAGGGTAATTCTTGATATGCTTTCAGAAGAAACAAGAAACTTTCTTTCAGCGCTGACAGGAAAAAATTGCCGCGCAATGACAGCGCGGGAATTTAACACTTTGCCGTTTGAATTTCAGGCGCAGAAAGGAAATGATTTTTTGGCAATTAAACCAGGTGATTTTTTCCGAAGCTGCGATGAAATACGGTTTTCCGGGACGGAATTTGATTCGCTGGATATATTGCAGCTGTTAGCCGATCTTCGGCAGCTGATATATGAGCTTGAAAACACAAAAGGAAGCATTAATAAAATAACGGAGATTAAAGCGGCATGAGTTTTGATTTTGATAATCCGTTTCTTGCGGCTTCTGCGTTTTTAATAATACCGCTTGCCGTGTTTATATTTTTCAGGTTAAGAAACCCGTTTATTGCTTCAATTCCGTTAGGTGCACCTGGAGGTGTTCCCTTTAAAACATCGCAATTCGGCGGTATTGTCAGACTGTTAAAAGTTTTTGAAATAACGGGAATATTTCTGCTTTTTTTAAGTGCTGCAGGTCCTTCAATTAAAACGACAGAGACTGTTTTATTAAACCGCGGTGCGGATATAATTTTTATTCTTGATGTCAGTCCGAGTATGGCAGCAATCGACATGGGCGGAGGAAACCGCTTTGATGTCGGCAGAACTCTACTCGCGGAATTTGCGCATAAACGGCCGTCTGACAGTGTAGGACTGGTTGCAGTCGGAGAAGACGCTGTTCTCATGCTGCCCCCGACACTGGACAGGCAAGCGCTGGATATAAGGCTGGGGCAGCTTCGCATCGGCGAGCTTGGAGACGGAACAGCGCTCGGTATGGGTATCTCTGTCGCCGCGTATCACCTGGAAAAATCAAACGCAAAGCGAAAAGTCGCGGTATTGATTACTGATGGAGAAAATAACGCAGGTGCGGTTCATCCGGAAACAGCTGCAGGCTATTTAAGCGATATAGGAGTATCATTCTGGGTTATCGCTGTCGGCTCCGCCGGAGAGGTACCGATAGATTATGTTGATCCGTACACACGAATCCGCCGTACCGGTATCTTTGATTCACGGTATGATGTTGAAAGCCTGAAGCGCCTTAGCGTTATTGGTGGAGGTAATTTTATTGCTGCTCATTCCGCGGATACTTTTGCCTCCGCATTTTCTCAGCTCGATGACAGTGAAATAACAATTCAAAGAAGCAGGATTATCAGCCGCATGTCTTCACTTACATTCCAGTTCTTAATATGTTCCGTTGCAATTATAATATCTGTTAAATTTATCAGACGCTTCTTTCTTGGAGCCTTGCTATGACTTTTGATCATCCTGTTATATTATTTGCCTTTTTTATTTTTATACCATTAGTGGTTTTCGATATTATTAATGATAAAAAGATGTCAGGTTCTTCCAAAAGAAAACAACTTTTCAAAGAGAGACAACTGACTGACGGCTTAAATAAAAAATTACGAATTTCTGTTTTTCTTTTCCGCCTGTTTCTTGCTTTTGCTGTAATCGCTCTTGCTGGTCCGCGATGGGGAACAGGATTTACACCATCAGAATATTACCGCGGCCTTGATACTGTCTTTGCGATCGATATTTCCCGCAGTATGGATATTTATGATTTAAATATTAGTAATCCTTATACAGGTCTTCCCTACAGCCGTCTTGAATATGGTCTAAGGATTGCAAGAGAAACAATCACTTCGCTGTCTGCATCCCGTTATGCGGCAGCCATCGGGCGCGGAAAAGGCTACCTTGCGGTTCCGCTCACTTATGACAGTGAAGCGGCGCTTGTATTCCTTGAGTCGCTTGACGGCTCTTCAATGACCGGAAGAAGCACAAACCTTGAATCGCTAATCGAAGCTGCATACTCAGCTTTCCAGAGTTCCTCTGCTGCGCACAAGGCAATTGTTCTGATATCAGATGGAGAATCTCATACCGGCGTATTAAGAAATGTACTGAATCTCTGCGCGAATGAAGGAATTATTATTAATACTGTTGCCGTCGGGAGTGACGAAGGCCGGCAAATATATTCGCTTCCGGATAACCCAGAATCTCCATTGGTGATTAGCCGCAGGGACTCCGCACTTTTGAGAAATTTGGCTGAAAGAACCGGCGGTATTTATATTGACGGAAACCGTGAAGACGCGTCTTTTGTTCTTTCTTCGCATCTTCTTTCCATTTCCCCGGAAGCACAGTCATTCAGCGTAAAAACCGAAACAAAACAAAGGCGGACGTTTTTTATTATACTGGCTTTGATTGCATACAGCACGTCAAAATTTGTTACGCGGCAGTATCAAAAACCTCCTGCGATGTATAAACCGCGGTTTTTACATCGTACACAAACAAATCAAGGTTCTTTAGTTGTTTTGGTAATACTGTCATTTTCTCATATTATCTTTTCTTCCTGTACAGAAGGCAAACTTCTTCTTATGGAGGCCAATTATTTAAATTCACGTAACAGATACGAAGAAGCGCTTGTTTCCTATCAAAAAGCACTGGAACATAAAGATGCCGCTCCTTATGCCGAATACGGACTTGGACTGACTTTCTACCTGCTTGATCAGGAAGATATGGCGCTGAATCGCTACGGTGATTCGCAGAAGTTGCTGGAGATATTACCTGAAAGCGAACACAGAGAGCTCCGTTACAGGAATTATTATAATTCCGGTGTTATTTTTTTTGAGAAAGAAGATTACAATTCTGCGGCGGCATTTTTTCGCGAAGCGCTGAGGGAGGATCCAAGAAAAATCGATGCTAAACGAAATCTGGAATTGAGCCTATTGTCAATATCAATGGAATCAACTGAGCAGAATAATAAAAACCACCGGCAGGAACAGCGTGAAATTCTTTTTGACTATTTAAGGGAACAGGAACAGCAGATATGGAAAAGCCGCGAATGGGCTCAGGAAGATAATTATTCAGGGCCGGATTATTAATCTGCCGGAAAAAGGAGTAACTTGCATGAATGCTAAATTATCATTAATATTTTTTCCTTTAATTATTATACAGGTTCTTACAGTAACGCTTACTGCGCAGGATGCAGAAACAGGAACAGGTTCTATGGTATCGGTAACGGTTAGTCCTGAAGTATTAATTCCCGGCATTCCCTTAAATCTTACATTCATTATTGATTATCCCAATCCAGAAGATGTAACGGTAATTGCTCCTTCATTTCCAGCTTCTGTTGTTATGGATCGCATTGTAAAATATCCGGCGATGATTGGTGCTCCCAACGATGTTTCCCGCGGCGTACAGCTTAGAACTGTAGTAGAATACAGGCTTATCCCAAATACAGGCGGGCATATTACGCTAGGTTCGTTTTCAATACAAACTCCGCAGAGTATTACAGATACAGGTCCATTTTCGCTGATAATACAAAATCCTGTTATGGAACAAAGATTTGTTACACAGCGTCTTTATTGGGAAGGTTTCCAAACAGGATCAATCCGACAGGTAACAGCCGGTGATCGCATAACACTAATTTTACGCGCACAAACATGGAATTCTCGGCAGCCGCCTGCATCTTTTTTCATGCCAGATGTGCCGCAGGGAGTAATTCTTGCAGCTCAAAGCCTTTCTGCCGAAGAAAGAGCGTATGGCATTATTATAAAACTTACCTTTATTCCCCTTGTCGCCGGAGACTTCAGCTTGCCTGCAAGAGTAATTGATTATGAAGATGTCCGTTTTGAAATACCGGCTTTGAATATCTATATTAATAATCGAAATTAAATGAAGTTTTTAAAAATATCAAACCGAAGGTTTGCGTTTTTAATAATTAAGCCAATCTGTGATTCTTAACAGCTCTTAAAATCATTACATCTCCGAAGTTAAATCGTTTTGCGAGAAAGTCCGCGGTCCTTTTCAGCCACTTTGGAGATGTACCTGCTGCAAGACCTCCCCATGTTCTGCAGCTCTCTGTTTTAAAACCAGTGCTTGTTAAAAGCTGTTTTAATGTGCGGACCGAGAACAGATAAAGATGATCAAAAATCGCAGATCGCCAGCGGCTGCCGAATAATTGAGCCTGGAGTCCGTTGATATTGGGAGTCGTAATAAAAATATATCCGTTATCTTTCAGAATACGGTTTACTTCTGAAAGAAATGCGCGCGGATCGTTTAGATGCTCAATTAGATGGGATGCCAGAATCACATCAAAGTTTTGTGATGGAAAATTATTTTCTTCCAGCGGAAGGTTTTTGACATCAAGATTCCGCGTTTTTTGCGCGTAATCTGCACTAGGAGAAATCTCCACTCCTGTTACCTGCCAGCCGTGTTCGCGAAGAACTTCCAAAACTGCTCCCGTTGCACAGCCGATGTCCAGAACTGAGGGAGAGGATGAATAAAGCACCCTTGCGGTTTTCTGTCTATCGTTTCTTGTAAATAATATTTTCTCAAGCCTGTTAAAACCCGCGTCCTTGAGTGCGAGTTGCTGTAATCTCAAAAAAGATGCTTCGTTTTCCCGTTCATATGCTAAATAGTCATTCCCGTACATATTGCTGTAACGCGCAATTATTTCCTCTTTTACAGGCTGCGGATTTCGTTGCACAAGGCCACATGATTTACATCGGACGAATGAAAACTCTCCGCATTTCAATAAAGGGCTGAAAATAACATTGCTGCATAAAGTACAAGGAAGATTTTCGCTTTTTCCGGTTGATACCGGCATTGACCATGTCTTCATTTACTTAACAGTCACTTAATTAACAGTTAACCGGCTCACTGTGTTTCTGGAATTGCCGACTATATCCTGAACAATTACTTCGAGAGTGATCTGTCCGCGCGATAGAAAGACTTCAGCGGCTTCATAGGATTGTAAGTTTGCGTACACCTGCCTTGCGGGAATAAGACCGTTGCGTGAAACCATTTGAATGCCGTCTCTCGCAGAAACAGATTCAAAATTAAGAGAACCAACTTCGGCGCCGTTTATTGAACAGAGAATTCTCTGCGGTGCATACTGGCCTGATGCCTGCGCTGCAGGGACAGAAAGAGGTATTCCGGCGGACGCGTTTACAACTATGGTATAACGCCCCTGGCTTAAATTATTTGATTGTACCAGTTGTCCCTGTGTGTTCAGAAGACTGACAGAAATTATCTGCGGAAGCCTGATTTCCTGTATGGGAGTAATGATCATGGCAGGATTTATCCATCTTCGTTCGCGCCTGTCAAAAAGTAAAAAATAAAAACCGGCTTTTGTTGACCAGCCTGATGTTCCGCAGTTTGCAATTATTTGGTTTTTTTCAACATGTGTTAACTGACCTGAACGTGTGTTATAGGAAGCAGGTTCAGATTCTTCATAACGGCTGTAAATGCTGATAAGCCCGTCTCCGTGATCAATTGCTGTCCATGCGCCGAGAGGAGAAGGCAGACGGGAAACGGAGTCATTCTTGTTACGTGAAAAAATTATCTCTCCGTTTTCCGCGGCAAGCACGGCTGTACCTCCTTCAAAGATCATTCCAAGAACTGGTCTGCCATTGTTGTTTGCACCAAAATTGCGGACAAGAACGGAATCATCTGAAGGCCAGCTCATGGCATCAAGTGAATCTGAAACTGAGCCAGCCAGAAAACCTATAAAAAAGATCGCTGTTGTTATGCGGATTATATCTATTTTCATTTTATTTTTCCGTCAAACTGAATGAAATCAGCGCTGTTCCTCCTCCTATAACAAGCATTGAGCCTGCTCTCCTCAGAAAAACATCATCGCTTCTGAATGAAGCCTGCATAAAAATATTATTTTGCACTCCGTTCCCCGGGAGTTCAAAAAATCTTTCCGCAGGAAACCTTATTCCGACAAGTTTTTTAAGCCGGTCTGCGTGAGCAGTAATCAGGAATAAAATACCGCTATCTCCGGATTCGTCAATTGCAACTATCTCCCCGTCCAAAGGTATGGTGACCGCGCGCCTTGTTTTGATGCTGTAACAGCCAATGCCTTCCATACGTTCATAAATAACGCGCTGATCGTCATCTATGAACAAGACACGCACCGGCCGCCTGAAACCTGTTTCAAGGAATTCATGATAGACAACCATATAATCGCTGTTTCCAGTTCTTTCAAGCAGCAAAAACCGCTGTTGATCTATACCGCAGATAATTCCGATATACATGCCGTTATTTGAAACCGCGCATCCTAGAATTATTGAATAACGGGAACCGCCTGGTTCAAAAATATAAATCCTCTCTCCCGAGGAGTTAAATACTTCTATTACGCCGTCAAGCGATCCTGTCACAATAAAACCTGCGGCGGCGTCAAACGCTGTAAGCGGCGCGCCGAAATCATATGTCCAGTTAATATTTCCGTTATCATTTATTTCGGATATCGAATTTTGGTCGCTGCCGAATATAAATATTTTGCCGTCCAAAAGAACAGGATAACCTCTGGCGTTTTCAACATTTATTTCTGTTCCTTCCAATATGTTGTTAATTACAATGTTTTCAGGTTCCGCCCCGTATTCTGTCCACATATTACGGCTAAGATAAATATCATTGGTTTTGGCTCTGTTTACCGCGAAGCTTCCGGACGAACCGACAAAGCCAAAACGGGAACCTAAAGCAAAAGGAATGAGATCATCTGACCATATAGGTGAAACAGGCTCTGGCATCTTTTTGTCAGGATCACCCTCCTGGAAATCAGTGTTTGCATTTTGCAAGTCAGTCTCCAGTGAGGTTATCCATTCATGAGCAAGTATTATCTCACGAGGTATGGGTCTTGCGGCAGTCAGGAAATAAATAATAAAAGCTAAAATGATTACAATAGACCGGATTCTTTTCTTTTTGAGCGCCACAATCCCCCTCCCCCGCAGTGTAAGAAAAAAATACAGAAGATCTTTTCTGTATGCGTCAATGATTATAGTCTGACACCGAGTAATCAGTATATAATATTACATATAACGAGACAAGCGCCAGTATTGTGGCTATAGGATAAATTCCTGGTCTGCATGTTAATCAAGGAGGTCTGCATGTTAAATAAAGAGCGAATGGATAAATTATTAATTGAAGCGCAGCAAATTGCGGTTAAGGCATATGCTCCCTATTCAAAGTTCCGAGTGGGAGCGGCTCTTCTTTGTGAAGACGGAACGGTTATTACAGGCGTTAACGTGGAAAACCGTTCTTTTGGATTGACAATTTGTGCTGAAAGAAACGCAATATGCGCGGCAATCGCAAAAGGCTGCCAGCGTTTTCTCGCAATCGCGATATATACCCCTGATTCAATTGAACCAGTCGGTCCTTGCGGCGCCTGTCGGCAGGTACTGGGTGAGTTTATGACAGGAAGTATCCCTGTTCGCTTTGCCGGAAGCGGGCCGAATCAGGTAAATACCACGGTTGGAGAGCTTCTGCCGTTTGATTCCCTACATGAACTAAGAAAATGAACAACCAGGTACTGGAATCTGTTGGAATATATTGACATATATTGTACTTTCATATGATAATTAATCCATGGTGGAAGATGAAATATTAACCCTTGAAGAAGTTGCTAAATACCTTCGTGTATCGGAGCGGACGATCTATGATTGCGCTCAAAAGGGAGAAATCCCAGCCGGAAAGATAAGAACTGCCTGGCGTTTTAAAAAATCAGAGATTGACAAGTGGGTTAATGATAAGCTGACATCGACCAATCTAAGCCCTCAGATACACCCGATAGACATACAGTCGCTTTTATCGCTTCACAGGATAATCTTTATCAATCATTCCAGCAAAAGGGACGCACTTCTAACATTGGCGGAAAACATCTCGGCCGCTCCCCAGATAAAGAACAGCCAGGAATTATCCACAGAAATCCTTAAACGCGAAGAATTAATGAGCACCGCTATCGGTCGCGGAATAGCGATTCCGCATGTCCGCCTCTCATCAGTAACAGACCTTGTTGTTTCTATCGGTATAAGCCGTACGGACATTATTGACTTTAACCCGCTTGATGATGAACCTGTTCGCCTGATATTCATGATTGCCGCCGCGCAAAACCAGCATGCTTATTATCTGCAGACGCTTTCCTGGTTCTCCACCAGATTGAAAAGCAAACAGTTAAGGGATTCTCTTTTAAAAGCAGAGACACCTCAGCAGGTCTATGACATGTTAACCGGAAAGAGCGTGTAGTTCTCGTTTACTGCAGTAGATGTACCTTGGTCGCTGCAAGGGAACACAAGGAAAATTATTACAGCATGAACCGGAACAACAGAAATCCGGATGGTAAATGATTCCTCTTTGTAATTTAAACTTAACAGATTTGTGTTTATCTGTTATTATTTTTCTTATTGTGATAAATTATTTAATATCAATTCAATTATTTGGAGGTTTTTATGATGAGACGGCTTTTTTTGGTACTTTTTGTTTTGATGGCGGCATCTGCGGTTGTCATGGCGCAGCAGACACTTTCTGCCTATACTACGCTGGAAGAACCGCTTGCAAAGGAACTGTTTGATCAGTTTGAAAGGGAAACCGGTATAAGGGTTAACTTTGTCCGGCTTTCAGGAGGGGATGCTGTAGCTCGCATGGAAGCTGAAAGCGCAAATCCGCAGGCTTCTATTTGGGTAGGCGGTGTAGGTCTTGACCATATCACCGCTAAGGGTAAAAACCTGACCATGCCGTATGTATCAAGGGAAGCCGTGAACACTCCAGTGGCGTACAGGGATCCGCAAAATTACTGGATCGGATTATATGTCGGTCCTCTTGTTATATCAACCAACCTGGATCGCGCCAGAGCTCTCGGTCTTACGCCTCCCAAAAGCTGGGCGGACCTTTTAAAACCCGAATACAGGGGCCATGTCCGTATGGCAAATCCGAATGTTTCCGGAACAGCGTACAATGTGCTTACAACCATCAGATATGTTAATAACGGTAATGAAAACCAGGCATTCGACTATCTGCGTCGTCTTGACGCCAATATTGATCAGTACGCGCGTTCTGGTTCCGCTCCGGGCCAGAGCCTTGCCATCGGGGAAGTGGCGGTAGCGATTGGCTATGCCCACGACCATGTCAGGCTTAAAGCAAACGGAGCGAACATTGAAATTAACGCTCCGGCTGAAGGAGCGGGTTATGAGCTTGCTTCAATGTCTCTCATAAGAGGCGGAACCCAGCCGGTTCAGGCAAGGCAGCTTTATGACTGGATTTTAAGCTCTCCCAGTGCGCAAAAAATATTCACAGACTGGTATCTTGTACTTGTCCGCAACGGCGCCGCGACTCATCCGCTGGCCCTCACGCTCAATCAGATCAGAACTGTAAATCAGGATATGGCATGGGACGGAGATCCTGCCAACAGAAAAAGACTTCTTGATCGCTGGATTGCAGAAATAGAATCAAGACGATAAACCTAATATAAAACCCATACGGCTGCTTAAAAGCAACTGTATGGATTCAGGAAAAACATGATCATCAAAAAAAAGGGGATTAAAAAGCTGATTGCGGCTTCTCTGATTTTTGCAGCTTTCGGCATCTGGGTTTATACTTCCCTTTTAGGTTCATACAGAAAATATTCTTCAGGCAGCAGTATAAAAGAGGTTTCCCTTTTCGCGAGAACAGCGCCTTCCGATCAAAGCTATATTGACTTATGGATGCTTGGCCTTAATGACGTGATTGAAGACGGTCGCATTCTTTACCTTACCCGCGATGAAAACTTTAATTTCTTTCCCGTAACGGGGGACCCTGTTCTCCGCGCGCTTTGGGAATCCAACAAGGATTCAAGCGAGTATAAGGAAGCGCTGTTGAGTGTTTATTATCTTCTTCCCTTTTCGTTTTCGCGTAATTTAGGCAGAACGGATTTCACTTCTCTTCCCGGGATTGATCCGTCAGGCATTCCCCCTTATCTAATGAAGATATATCTTCTCCCCATTCCTGATGATACCGGATTTGATATAAGCGGCGCGGCTTTTATGGCTGTGCCCGCTGAATCAACATTGGTGTTCGAGAGGTTATTGAGGAACCTCTTTATTTTGGCGTGGATTCTCTTTACCATAATCTTCGCGGTCGCAGTTCTTTCAAGGGATCCAATCACATCTTATTCGGTTGTGTTTCTGTTCGGTATAGCAATAGCCTTTGTAGCTTATCCCCTTCTGGAATCTTTCAGGCTGACATTTGTGCAAGGAGGAAACTTTACGCTTGATGTCTGGAAAGAGGCGTTCAGGCCGCGTAATCTTCAGGCGCTATGGGGGTCTATACAGCTTGGGATGTTAACCGCTACTGTATCTACCTTGATTGGCTTTGCTTTCGCCTTTCTTATCGAACGTACCGGAGTAAAAGCGAAGAAACTAATCGGCTCTCTTGCAACCATGCCTGTAATCTCTCCTCCTTTTTCCCTCAGCCTTTCCGTGATTCTGCTTTTCGGGAATAACGGCCTTATTACCAACCAACTTTTGAAACTTCAGAATTTTACGATATACGGCCTTGGCGGGCTTGTCATGGTTCAGACTATCGGAATGTTTCCAATTGCCTTTATGTCTATTTCTTCCATATTGAAATCCATTGATTCAACAATGGAAGACGCAGCTCTTGATTTGCGCGCGACAAGGCTTAAAACATTTTTCAGTATAACGCTGCCGCTGTCCCTTCCCGGGATTTTATCAGCGTGGCTTTTGGTTTTTTCAAATTCGCTTGCCGACTTCGCGAACCCGCTTCTTTTAGCCGGCTCTTACCGCGTGCTTTCGGTTGAAGCGTATATTATTGTAACAGGCAGGAGCAATCTGGGAGGAGGAGCGGCATTAAGTCTTCTTCTTTTAATGCCTACTCTTACCGCTTTTTTTATCCAGCGTTACTGGGTCGGCAAAAAGAGCGTTGTTACCGTTACAGGCAAACCGTCAAACAGGCTTGCCGAGCTTGCCACTAAACCCGTACGCATCGCGCTTACTGTCTTTGTAGGGCTGTGCCTCGCTTTTATTTTATCTCTCTACGGAACCATTGTCGCCGGATGTTTTGTAAAGGCATGGGGTATTGATTACACATTTACATTGTCAAATTTCAACGAAGCTCTTTCCAGGGGCTGGCAGTCCATATCCAATACTGTAACTCTCGCGGCGGCCGCGACTCCCATCGCAGGCATTATCGCAATGGCTGCGGCTTTGATTATTGTGCGCCAGACTTTTTTTGGCAAGCGTGTATTGGAAGTTTTGCTTATGACGCCGTTCGCGATACCGGGAACATTAATGGGTATCTCTTACATTCTCGCGTATAACAAACCGCCGCTGCTCCTTGTCGGGACGGCGGCGATTATTGTTATAAATTATATTGTAAGGGAACTTCCTGTCGGACTTGAAACGGGAGCCGCGAATCTGCGCCAAATCGACAAATCAATAGAGGAGGCTGCCCAGGATTTGGGAGCGGATATGTCAAAAGTATTTACATCAATCGTGCTGCCTCTGATACGGCCCAGTTTTTTAACAAGCATGTCGTACACCTTTGTCCGTTCAATGACAGCAGTCAGCGCGGTAATCTTTTTAATATCCGCGAGATGGTACCACCTGACAGTGCAGATTTACAATTTCTCTGAAAACCTGCGCTTCGGTCTTGCTAGCGTTCTGTCAACTGTGCTGATTATCATTGTCTTTTCTGTCTTCGGCTTGATGCAGATTCTTGTACGTGACCGGGGCATGACGGAAAAAACAATTTCACGATAGGTTAACCGCTGTTAATATGCAGTTATGAGGTAATCATGGAAAAGAAAAAGAGCGTATCCGTTACTCTTGATAAGGTTAGCAAGATTTTTAAAAACACAAAGGGAAAGTCCGATGTTATAGCGGTACACGATGCCAACTTTGTTGTAGAAGCGGGAGAGCTCGTCACGCTCCTTGGGCCGTCAGGCTGCGGTAAAACGACTACCTTAAGAATGATCGCTGGCTTTGAACTCCCGTCAAACGGAAAAATCCTGATCGGCGCAGAAGATGTAACCTTACTGCCTCCGAATGTCAGGGATACCGCCACAGTTTTTCAAAGTTACGGACTTTTTCCGCACCTTACAGTACGCGAAAACGTCGCCTACGGCCTGAAACTCCGCAAGATGGCGAACGCTGATGTTGAAAAAAAAGTAAAACAATTTCTTGGCCTTGTTAATTTACAGGATTTATGCGATAGACCTCCCGGGCAGCTTTCAGGCGGGCAGCAGCAGCGCGTCGCTCTTGCCCGCAGCCTTATTGTAGAACCGTCTGTGCTGCTTCTTGACGAACCGCTTTCCAATTTGGACGCGCTTTTGCGCGAACAGATGCGTGTAGAGATTCGCCGCATTCAAAAAAGCCTGGGAATAACGGCGGTTTATGTTACCCACGACCGTGTGGAAGCGATGACATTATCTGATAAAGTAATTGTTATGTGCGACGGAGAAATAAAACAGATTGGCAGCCCTTCTGAAATCTACGAAGATCCATGCAGTAAATTTGTCGCGGGCTTTGTAGGAAAAGCGGCATTCTTTCCCGCGCAGCTGATTGAGAAGAAATCATCTGATAACATTTGGGTCTGCAAGGTTGGGAATAAAACTCTCGAAGTCAGCCGTTTTTCCGATGATGTGGAAACCGGAAAAGACACTGTTATTATGGCGCGCCCTGAATCATTAAGACTTGTAGATTCCGGCATGGGAGCTGTTGATGGAATTGTAAAGATGAACGTCTATCTAGGCCATAGTATTGAAACGTTTATAGATACTCCCGACGGGGAGGTTCTTATTCAAATTGACGATCCAGCTTCCAAGAAAATATACGGCGAAGGCTCAAGGGTTTCAATAGAGTTTAATTATAATCGTATCAGACTTTTAAAGAATGAATAGAAACTGGGACAGGTTATTGCGCATTTGTCCGGTGAAGCTGTTCCATAAAATGCGAAAGTCACGGAACAGCCTCAATTATTCAAACAGAACGGCAAACCAGTTTCTGGGATCATTTTGATCCTGAGCGATTAAGCCGATATCAATGTTTGCCGTAGTTTCCGCGACAAGCCACTGCGTTCCGTATGATTCAAAGCGTGCGCCGCTGCCGGCGATATCTGCAAGTCCCATTGCGTGGCTGTAATGGTGGGAAATCATGATCGCGGACCGGATATTTACATGGGAAAGAATTACCGCGAAAAGCATCGCGCGGCTGTCACAATCTCCGCGGCCTCCTGTAACTGCAGTTACCAGATTCAGGAAATCGCTTCCGTTTAAATCCCGCTCATAGATAAAACCCTGGACAAATGAAAGCGTTCTTTGGGCGAACATTCTTTTTTGTTCATTGGTAATAATGAAATTACCGCCGAAATTATATGCGATTGCCGATACCGCGTTCGCTATTCTGTCATATGAATCCCGGTAAATAAAACGATAATAACGAATGCTCGCGTCCTGCAGATACGGAGTATCAAGATATGCCTGCATAATTAAGAATTCGCGTTCAATTAAAGCCTGCGCGGCTTCAGCGTCATTTTCATAAACAAGGGCACTAAGTCCCCTTACGGCAAGGGGAGTGTTTCTTTGCACGCCGCGCGGATAACTGTATTCCATTACCGGACCTGGATAAAACCGCTCGGCTGGAGACGGGCAGATTGAATCAAGCGCGGAAAGGTTTAGGAGATCAAGATCAATTCTGTTTGCAGGACAGTATGCAAGAGCAAGAAGCAGCGGTTTCCTGCCTGATACGTCCTGACTGTCAAGTTCTACGACAAGGCCCCATCCGCTGTATCCGCTGAAAGTTAGTTCCATAATCGCAGCCTGTCTGCCGTTATATGTGAAGAAATCAAAATCGCCTTTATTGGAAATCCGGTTGCTTACATCGGTTATAAGATCCTGTATGGAATTAAAACGGGCATTGTAGACGACAAGGTCAAATATCAGATTTTCAGGGCCGCTGAAAGAAAAGCGATCCCTACCGTCTCCATCAGCAAATTCATAACCCGCCGGCAAATCAAGAATGAAACCCCATGTAGGCGAATACATGGACTCCGCAAAAGCAAGCACTGGAATTAAGAACAGTAATAATAAAAACTTTCTCATGATATAATTATCGGTAGTTTTAACATTAACCTTTCATTGCAGGCAATGGTTTTTTAAAGAGGCTTGTCAAAGTGAAAAACATTGAAATACTCTGCGAGGATGATCTTTCAATAATAATTAACAAACCGGCCGGTCTTGCTGTACAGGGTGGCGAAGGGGTTAAATCATCGGTAGATAAAATTCTTGCCGAATACTTCACCATGCACGCCGATTCATCCGCGGTTCCGCTTTTGGTTCACAGGCTCGATAAAGACACTTCAGGAGTTATGCTCATAGCCAAAGGCCGTAAAGCTGCCGCCGGCTTTTCAAGATGTTTCGGCGCTTCATACAGCGATGGTTCCTGTCTGGAAAGAAAACCCGTAAAATTATACACCGCAGTCTGCGCATCTAGTGAAACCTATGCGGCTGTTAAGGAGCGTTTAAAACAGGACGAAGGTGTTATCATTGATAAGTTAATGATTCGCGGCAGCCTTAAAGAATCTAGAACAAGATATAAAGTGATTAAAACCTGCGCGTTTGCGGATATCAATCTGAAATACTCTGTTCTGGAACTGGAACCGGAGACAGGAAGAATGCATCAAATCCGCCGTCATCTTGCCATGAACGGCAATCCAATCCTGGGAGATGACAAATACGGTGATTTTAAGCTAAACAGAAAATTACGCAAACTGACAGGATTAAAACACCTTCTTCTCCATGCTTCGCGGCTTATTATAAAAGAATACAAGATTGATGCCGCCTCTCCGCTGCCAGAATATTTTAAACCGTATGTATGACATCACAGGCATTTTACGAATTACACTGCTAACCACAGTTGTCCTTAACTATTACAGACTTGAATAATAGCCTATTACAGACTTGAATAATAGCCTATTACAGACTTGAATAGCAGTCTACTACAGACTTGAATAATAGCTTATTACAGACTTGAATAATAGCCTATTAGAGTGATGAGATCTCCCGTCAAGGACAAGAAAAAGCTCAATTACCAACATGCAGCTGCATTGTTGATATTTCCGGATACAACCCAGACTATTGACAGAATTTTACTGTTTTGATAAGCTTTTATAAGTTGCGGGAATAGCTCAGTGGTAGAGCGCGACCTTGCCAAGGTCGATGTCGCGGGTCCGACTCCCGTTTCCCGCTGAAGCGCCTTGTTTGAAAGTCTTAGAAGGCTGTAAATATTGCTTGTTTTTAGCCTTTTTTCGTTGGTATTTCCCTGTTTATATGTCTGTAAGCGTCATCTACGCTAACTAAGGGTTCATCTTCATATGACTTCCCTCCTTCAGCCGCTTTTTGATAAGTTGAGTAGGACCTCATCTTATCACCTTCTATCCTCCTCCATAATCCGTCAATCACTCTGATTTCCATGCTATCCTCCTAGTATTTTATTAAGCACTAAGCACCTTAAGGGATTTTAATACAAAACACTGTTTTTTTCCAGCTAAATATTTATATAATTTAGGCTGTTCCAAATTTTCAGACTGAATGTTTGCGTTTTTATGAACAAGCTCAATTGTGATAAATAAGGAGTATTGCCATGAATGAGATCATTAAGTCCCTTTTTTCGCGTAAATCCGTGCGTCAATATGAGACGAGGCCTGTAACGCCGGATGAAAAGAATCTTATCCTGCAGTCAGCGCTTCAGGCTCCCACGGCAGGAAACCAGAACCTTTATACCATTCTGGATATTACAGATGAAGATCTGAAGACAACCCTTTCAAAATACTGCGATAACCAGCCTTTTATTGCGAAAGCGCCGCTTGCTCTTATTTTTCTCGCTGACTGCCGCCGCTGGTTTGACAGTTATCAGTTCGCAGGATTAACGCCGCGTCCGCCCGAAGAAGGCGATTTAATGATTTCAATAGCTGACGCTGTAATTGCCGCGCAGAACACGGTTGTAGCCGCCGAAGCGCTTGGGATCGGTTCATGTTATATAGGCGACATTCTGGAACAGGAAGAAAATGTGCGGAAAGTGCTCAGCCTTGATGAATATGTTTTTCCGGCGGCTTTTGTTGTATACGGATATCCTTCAAAAGCACAGATGGAACGGGAAAAACCTGCAAGACCTCCGCTCTCATGTATTGTGCAGGAAAACTGTTACCGCCGCATGAATGAAAATGAGCATTTTGATATGTTTATAAAAAAGGGAAGCATCAAAGATAAGAATGAATTCAGGGAATATATCAGGGCTTTTTATGACAGAAAATATAACAGTGATTTTGCAAATGAAATGAACCGCTCTGCAAAGCGTTATCTTGAACAATTTAATATTTTATAAGTCAGCCTTATTTAAATAATAATATTCAATTTATATATATAAATAGTCATATCTATAATTTATTCTTGTTTTCCAATAATAAACCAAAAAACGCCTGAAATTTGCCTTAATATCCCCTAATTTGGCAGTTAAAAAACAGTCAAAAACAGCCAACTCACCTAATTTGGTGATTTGCCTAAATATTTTCCGGAGCATATATTTTTCATAAAAGCGTATCGTGAATACGCTAATCAATTTTAGGAGGTATACTTATGAAAAAGTGTACAACATTTATTATCTGCTGTTTAGTCATATCAGCAGTAAGCGTTTTTGCCCAGGGAGGATTTACCGGGCAGCAGGTAATTCCCGGACAGCAAATTATTCCGGGGCAGCAAATCATACCAGGGCAGATTATTCCCGGACAGCAGATTGTTCCAGGGCAAATTATTCCCGGGCAATACGGTTATGGGTTACAGGCTGTTCCTGCAGTTCAAGCATGGACATATTATCATAAAACACCAATCGTAATACAGGGAAATATTGTCCAGTTTTACGGAGGAAAAGATCTTTATATTTTCCGTGATTCTTCAGGCGATGTTCTTGTCAAAATAGGCAATAAAGAATTGCAAACCTTATGGTATCAGGGGATAAGTATTGCCGCAACAGATGCTGTAGAAATCTACGGGGAAGTTCATTGGCCGAAGAATAGCAGGATGCCGGAAGTCCATGCAAGATATATCAGGAAACTATGATATATTTAACGGAGAACTTGTTTGGGCGCAAGTCCAAACAGGGTTCTCTTATTCGAGAGGTATTTTTATGGGTAAACATATTTTTAGCTTACTGTTTCTGCTGTTAGCTGTTGTTGTCTACGGGCAGGGTTTTACAGGTCCCGGCTCTGAAGGGCAGATTGTAATGATGAGCCGGATTATTACAGTAAATGAAGCGAGAAACCTGCCCAATGATTCGTGGGTAGTTTTAACAGGAAATATTATAAATATGCTGCCTGGAGGCAGACAATATACTTTCCGTGACACAACAGGCGATATTGCCCTTGATATCGGGCCGAAGGAATGGCGGGGGCTTTCTGTTGACGCATCTGACAAGGTTGAAATTTACGGAGAAGTAAAGATTAACCGCGGACAGGTTCATATTAAAGTTCATGCCATAACCGGAACAGGAAGGCAGAATAACAGAGCGGGGCAGGCTGTAACCATAACCTATCCAATCACAATTATAGAAGCCATGAATCTTCCTCATGAATCATTTGTGGTATTAACAGGAAACATTATAAATAAACAGCCGGACGGCAAGAATAACTATACTTTCAGCGACGCGACAGGGGAAATAACTGTCGATATCGGCACTAAAGAGTGGCGGGGACTGTCTGTCGGCATATTTGACAGGGTTGAAATATACGGAGAGGTAAAAATAAGCCGCTCACAAATTCATATAAAAGTACATGCCATAGCAAGGGCGGAGGTTTAGGGTTTTGCATAACAAAGCAGGCATAATAATAAAAAACCTTTTTCAAACTCGGGATGAACTGTCATTTCGCAACATCAGGACTGCTCTATGGCCTGTCGTGCTGGTTTTTCCGGTTTCCGTTATAATGGGAAACCTGCGGTATTACGGCCATAGCATAGCGCTGGGAGGTTTTGCAACTAACGAGCTGATGTTTTTTATTTTGGGCTTAAGCTGGCTCATACTCAGCTTTACGCCAAAGCATCTGATAATTCCTGTGCTTAAAATTTCTGTAATTGTTTCCGCTGTTCTTATGACATCATTGTTTTTTATGCCGATGGGCTTTTTTCAATTCACGCTTTATATGGCTTTTAAATTTTTCAGCGGTCTTTGCGCCGCATGCGCTTTTTATCTGTTCTGCTTTGTTTTAAACAATGTTGAGCGTCTTGCGGGCATGGCTGTTATCCAGCTGTACTACGGATTTTATTATACCGTATGGAATATACTTCCGTATTTTCATACATCGGGAAATTCATGGACAGAAGCCGCTTTTATGGCGCTGCTTGTTGTAATTGTATTCTTGGGACGCAAGCCTGTAACAAGTGAAACGAACACGGACAGCGACGGCAAAGGTTCGGGAGTATTCCTTGTATTCGGTCTTGATATTGTTCATTACATGATAATGTGCATGAGCAATTATATTGAGTGGGCGCAAAGCAGCGTTTCCAGCTTTGCATTTGGGATTGGAACCGCAATAGCCATCAGCATTGTATTAATCATGCAATTATTGAAAGGACGCAGCGCATTGTACATATGGCTTATGTTTCTTGTCTTTACATTACTGGGTTTAGGCGCTCTTTTGCTTAACACACCTGCCGCAGTCACATCCGGTTCATTTATTTACGGGCTGGGTGACAGCCTGGGTTATATAATAATCTGTTATATGTGCGCGGGAGCAATTAAAAGAAGCAAGTCTCTGCGAATGTTCAGATTTTATTGTTTTGTTTTTTTTATTCAATATTTTTTAATTTCCTGTATCTTTTCATTTTACTTTAATTATTTTGACGAGCCCAACAAATTTCTTGCTTTCGCGGTTGTATTGATTCTGGTCAGTTTATGCCTGTTATTCATGCCGTTTATTCAAAAAAGATTGTTTGACGCGGACTGGACAGACGGACTATACCTTCGCGATATGGAAGGGTTTACAAAACCGCTTGAAGAAACAGAAGCAATTAACTCAAGGGAAAAATTAAATTTAACGCCGAGAGAACAGGAAATTTTTACCATGCTGCTTAAAGGCACATCACCCAAAGAAATTGCTTATACACTGAAAATCAGTTATGAAACAGTTCATCATCATCAAAAAAATATGTACAGAAAATTGGGTATTCAAAGCATACAGGAACTTTTTGCCAAATATAGCAAAGCGGCTTTTTTACAAATACCGGGCAATTAACGCCAAAGGAAGTCTGCGATGAAACGATTTTTTGGAATTATTCTTTCTATTCTAATTATTTACATAACCGGATGTACCGGCACAAAAACAGAGACTGCTAATTATGAATACACCACTATACGCCGGGGTAATCTTGAACGCACGGTTACATCCAGCGGCACGATCAATCCGGTTGCGACAGTTAAGGTATTGTCACAAATGAGCGGCAAGGTCGAAAAAGTACATGTCAATGATAACGATATTGTTAGTGCAGGAGATATATTAGCGGAATTGAACACCGATGTACTGCGGCTCAGGCAGAGTCAGCAGCTTGCCGCAGTCAGGAGATCGCGGGCAAATTATGAACTGCAGCTGATGACTTACCGCACACAGGAATCTCTTTTGGAGAAAAATTTGATTTCCGAATTTGAATACAGAACCAGCCTGAATACGCTGGAAAATCTGGCAGCAGAGCTTGAGGTTGCACAAACAAATTTGATGGTAATAGAAACCGAGATAAATCAGTACGCTTATATTGTTTCGCCTATTAACGGCATTGTGCTTAGCCGTCACATTAATGCCGGAGATATAATAGTGGACTCTTCCAGTAATAATTCAACAAATCTTTTTACCCTTGCGGAGAACCTGAGTGAAATGCAAATTACAGCTTCTGTGGGAGAACTTGACGTTGTTTCAATTAATAGGGGACAGGCAGTACGCTTTACATTGGAAAGTCTGCCCGGCCGCAGGTTTACAGGAACGGTGGAAAATATCGGAATGATTCCCGTTGTATCAAGTAATGTGGTTAATTATACCGTTAAAATCGCTGTTGAAAATCATGACGGCGTATTGTATCCGGGAATGACATGCGCTGTAAATTTCGTTGTTCAGCAAAGCGAAAATGTTCTTGTTGTCGCCAACGCGGCATTGCGTTATCAGCCGTCAGGTTTAAGCTCGGATCAAATTGAAGAAATGGAATTTATCGCAAGCCTTGCGAACATGGATGAAGAGCAGCAGCAAACCGCGATAGAAGCGCGTATACAGACGCTCTCGGACAGAGGCGCTTCACAGAGTTCAAGTTCCGGCTTAGCCGGACTTTTAACAGGAGCACGCTCAAGACCTGCGCCTTTACCACCGTCAGGCGGTGGAACGCGCGCAGCCATTGTCTACCGCAATATCTGGTACATGAACGACGAAGGCAAACTTGAAGTAATACAGGTGCAGACCGGTATCAGTACAAGTTCTCAAACAGAGATCATATCAACTCTCGATCTGGAAGGCAAACAGGTAATTTCGAGAGAGAGGCTTTAAATGAATATATTCCAGCAAATACTCAACTGCTTTCGTTCAATCCTTCGCAACAGGATGCGAAGCCTTCTGACTTCATTGGGCATTATTATCGGCGTAGGGTCAGTAATCGTTATGGTCGCAATGGGAGAAGGCTCCCAGCGCGCCATTCAGGATAGAATCAGCGCTATGGGGACTAACTTGCTGCAGATTAACCATAGGCCGCCGGCCCGCAACGCGCAGTCTACATATACCCGAAGAAGTTCCTTCAGCAAAGAAGACATTGATAAACTGAAAGAGGAAGCGACATACGCGTCGGCGGTTTCCGGCGTTGTCCAGAGTGAAATCACACTGATTGGAGGAGAAGGAAGCGCCCGTGTCAGGCTGCAGGGCGTGCAGCCGGATTTCCTTATTGCACGTAACATGGCTGTCGATTCAGGTTATTTCTTTAACGATGATGATTTGGAAGCCCGCAGTACAGTGGCGGTCCTTGGCCGCACTACTGCGAAAAATCTATTTAGCGACGATGAGAAAGCCATTTCACAGCAGGTGCGGATCGGAAATGTTTATTTTACTGTCATCGGTCTTTTGGAAACAAGAGGGACTGATATAGACGGAAGAGATATAGACGACATAGTCCTTATTCCGATGGACACCGCAATGACCCGAATTAACAATTCGCCGTTTGCCAACCACATTGTAGTAAGCGTAATTAGAAATGAATTCATGGAAGCTGCGCAAAGAGAGATTGAACTTCTTCTCCGCGAATCCCGTCAAATTCCTGACGGAATAAACTCCGATTTCGCGGTCACGAATCAGACCAACACAATTAATACAGCCTCTGAAACTTCAAGAATCCTGACAGGGCTTCTTACCGCAATTGCCGCAATTTCTCTGCTTGTAGGCGGCATTGGCATCATGAACATTATGCTTGTTTCTGTTACAGAGCGCACCCGCGAAATAGGCATCAGAATGGCGGTGGGAGCGCGCAGAAGCGATGTTCTTTTTCAATTTCTCACTGAGTCTGTAATATTAAGCCTTATAGGCGGCGTTATCGGAATCGGTTTTGCTTTTCTCGCGTGCAGAGTGTTGTACGACATTGGAATACCTACGTTAATAAATCCGCTGATTGTAGCAGTTTCAGCGCTTTTCGCCGCTCTTGTCGGGGTTATTTTCGGATTTTATCCGGCGCTGAAAGCGGCGAGACTCTATCCGATTGAAGCGTTAAGGTACGAGTGAAATCACATAAAAAATAAATGTTCAATTAAGATTTTTACTCCGAGCAAAATAAGAACAGCGCCTCCTATAAACTCAGCTTTGCTTTTAAATTTCATCCCGAACAGGTTCCCTATTTTTACGCCTCCTATCGAGATAAAAAAGGTAGTTAAGCCAATTATTAATATAGAAACGAAAATATTAACCTGAAAAAAAGCAAATGTAATTCCGACAGCCAACGCGTCGATACTGGTCGCTATTGCCAACAGAAGCATTTTTGTTAGTTGAAATGAAGCCGGCTCCCTGGCGTCTTCTTTGGAAAAACTGTCTTTTATCATATTCGCGCCGATTAAACAAAGAAGCAGGAAAGCTACCCAGTGATCAAACTCGTTTATTTTACCGGCGAATAAAGAACCTGCGAAATGGCCAATAAACGGCATTAACGCCTGAAAAAAACCGAAAAAAATACCGGGAATTAGGTACTCAATGAGTTTTGGGGTTTTTACGCTTAAACCTAAAGTTATTGAAACAGCGAACGCGTCCATTGACAGTCCGACAGCGATAATAATTATTTCTAAATAACCCATACGCTAATCATACCCCATTTTTTATTAGAGTTGTTCGATAACTTCAGTTTATCGAACAACTACCTTATAAAAATGGCATTTTGCAGGGCTTTAGCCCGAAAAATGCAGAGACTTGTGAGACAACTTACCGAGTTGTCGAACAAGTCCATTATAATATATTCAATCCCATTTCACTAATAAATTTCTCATTGTTAATTATTTTCTTTTCATCCAAAGCAGCGTTCTCATAACTTTTATACAGTTTTTTTAACAATTCAATTTTTGCCCTTGAATCTTCATAATACGGGGATTGCGGATACCTGCTGATTACTTTATTAAAATAAAATTCCGACAAATTGAAAGATAAATATATTTTATTTAACACGGAAACAAGTTCATCATATGTCTTTGTTTCATATGTTGAATCATTATTTCTTTTATAAAACTTATCAGGATGGATATTTCTGTAATATTTCACGCCTAATTTATAAAAAACATAATCCTGATCCTTGTCTTTGTTATTATTAAAATCTATTTTATCGGTATTAATGTCTGCTTTAATCTCATTTAATTTATTAACTAATACTTTTGTAATCTCATTGTACATTGATTCCAAAAAACCGCTACTACATAAATCGGGATGATATTTTTTAATGAGGCTTTTCAGCTGTTTTATATACTCATTCTTATTCAAGTTTTCAAGTTTTTTTCACTGCAGATTTCTCTAAAAAAACTCACAGCGTTTTCCATGTCTTTCTCATTCGGGCGTCCTTTGGCTATTCCGCCGATGAGTTTGAACGGTCCGAATGAATCAAATCCCGGACAGCTAAAATCACCGAGAATCTGCGAGTCTTTTGATTCCGCGATCTGTTTAATTGTATTTAAATATTTTTTACCCTTTGCGCCGCAGGTATAAATAAAGAATACTTTCTTGCCCTGCGGAAGATTCTTCCTGGCAAACTGAAGCACAGAATCATGAAACTTGGAAAAATAGATTCCTGACGCAAAACCGATTAATTCATATACCGAAAGATATGTATCAGGATTGTTTGATGCATTTATCAATGTAACATCTCCAGCCTTCGCAATTGCGTCAAGCAATTTCTTGGTATTGCCGTGATGTTCCGAGTAATAAATAACAGCCGTTTTCATTTTAAACTCCTAAATATAAAATCATAATTTTATTTTTTCCATACCCTGAATGTCTGCGCGTAAGCGCATTCCGGAGGCAGCAGAGGGTTAAATAGTACGTTAAAAAGATTTACGCTTCCGCAGTGGTTGCATTTTTTGAAACGCTCCTCAAAAACTAGGCACAGGCAGGTTTTCTCGTCATAATTTTCGCACGGAGAATAATAATCAATAACAACATCGCGAGAATCGGAAAGCGATCGCTGATAACAGCATTTGCCGCAACGTTTGCAAAGCTCGTCCCAGCAATTCCGCCATTTAATATATTCCGCCCAAATACGGCGAAGTGTTTTCAATGCTTGACTCTCCGTCAGATATTTAACAAGGCAATATCCTTATATCAAATATATACAAATTTCAGGGCAATGTCACCTTGTAAAGTATGTTATTATTAGATAAGCATGGGGGTGTTATGTTAAACAAGCAGGAAGCTGAACAAATGGTCATGGAGAATATTCTTCCGTTCTGGAAGGGTATGATCGACAGCGAATACGGCGGTTTTTACGGCGAAGCTGATTTTAACGGAAGAATTAATAAAACCGCCGACAAAGGCGGTATTCTAAATTCAAGGATTTTATGGACATTTTCCGCTGCGTATAATTTATTTAAGGACGATTCCTGTAAAGCCTATGCAGCTCATGCGAGGGATTATTTATTAAAAGCTTTTTATGATTATGATTACGGAGGTATTTACTGGCTTGTTGATTATAAAGGAAGTCCAATTCAGACAAGAAAGCAGTTTTACAACATAGCATTCGCTGTTTACGCGCTGAGCGAATATCATCTTGCTTTCCGCGATCAATCATCTCTTGAACTTGCCATGTCTCTTTTCAATACACTGGAGAAACATGGACTTGACGGATTGGAAGGCGGTTATATTGAAGCGCGCACTCGTGACTGGAACAACATTGACGATTTCAGACTCAGTGACAAGGATTTAAACTGCCCAAAATCCATGAACACAAACCTTCATGTTCTTGAAGCGTACACAACTCTTTTGCGTGCGAACGCAGAGAGCGGGAATGCGCAGATAAAAAATGCGCTTAAGGATTTGTTGCGCATAACGCTGGATAAAATTGTTAGCCGCGCTTTCCATTTTAAATTGTTCTTTGATATGGAATGGCGCTCTCTATCCAATGAAGTCTCTTACGGACATGATATCGAAGGAAGCTGGCTGATGTATGAAGCAGCATTGGCAGTCGGCGATGAAAGCCTGATAAATGAAACAAGAAATACAGCAATAACAATTGCTGATGTCATTTTTAAAGACGTTCTTGAATATAAAGATGGTAAACCTGAAAACAGCGTTACTTCCCGCGGATTAATCAGCGGCTGCGATGAAAACGGAAATATCCGTACAAAAAAAGAATGGTGGCCGCAGGCTGAAGCCGTTGCAGGGTTTTATAACGCTTATGAATTATCCGGCAGGCAAAAATACCTTGACGCAGCGAACAGTATTTGGGAATATATTAAAAATTATTTTGCGGATAATACAGGCGGCGAATGGCATAATGAACTATTTGCTGACGACACGCCGGATACAAAAATGCCCAAAGCCTGTTTCTGGAAATGTCCATATCACAGCGCAAGGGCCTGTTTTGAAATTATTAAAAGAATGAAATAAAATGCAAAAAAATATCAGTGATTGTAATATCGGTATTGCGGGATTAGGTTTAATGGGCGGAGCAATAGCAGCGGCGCTTAGGGAAAAGTGCGGCGTTACGCAGCAGCGCCTCTTTGCCTGCGACAGGGACAATGATTCTTTGAATACAGCGATGCAGGCAGGACTTACCGGAAAAAGCTTTGAGGCATCCCGTGCCGGGGAAATGCTTTCATTATGCGATATTGTTTTTCTTTGTCTGAACCCGTCTTCGATACCAGGTTTTCTTGAACAATGGAAAGATTCTTTTAAAAGAGGCTGCCTCATTACAGATATCGCGGGAACAAAAGAAAGCATTGCTGCCGCCGCACGGGAATTTTGCAAATATAGAGAAAGCGCATCAGGCGGATACGATGATAATATCGATTTTATTCCTGGACACCCGATGGCAGGCGCAGAAAAGAGCGGCTTTAGCAATTCAGCGCTGTGTAACTTTAACGGAAAGAATTATATTCTGACTCCAATTGCGCCTAATAAACCGGAAAATATTGAGTTTATAAAACAATTAATCTACCAAATGGGTTTCTCGCGCATAACGCAGGTAACGCCCGCGGAGCATGATCGCAAAATAGCTTTTACAAGTCAGTTATGCCATGTTATTGCCGCTGCGTTAATTGACTGCGAAAGCGATACGGAAATTACCCGGTTTGGCGGCGGCAGCTTCGAAGACCTTACCCGCATCGCTATGCTCAACGCTCCCATGTGGACGGAACTTTTCATTGAGAACCGCGTCTCTCTTATGGATCGTATCGATCAATTTGAAAAAAGCCTTAATGATTTAAAGGCTATGATTGGCAGAAGTCAGGCAGTTGAATTAGAAAACAGGCTTGCGCTGGTAAAAGAGCGCAGAATCCGGATGAGCAAGAGGTAATGAAGACGGGCCTGCTTTGAAAAAACTCAATGGACAAACCATGCCATAACAAGCGTACAGTATCGCTTATTCCATTGCCTTTAAAATCTGCAGCGCGATCTCCTGCGGGCTTTTATCAACATGAACGTTATAATCGCTCCACGCTTCATATAACGGCAGCCGCTGCTTTGCGAGTGCTTCAATTCCAACACTGCCGGAGAGGGGCCGGCCTTTAGTAGCAAGCTCTGCAAGGCATCGTTTTAAATAAACAATCAGGCAATTTTGCCTGAGAATATCCAAATTTTCTACCCTTGTTACAACACCTCCGCCTGTAGCGATTACAACTCCGCTTTTTACAGCTTCTTTGCCAAGTATTTCCGTCTCAAGACGCCTGAACGCTTCTTCTCCGTCTTCGGCGAATATCCGCGGAATGCTCTTTCCCGCGGCCTTTTTAATCAATTTATCAATATCAACAAAGGGACACTTCATTAGCCTGGCGAGACGTTTTCCAACAGTGCTTTTTCCGCAGCCTGGCATGCCAATCAGCGCAATATTCTTTTTACAGGGTACCATATCTGTGCCTCAGTCAATAATTATTTCAACCAGTCCGCCCAACAAGCGAAAGTCGTTAAAAAATCCGGGATATGATTTATTTACGGCATCCGCTCCCTGAATCACAACTGGCCCTTCACATAAAACCGAAGCGACAGAAGCGGCCATCGCAATGCGGTGATCTCCCCAGGAAGAAACCTCTCCTCCTGTAAGAGCGGTTCCGCCTTTTATAAGCAGCCCATCCTCTGCTACACGTACATCTGCGCCCAACCCGTTAAGTACAGATGATATTGCGGCAAGTCTGTCGCTTTCCTTGCCGCGAAGACGTCCCGCTCCGCGGATAATGGTAGTTCCTTTAGCGGCAGCGGCGGCAACAGCAAGTACGGGCACAAGATCGGGGATGTCGCGCGCGTCAATCTCTATACCGCGGAGGTGTTTACCGCGGTGTTCCCCGCCGCGTACAGTCACGCGGCTGCCGTTCTTTTCCACCTGCGCTCCGAACAGTTCAAGGATGTCAGTAACCGCGCGGTCGCCCTGTTTTGACTGTAAATCAAGGCCTTCGCAGGTAACGCCGTTTTCTCCCAGCGCTCCTATAACCAGCCAGAACGCGGCGTTTGACCAGTCGCCTTCTACATGAACAGCGTCTGCGGATTTATAAACCTGTCCGCCCGGTATTAAAAAGGCATTATCTTTAAACTCAGCCTTTACGCCGAATGTATTAAGCATCGACATGGTAAGCTCAATATAAGGAAACGATTCCACCTGCCCGCAGAGACGCAGACAGCTGTCTCCGTCAAGTAGGGGCAGGGCAAATAATAATCCGCTTATAAACTGAGACGATACGCCGGCATCGAGCGAATAATTACCCGGGGATAATTTACCTTCTGCGTTAAACGGATTGGCCTTCTGCGGAGAAAGAGTGCATCCGTGCTTTATTAATTCTTCATACAGAGGGGATATAGGGCGCTCAGGCAGCCGCCCTTCCAGAATAAAAGAGGCCTTGTACCCCAGCGCGCATACAACAGGCAGAAGAAAACGAAATGTGCTTCCGCTCTCCCCGCAAGGCAGCGTAGCAGCGCTGCCGTTCCGGCTGCGATCTAAAGGCTTCACAGTCCAGCCGCCCTGAGCGCGCCTTATATCCGCTCCCAGCGCGGAAAGACAGGTTATAGTAGCTGTGATGTCTTTGGACTCACCGTCACATTCGATATGAACAGGCGACTTTGCCAGCGCTGCGCAGACAAGAGCCCTGTGTGCCTGCGATTTTGAGGGAATAGCCTTTATCCTGCCGCCCGAAAAGCCGGGCATTATTTTAACATTCACCAACACCGTCCTTACAGCTTTTACGCTTTATTCAAATATAACATCTTTTTTATTAATGCCAAACCGCGCAGCGTGTGATTGATTTTTCCCTAAAAGCAATTATAATAAAATCATAAACTGAATAAAAAGAGGAGACTTTATGGAAGCGAATCCAACCTGTACATGCAAAGGAACAGAATTTATATGTAAACCGGTTCAAATGCCGGATAACAATGTCTGGAACCCTGTAATTTGCAAAGCCTGCGGAGCTATAGCAGGCCAGCTGCCCAGCAAAAATGAACAGGAAGCATTAAAACAAGCCGCAGAAATATCGACCATTCTGGAGCGCCTTGATAATATTCAAACTCTCCTTTTTAATATGGAAGCTAATATGGACGAAAATGCTGTTTAAAAAGCACAGTCAGCAATTTAAACAGCACTGGCTAACGATTTATTCTTTTAAAAATACCGTCGTCCGCGTATGTATAGGACTGCCGTCAAGCCTTGACGCGATCTTACACCAAGGCTTGACGCGATCTCACACCAATGCTTGACGCGATCTTACACCAATGCTTGACGCGATCCCACACCTAGCCTTGACGCGAGTTCCCGTCAGGGCTTGATATTGTTTGTTGCGGACTTGTTTGGTGGTATCCGGAAAGTATTTACCGCAAAAACACATAAAGGCGCACAGGAGAAGGTTAAGCTTTCTTCCATGTGAGAATATCAATAAGTAACGCGTAAAAAACAGAAAAAATCAATTTCATTCTTTTCGGTCATGCAAAATTCCTCTTTTGTCCCATATATAGGTACCCCTTTTCCGTTTTCCGGAGAAGAACTCTTTTTGGAGGATAAATCCATGGATAAAAATGACAAACGGGTAAATGAAATAATTATTACCTTGAATAATTTAATCAGAAAACCTAAAGAGACAAGAAAGATAGAATTTTAGAATAAAGGAGCATCTTATGAGCGTATTTGCCTACATGCCTTACGGAGCGGACGGAATCATTATACGAGTTGAGACCGACATACGAAGAGGTATCCCTGGTGTTGACATTTCGGGGCTTGCAGAGGGAGCTGTAAGGGAAGCGAGGGATAGGGTACGAGCGGCGTTCAGGAATTCCGGCTTTGATTTTCCGCAGGACAGGATATTGATTAACCTCGCGCCGGCTGGGTTAAAAAAAGACGGAGCTGCTCTAGATCTTCCAATTGCGCTTTCTGTAATGGCAGCAGCTGGTATTGTGTCAATTTCCGGGAACCTGCTTGTAATGGGCGAACTTGAGCTGTCTGGAAGAATACGTCCTGTACGCGGTGTGCTTGCGGCAATTGCTTCCGGGCTTACCGAAGGAATAACCGAGTACATTGTCCCTGCCGAAAACTCAGGAGAAGCGGCGATATTAAAAGAGAAAGGCGCACGGTTTACAGCAGCGGAAAGCCTTAAGGCAGCAGTACACGCGCTTGTTATCAGGGATGAAAATGGTGTACTGCCTGAAAGCGGCAACTTTACTGAAATTACAGGTATCGATAACATAAACATGGGAACAACAGGAGATTTTTCCGATATCCGCGGACAGGTAAATTATAAGAGAGCGCTGGAAATCGCCGCCGCAGGAGGCCATAATGTACTTGTCTTCGGGCCGCCCGGGGCAGGAAAGACAATGCTTGCAAGACGTCTTCCTGCGATAATGGCGCCTTTATCTTCTAATGAAGCAGTGGAAGTAACGCGCCTTCACAGTCTTGCTGGTCCTAACAGCAATAACGGCGGTTTTATTGATCGCCTCATTACATGTCCGCCTTTCCGCTCTCCTCATCATACAGCAAGCGCCGAAGGTATTCTTGGAGGAGGCAGAAATCCGCGCCCTGGAGAAATCAGTCTTGCGCATTATGGTATTCTCTTTCTGGACGAAGCTCCCGAATTCAGAATAAATGTACTTCAGGCTCTCCGTGAACCGCTGGAAGACAGGGTAATAAGCATTGCAAGAGCGGACGGGTTTTTAAGGTTTCCTGCGGAATTTCAGCTTTTATTAGCCGCAAACTCATGCCGCTGCGGAAAACTTGGTATGAGCGAAAACTCAGGCGTGTGTTTATGTTCGCCGGAAGAAATCAATCGTTATTGGCGAAAATTCGGCGGCGCTCTCCTTGACAGGATAGAAATAAGAGCAGCGGTCCTTCCGCCGAAGATAGAAGAAATGAGCGGCAAGCTTTCATCAGGCGGCAGGGAAAACGCAGTCTCCGAAAGCGCAATAATTGCTGCCAGGGTAAAAAAGGCTATTGAAATACAAAGGCGCCGTTTCAAAGGAACAGGAATCAGAAGAAATGCCATGATTCCCGCAAACAGAGCTTCTTCCATGTGCCCAATGAGCGAAAGAGCGGAAAATGCCTATAATACAGCGGTTTCCAGATTAGGACTATCAGGCAGAGCCTATCATGGAATACTAAGGACAGCAAGAACTATTGCAGATTTGGAATGTAAAGATGTAATTGAAACTGAACATATTCTGGAAGCAATTCAGCACAGGCGATTGGGAGATGATCCATGGGATATTATTTCAATGCAGGTATCGCTTCAAGAACCGCATCGCTGATTTTCCGCCCTTTGCTTGAAAAGCCAAGTCTGCGATCGGGGCGCAGTGAACCGTGAAAATCGCTTCCTTCTGTGACATAAAGATTAAGAGACTGCGCTAATGTTTCAAGACGGCGGCAGGAGCTGGCTTTGGCAGTAGGGTGCCATGCTTCAAGGCCGGCAAGTCCCATATCTTTTAGTACCTTTATTAAATCGGGAAGCCGTCCCCATGCTACATAAAGTGAGATTGGGTGCGCAAGAACAGGGATTCCGCCGGATTCATATATAAGCGCGGCCGCCTCTTCAAAAACCAACCCATCCTTGGGAACATATAATGGTTTACCAACTCCCAGAAAGCGGTCAAACGCATGATTTATATTTTTTGCAAGTCTTCGCTTTACAAGAAAAGCTGCAAAATGAGGCCGTCCCAGTGAATGTCCGTTTGAAATACTTACAAGGTCCTTCCATGCCGATTCCCGTTCCTGCGTATTAATTAAACTCAGTTCGATCATTCTTTCAAGAATATTCAGGTTACGGATCTCCCTTCGGCGAGCCAATCCGTCAACAGCAGTCAAAAAAGAGTGCGTTGGCGACTTTATACCGAGTCCAAGAAGATGAAACTCCCCGCCAGGACCAAGTCCCGGAGCGCCGTGTACAACTCCGCTCGATGATTTACCGCCTGTCCAGTTTATACTGATTTCTACTCCGGGAATGAAATGAAAGTATTTATTATTTTCATCAGGATGCAATGCTGTATTAAATGCATCCGCTTCTTCAGCAGCGTATTCAAGCCCTTTGACGGTATCATGATCAGTAAGGGCAATAGATCGCAGCCCATGTTTAACAGCCTTCTTTACAAGCATATCAGGACTTAATTCACCGTCAGAAAAATTAGAATGCGTATGTAGATCAACCATCCGGGATTATTGTATCAAATATTTACTAAATAACCAGCTGTTTGTAAAACCAGGTTAGTTTTGCAGCGGTTAAGCGGTTTTATCGGGCAGAAGCCCGATAAAACTACAATTTTTACAGATATTTATTTGAAGAATATCCCAAAATCATTGATTATTTAGGTCATAAATCCTAGAATAGTAGTATCCGGGAGTTTTACTGTATCGGACTCACAAACGGCGCGTGGATGGTTCGCCTTATTGGGCTCATTTAAGAAACCTGAAACTGAGCTGAGACATCGAATGTTTTTATATAAAATTGATGTTTTTAAAGGACGGTTTTCAAGTGTTTGAATACACCTTATCAAATGGAGTAATTGTTTCACCGGGGAAAAAAACATACACCGGCAATCTGAGAATTAAAGGCGATAAGATTGTTTCACCGGACAGCTGCGAAAAAGATAAATCAGTAAGAATCGACTTAAATAAAAAATCATATGTTTATCCGTCTCTTATAAATACACACGATCATTTACAGGGAAATTATCGTCCGCCTGTGGGGCCAAAGAAAGGAGAGTTCTACCTGACATGGCTGCCATGGGATAAAGATTTAAAAGCGTCAAAAACATTCCAGGAACGTTCAAAATTAACAAGAGAGGATCTTTACGCTTTTTCAGGTTATAAATGTCTTTTCTCTGGCGTAACGACAGTAAATGATCATTTTCCGCACGAAATAAATAAACACTTGCTGCCGACTCTGCCAATCAGGGCCATTCAGGAATACTGCCTTTCTCATGAAACTACTTCATATGACCTTAAATGGGGCGACGGCATAGAAATTGAACACAAGAGAGCAGTAAAAAATAAATGGCCTTTTATCACTCATCTTTGCGAAGGTTTTGATCAAGAGGCAATGGACAGTATTGATATACTGGAGAAAATAAATATACTGGACAAGAACTGTCTGTTTGTTCATTGTATTGCTTTTAATGATGAAGATATCAAAAAGGTCGCCAAAGCCGGTGCCAGTATCTCATGGTGCGGCCATTCTAACATGTTTATGTTTAATGTAACCGCAAAAATCCGTAAAATGATTAAAGCGGGAGTTAATGTTACAATTGGAACAGATTCTTCGGCGACAGGATCAGCTAACCTTCTTGCAGAGATGAAATATGACAGAGAATTATACCGGAAACTCTACGGTGAGGATCTTTGCGCAAAAAAAATCTTTGAGATGGTTACAGTTAACGCGGCAAAAGCATTTTGGATGCAGGATAAAATCGGCGCTTTGAATGAGGGTATGTTGGGTGATGTTCTGGTTCTGAAAGCAAAGCATGACGATCCGCATGAAAACCTTGTTAACGCAGAGATGAAAGATATCGAATTACTTATATTGGCAGGAAAACCAATATACGGAGAAATGCGGTTTCTGGATGTTTTCAATAATGCGAAAATAAAACAAAACGACCTTCCCCGCGGGTATACAAAAATTAAGGTTGGAAACAGAACAGTATTTGTACTCGGGGACCCTGCAGGTCTCTATAATGAAGCCAGAATAAAAATCGGTTTTAAAAAGAAGCTTGACTACATGCCTTTTGAACCAGATACGAAAATTACAATGAAGGATTCCGGCAAGGAAGAAGTGTAATGCCGAAGCCAGTTCAATTCCGTTCAGGTTCTTTAATATATTTCCATGGCGATCCTGCAGATAAAATATATATATTGCAAACAGGAAAAGTAAGCCTTGTTTATCAGGATCTTGAAACAGGATCTGATGTAAGAGACCCTGTACAGCCAGGTGAATTTTTTGGTGTAAAATCTGCATTGGGCCGCTATCCCCGCGAAGAAAACGCTGTCGCCCTTTCAGATACAACTGTAATGGCTTTCACAGTACCGGAATTTGAAAATGTAGCAATGGCTAACTCAAGAATTGTTATGAAGATGCTTAAGGTTTTTTCCAATCAGATGAGGCGTGTCCATAAGCAGGTATCTAAAATTATGGCAAAGGAAGAAGCGTCTCCCGCTGACGGTCTTTTCAGCGTTGGTGAGTTTTATCTGAAAAACAAGCGCTTCTCCCACGCTAAACATGTATTCAGCCGATATCTGACATTTTATCCGTCTGGGAAAAACTCTGTTCAAGCATCAAAGAATCTTGAAACAGCTGAAAATGCGCTTTCGCGTTACGGTGACGGAAAAGGGCCGGGTGTTACTGTCAGCAAATCTGTTCCCTCTCCTGCAGCACAGTCGGCAAAAGTAGATGCAGAAAAAATAACAAAGACCTATTATGACGCTGTAAGCCTTGTATCGCAGGGAAAATATCAGGAAGCTTTCGTATCGTTCAAATTTATTGTTGATTCCGGCACTGATCAGGAATGGATTTCAAAAGCGTCTTTCGAAATCGGCCGCTGCATGTTCCTCATGGATAAATACGAAGACAGTCTGACGTACTTAACAAATATGGTAACAAAATATCCAAAACATCCGGACTTTTTAGAAACCATGTATATAATCGGCCAGTGCAATGAAAAAATCGGCAGAAAAGATCAAGCAACAGCTTTCTACAAAAAAATCATTTCAATGGGCGGAGATGATGTAATAATAGAGAAAGTAAAAAGGGCTCTAGGCACCCTGGGAGCGTAAAATGGCTATGGACCTGGCCGCATTCGGCCGTTTTTCACGAACATTTCCGAAAGGCGATATAATTTTCTCTGAGTTCGAGATTGGCGATACTTTTTACCTTATTCAGTCAGGCAGAGTTCAGCTTGTAAAACTTGCAGGAGAAATTGAAAGAACGCTTGATATTCTGAATCCGTCAGAAATGTTCGGTGAAATGGCTATTCTGGAAAACTCACCGCGCTCTGCGACCGCTATTGCGTTAGACGAAGTAAAAGTACTTGAATTTAACTCGCAGAATTTTGAGATTCTCCTTTTGGGAAATCCGCAGATTGCTCTTAAGCTTTTAAAAATGTTCTGCAAAAGGATATATGATTCCAAAAGACGTTTCATGATCCTTACTCTCGCTGAACCCCAGGCAAAAATTGCGGATGTATTTCTCATGCTGGACGAAACCCAGTCAGATATAGATAAAACAAGCGAAAAACGTGAATTTAAAACAACTGTAGAAGGCGTTGCTCACTGGGCCGGAATGAGCGCAAATGAAGCAAAAGAAATATTGGGTCACTTTGCCAATCAAAGAAGAGTGGAAATTTTTCCTGACAAAATAACAGTAAAAAACATAAACGATTTTTCTCGTTTTGTAAATTCCAGACGAAACAACTTAAGAAATGTATAATTTTTACATAGGTTTCAAATTATTATTCAGGCGCTCAACAATCTTTAAAAAATCCCGCTGACGCGTTTCTTCGCTTTTGAATGAAAAATATCTTCTGGTGTATGTTAATTTTACAGAGCGGGACATATTAATAAAATTTTCATACGCAGGTGATATTCCTGACAGTTTTTTTATTAATTCTTCAACCTGTTCGTCGTTTATGGAAGAGCTTTTACCGAAATCCCATGTACCGTCTTTTTTTGCGTTTTCAATTGCTTTTTTACCAGATTTTGTCATTAATTTCTTTTCAATTAACGTTTGTGCGATCTTTTTATTTTTTTCTGACCATGAGCTTTTTGGGCGGCGCCTTGCGAAATATTTAATATATCTCGTTTTATCGAGGCTTTTCATCTGACCGTCTATCCATCCAAAACAAAGCGCTTCTTCCAAAGCGTCATTTGCTTTTAATGAAACCAGCTCCCTTGTTTTGCCGAATATCAGCCATACGCCGCCGCTTGTTTGTGCGTTTTCACGTAACCATGTTCTGAAATCATTGCGGGACTGAAACAGTAACTCCTGTACACCATCTTTCATTTAATCCTTACAGCCTGCATCTGTGCGCGGACGCATAATTCAGCGGCTTTAAACGCGTGTTCCTGGGTCATGGCGTTTTCCGTGCGGTTCAGGCAGTCGAGTATCAGCTGGCCGAAGTAGGGGTAGCCGACTTTTCCTTCAACATTAAAGAAAGTTTCCTCTTTTCCGTTTGCAAGATATACGTTGCCGCCCTTGCTGTTTTTTTCACCTAACTGCATGTACTTGCGCTGTTCTACAAAACCTTCGGTTCCAAGAATAAATGATCTGCCGTCTCCCCATGACTGCAGACCATCAGGGGTAAACCAGTCAACGCGGAAATAGTGAGCCGCTCCGTTGTCGCCTGTAAGTGTTGCGTCTCCGAAGTCTTCAAGTTCAGGATATAGCGGGTTATTGTAATTGGCGGTTTGGCTGTGTACAACTTTCGCGTCCTTCGCGCCTGAGTAAAATAAAAACTGTTCAATCTGATGGCTTCCGATGTCGCATAATATGCCGCCGTATTTATCTCTTTTAAAAAACCATTCAGGGCGGGACGGCGCGTTTAGCCTGTGAGGGCCAAGACCTAGTACCTGTATCACTTTGCCGATTGCTCCCTGTTCAATAAGCTGCCCTGCGAAAACTGCGCTTTCAACATGAAGTCGTTCGCTGTAATAGACCATGTACTTTTTTCCGGTCTCCTTCACTTTTGCCTTCGCGGCTTCCAGCTGATCGAGCGTGGTAAGCGGCGCTTTGTCTGTAAAATAATCTTTTCCCGCCGACATGACGCGTAACCCAAGCGCGCAGCGCTCCGATGTTACCGCCGCTCCTGCCGCAAGGATAACTTCCTTGTCGTTTAAGATTTCTTCTTCGCTTGCCGCGCGCTTTACATCCGGGTATGTTTTACAAAAAGCGTCCACTTTTTTTGGATCAGGATCGTATACGCTCTTTAATACTCCGCCGGCTTCGATCAATCCGTTACACTGCCCGTAAATATGCCCGTGATCGAGCGCGATTGCAGCAAATACAAACTCGCCTTTTTTCACCACAGGCGCGGGTTTTCCTTTCGGCGCGTAATTCATTCCGTCTGCTTTTTCTGACATTATTTTCTCCTTAAAAAGTGATGTTTCCTTCAAGCTCTTTTACAGATGCTGTCTTTTCATAAAACCGCGGAACTTTTTCCTTCATGCCGCTAACTGTATAAAACGGATCGCCTTTTTTAACCGGTAAATCTATAGCGCGCTGTTCTGTGCCGGCTTTGTAAATTGCTGTAATAAGTTCTATCGTATTTCTGCCGTCTTCGCTGCCAATCATTGGTTTTACGCCGCTGTCTGTATTTTCAATTGCAGATAACACATTGTCGATTTGCCCCGCGTGCAATGAATATTTCAGTTTCGGCAGGCTGTCGTAAAATTCATTTAACTGATTTATCAGCGCAGTGTTCTGCTCTCCGGCGGGGAAACCGTTAGGCTGCCCGATGTGAGACACAACTTTCCACGGCCATGAGATGCGGCCCTTCTCGCCCTGGAAAATAATCTGCTGTTCTTCCCCGTGATGTATAACAGAACTTGTCACCTGGGCAAGCGCTCCTTTCGCGCAAAGACCTCCGTCGTACTGAAGGACTGCAACTGAAATATCTTCAACTTCCGCGTTGTCGTGAGCCGCGTTGCTCATAACAGCGCTCACTTTTTTCGGAAGGCCGAGCATCCAGCAAAGCATATCAATGTGATGAACAGCGTGATTAAGAGTGCAGCCGCCTCCTTCTTTCTCCCATGTGCCTCTCCACCATAGGTCATAATAGCAGTGCGCCCGCCACCAGAAAGATTCAACCTGAGCGTGAACAATTTTTCCGATAAGCTGAGTGTCCAGAACTTTTTTCAGGTTGTAAACAGGATCGCGGAAACGGTTTTGCGCGATTACCGAAAGTATTTTTCCGTTTTTTTTTGCGGCTTCGATCATCGCGTCACATTCCTGTAAAGAAGCCGCCATTGGTTTTTCTACAAGTACATTTTTCCCGGCGTTAAGAAAATCAATTGCGATTTCTGCGTGGCAAAAAGGCGGAGTGCATATGCTTACAAGATCGATATCCTGAGCGTTTAAAATATCCTTATGCGACGCGCTTACTTTCGCGCCTGTCCTGTAATCGTTATTTTTCTTTTCCGCTTTTTCCGGGAATATATCTGCAAGATATGTGATTTTGCACCTCTGCGGAAAAGCAAGGTAAGCTTCTATATGCTGAGCTGAAATATTTCCGGTTCCTATAACAGCGACTGATATCATGTCTGCCTCCTGATGTTTTTATCCTCTTTCCTGCATTGGAATATACGATTGCTTTTTTGTAACTGCCTTGTAACCGGGACGAATAATCTTTCCGTTGTTTACAAGCTCTTCCAGCCTGTGAGCGCTCCAGCCTGAAATGCGCGAAATGGCGAATAACGGCGTGAAAAGTTCTTCGGGAAGGTCCAGCATGCTGTAAACAAAGCCCGAATAAAAGTCGATATTCGCGCTGACGCCTTTGTAAATCTTCCGTACTTTTCCGATAATCTGCGGTGCAAGTATTTCTACCTTTGAATATAGTTTATATTCATCGGTTCTGCCTTTTTCGGCCGCCAGCTTTTCAACAAAACTGCGCAGAATATTCGCTCTTGGATCCGAAAGTGAATAAACCGCGTGCCCCATGCCGTAAATTAAACCGGATCTATCAAAGCCTTCCCTGCCGAGAAGTTTTTCAAGATACGCGTTGATTTCGTTATCATCGTCCCAGTCGGAAATTTTTTCCATCATGTCACGGAACATCTGCACAACTTTGATATTCGCACCTCCGTGGCGCGGCCCCTTTAAAGAGGCCAGTGACGCGACAACTGCGGAATATGTATCGGTATGCGAAGATGTGACAACATGGTTTGTAAAAGTTGAGTTATTGCCGCCTCCGTGTTCCGCGTGAAGCACAAGCGCGATATCCAGAATTCTTGCCTCAAGTTCCGTGTAGCTTGAATCAGGGCGAAGCATTATAAGAATATTTTCCGCTATGGATTTTCCTTTTTGCGGCGGGTGAATCATAAGGCTTTTATTGTCATGAAAATGCGCGTACGAATGATACCCGTAAACCGCAAGCAGGGGGAACTGCGCGATTAGTTTTATGGACTGCATCAGAACATTTTCTATACTGATATCATCAGCATTGTCATCGAACGCGTAAAGAGTAAGCACTCCTTTGGAAAGGGAGTTCATCATATCTCTTGAAGGAGCGCTCATGATTGTATCGCGTACGAAATATTCAGGCAGCTCGGAATGTTCTTCGATTATCGCCTGGAAATCCGCGAATTCTTCTTTGTCCGGCAAATGTCCGAATAATAAAAGAAAACAGGCTTCTTCAAAACCAAAACGGTTCTCGTTTAAAAATCCGTTTACAAGCTTTTCGATATTTATGCCGCGGTAGTAGAGCTTTCCTTCGGCCGGGACAAGATCGCCTTCTTCCATTACATAAGAAACAATTTCAGAAATTTCAGTAAGGCCCACCATTACGCCTTTCCCGCTGATATCCCTTAAACCGCGTTTAACTTCGTACTTTATATAGAGTTCATTGTCGATCATTCCGTGATCAAGCATGAGTTTTGAGTACTTTTCGATAAATTTATTTGTTTGTTCGTTATTCATTGATCAATTGTAAAGCATAATGTTCATATTGGAAACCCGGAATTTTCTGATTTCCGCGGCCTCGCTGTCAAGGAAAGAGAGTTCTGTTTAGAGCGGCTGTTTATTCCAGTCTTGAGTGGCGCCTTATTCCAGACTGGAATTTGTACAAATTCATTTACTAGGCTTATACCATGAAACTCCCTCCCACCTCCAGTTTGATATTCCTGATGTATCACCTTTTTTAACAAGCCGGTAATCAGTGAGAGTTTCTTCAAATCTATAGCTTTATTGAAAGCGAAAGCAGATCCTCGCTGTATACTATTTGTTTGTTGGGTGAGACCCCATGAGTTGTATAAGATTTCTACTGCTGTACCAATATCAATTGGTAACATATAGTATGCATAATCCAGAGTAATATTACCTTTGCCAAAACCATAATCGGAAAACGGTAATTCTCCGATTGTATTTCCTATTACTTCAGGTGGTTTATTACCTTCACCTTGAACAGACTCATAAGCATTGTTAAAAAAGGATACCATTGAAGGCGGCGGACTGTCCTTTAAAGGAATTTGCCCGTCTGTTACTTTTAAGCTGGAACCTAATAATGTAGCTGTAAATTCCCTGCGTAAGCCCTGTAAAACACCGCTTTTTTTATTTGCAGCGGTATGTTACAATGTTAAGCTGTTATAAGTAAATGAAATAAAAGGCGGAAAAAATGATTATCTTAACATTGAACTGCGGATCATCATCAGCAAAATATCAAGTCTATGACTGGGAAACCAAAGATGTTCTGGCTGTAGGCATTGTTGAAAAAGTAACTATCGGCGGTTCATTCATAACGCATAAGGCAAAGGGTAAGGAAGAAGTTGTTCTTAATCACGATTGTCCTACACATACTGACGCGATTAACCTTATTATAAAAATACTGACAAGCAGGGATATGGGCGTTATAAATGACATGTCTGTAATAAAGACTGTCGGTCATCGTGTAGTACACGGCGGCGACAAATTTACCAAATCCGTAATTGTAGATAATGCCGCGATGGAAGCGTTTACCGCAATGCAGGATTTAAGCCCGCTTCATAATCCCGCCAACATAATGGGAATTGAGGCTGCCAAAAAAGTGCTGCCCGATGTGCCGCATTGCGCGATTATGGATACGGCCTGGCATCAGACAATGCCGCCCGAAAATTATTTGTACGCTGTCCCGACAGAATGGTATGAAAAGTATCAGGTGCGACGTTATGGTTTTCACGGTACAAGTTTCCTTTACACTGCAAAACGCGCAGCGGTTCTTCTTGGACAGGACCCTTTTAGAACCAATGTGATCATCTGCCATATCGGAAACGGAGCGTCGATTAATGCGGTTAAAGACGGGCTTTCTTTTGATACTTCGATGGGTATCACTCCGCTGGAAGGCCTTGTTATGGGGACGCGCTCAGGTGATGTAGACCCTTCAGTCCCATTCTACGTGATGCGTAAAACAGGAATGAGTGTTTCTGACATTGAAAACGCCCTAAATAAAAAGTCCGGGCTTCTGGGATTGACCGGCAAACATACTGACAGACGCGACATTCAGGCCGCGGCCGTAGGCGGAGATAAACAGGCGCTGCAGGCTCAGCATATAGAAGCCCATCACGTAAAAAAGTATATAGGCGCGTATCAGGCTGTGCTCGGCAGAGTAGACGCACTTGTTCTCACCGCGGGAGTCGGCGAGTTTGCGTGGTTTATGAGGGAGAAGTATCTCGACGGCCTTGACGGTATCGGAATGGTTTTTGATCCGCAGAAGAATAGAATCTCCTGCACAAGGAATACAGAAACCTGTATCAGCAAGAGCGAGTCCAAAATACCGATTTTTGTCATTCCCACTGACGAGGAACTTGTTATGACGGAAGATGCATACGCGCTCATGAAAGGCACTTATGATACGCATACGCACTTTACATACTCATTCCAGAGCAGGGACTATGTCAATAAGGGAAGAGCCGAAGGATTAAAGAGCGATTTAGTGAAAAATCCTGAGTTGGAAAGGATTATTGCCAGACCGAGGTAGGCTTGGGATTAGAGACCAAAGATATTCGTTCGAAACCTATATACCAACAACACACATAGCTTTCAAACAACGTTCATGTCCTCTGATCTCAAATCCCGTCTTTCTGCCTGGCTGCTGACATCGTCTATATGCAAATATAGTGATATTGAAGGAAAAAATCTTGGAAAAGACTGAACTCTTATGTATCGGCAATCCGATTGTCGATGTGTTTATTGATATTGACAGTAATTTCGCACTAAAATACGGCATCCTTGAACCTGTTCAGCATATTGAACGGGAACAAGCGGAATCGATTCTGCGTGAGCTTTCGATTAATTTCTCAAATGCGGTTAAATGCTCCGGCGGAGGAGCCGCGAATGTCGCAAAGATTTCCGCCATGCTTGGAATGAAAACAGTGTTTTCAGGCAGTATCGGGCAGGACGATCTGGGCAGTATTTTTGAAAAGGAAATGACAGATGCCGGTGTTTCCATTTTACTTGAAAAATCAAATGAAAAAACAGGCTTGTGCTTTGCATGCAGTCTTAACGGTGAAATGCGGTTTGCGGCAAGTCCAGGCGCGGCGCTTGAACTGACCGAAGCTAATATAAGCATTGATATGATAAAAAGCGCTGAGGTTATTGTGCTGGACGGATATGTTCTGGATCGCCGCTCTTTAGTGCAGCATATTTTACTTAAAGCAAGCAAACAGGGAATACCAGTCGCTCTTGACGCAGCATCTGTTTTTCAGGTTAAAAGAAAGGCGGAGGAAATCCTTACCTACAGCCGTAATTTCCCTTTATTTCTTTTTATGAACGCTGATGAGGCGATTGCTTTTTACGATACGATCAGAAAAAATAACGATGAAGTTCTGTTCCCTTCGGAGAAAGAAAAAGAATCCTTTATTCTGCGCGATGTCTGTCCTATGCTGAAGATAATCACCGACGGAGAACTGTTTCCCATAATTATTATTAAACTTGGAGGACGCGGCGCGATTATTATAGCAGGCGGCAATGTGTATCATGAAGAAACATTTACTGTCATTCCGCGGGATGCTACCGGAGCCGGAGACGCTTTTTGCGCAGCTTTTATTTCGGCATGGATACGCGGTAAATCCCTTTCCGAATGCGCAGTATTTGGCAACAAGACAGCTCGTGAAATTCTAAAAGTACCGGGTACGAATATAAAAATTGGTAAATTAAAAAATCTTGCAAAGGCGCTCAGGAAAACTGATATTAAAGCAGGGCAGAAGGTTTCAGAGTAAAACAGTTTCGGTTATTTTATCTGCAGAGGCTTTATCAATTAATTTATTAATAATCGCGATTGACCATTCACCGGCGGTTCCGGCAGCGCGGCTTGTTATGATATTGCCGTCAGTGACCACGCGATCATCCGACCATATACTGCCGGTTACTTTCTCCTCAAGTCCTGGATAGCATGTAAATCTTTTGCCTTTTATTAATCCAAGAGGCGCAAGCACCAAAGCGGGAGATGCGCAAATTGCGCAAACCAGTTTTCCGGCGGCAGCCGTTTCTGTTAACAGCGCGCCTGTTTCTTTGGAAGCCGCAAGGTTTACAGCTCCAGGTATTCCTCCGGGAAGAATAACTGCGTCCCAGCTGTTATCATTTTGTTTTACCAGATCAGCCAATGCCGCACAGGCGGTTATTCTAATTCTGCCCCATCTGCTTGTTACAGTCAGATTCTCTGTTATTGACGCAGCGGTAACTTCAACCCCGGCGCGGCTCAGGTAGTCGATGGGTGTTACCGCTTCGACATCTTCAAAACCGTCCGCAAGTAATACAATTGCTTTTTTTGGCATACGCTTTTCCTTACAACTGCGCCGCTAATTGCGTTTTATCCAGTCTGCAATGTCATTAAGAACCTGAGTATCCACATTATCGGGAATATAATACTCGTCAAGATAGCCTGTCGTTGATTTTATAAACATGTGATTAAGCCCTTCATATAAAATAAAAGTCACATTATCACGCCCTGAAAGCAGTTCCTTATATTGCGTATAATCCTCGTTTGCTCTCACCTGAAAATCATCAGACCCCTGCAGAACAAGAAACGGAACTTTGATGTCTTTTATATAGTTTGCGGCAGGATTGTTATACAGATCTTTCAGATAGTATGCGCTCATACCGTTTTCTATCATGGCCATTTTAGCGGCATCATCCGGAAGGGTAACAATCGCATTTACCATATCATCCCACCCTGCCAGAGAAGCCAGAGCGTTTTCTTTTTCTTCGCCTGTCATCATTTTTTCGATATAGTCAACATTTTGATCATAGCTTAGATCCAGAAAGAAACGGGGAGAACCCGCAAGCAGTATCAGCCCTGCAAAGTCCGCACCGGATGTCTGGATTCTCGGAGCCAGCATTCCGCCAAGGCTGTGACCGATCACGAAGACTTTATTTTCATTTATGCGCGGATCAGCTTTTAATAATTCAGAGGCAAGGAGCGCGTCTTCTATTGTTTCTTCGTACACCGTTAAAGAGCCGCCAAGTTCATCAACCATTTTCTGCCCGTATGCGTATGTTCGTTTGTCATAACGCAGCACGGCAATTCCGTTAGCTGAAAGATAATCGGCTATATCAAAATAAACCTTATACGCAAATACACTCCCGTCCATGTCTACCGGGCCTGATCCGTGTACAATAACCGCAGCAGGAAACCCCTTATCGGGAATACTGCCGTTCGGTATTGTCAAAATCCCCGGAAGCGCATATTCGGTTCCGTATCCAATGAAAAGCGGTTCTTCAATGTATGCTTCTCTGCCACGCTCCAGAACATTTTGATTTGATGATTTACTATTGTCTGAAGAAACGCACCCGGTGATACCGGCAGCGAGAAAAACAACTAAAATAAAATATAACAAGAAGATTTTAATTCTCATATCAAACCCGCATTTTTTACCGGTTACGGCGTTCTTCTTCCGATTTACATTCTATGCACATTAACGCATACGGGATCGCAATAAGCCGATCCTGGGGAATACTTTTATTACACTTTATGCAAGAACCGTACCTGTCCTGTTTGATACGGGTAATGGCAGATTCAATCATTTTCAGCCGTTTTAGTTCCTGAACGCCGATGGCTTCTATCATTTTCCTGTCGATATCATCAGATGCGATATCAGCAAGATCCTTCGGTTCTTCTCCGTCCATTATTTCCTTGAAATCCTTATTGCTTGTTATTAGATTATCAACAATTTCGGTCTTCAGGGCCAGGAGAGCAGTTTCCATTTTCCCTATGAAATCCTGATCAATCGGCTGTTCCTTCTTCTTTTTTTTGCCTGCAGCAGCCATTCCCCCTCCAAATAATCTGGTTACTATTTACACATCTCAAAACGGAGCTGCCGTATGAGTTAACCATTATTGATATAATAATATATTTTTGTCAAGTTTTTTTGCTTTCTTATACAATTTGTTTATGATTTTAACAGCGGCGTTATTTGTTTGTTTTTAACAAGGGAATAACAGGTTTTGTAAGCTCCAGTATTGCCGGGAAATCATCAGGTTTTAAAAGGGCTGTTTCTCCGTCCATCTGCGCAAGTACCGGGTACTGTCCGGTAAATTCCACGCGATTCGCGTTTATTATTATTGCACGCGGATTATTAATATGCGTGCCTTTGGTTATCTGACCTTTAATTGCCAATTTGCTAAACAGCGGCATTTGCTTAACAGCGCAGACATTGCGATCGTCGGGGAGAATTCTGTGCTGCGAGCCGTATGTTCTGTGTCCTGATGCGCCCATTGCCAAAAGAAGAAGTTTTTCTCTGAAGGAGATAACTTCTTTATTGTCTTTATCGAAAGCCTTAACATCAAAATAATCTACCTTATACCTGCGTTCATAAAATAATGTGGCAATATCCAGCCATAATTTATATGAATCGCCAGGTGTTTTCTCCTTCATATTATTTGTCATATGCGTTACATACGCATCCAGTCCTACAGAGAGAATGTTAAAAGCAAGGAACTGTCCTTTCCAGCTCGATGATCCGCTTTTTGATGTAATTAACTGTACTGCCGGCGCGTATTCAACATGAACCGGATTCAAAAGCAGATCCAGCGCCTTATCCATATGCGAACTGTCAGCCCCGTCATTGCCCGTTCCCATCGGAAGACGCAGCACCGTCATGTTATCGCGGACGCTGTTCGGCGCGTTATAGACGGCAAGCATTATTTCTCCGTGAGTTCCGTCGCCGCCTGCGCTGATTACCAGGTTAAACGGCACAGAATCCTTTTCGGCTCTGTCAATGAATGATTTGGTCATCTCGCTGGCTGAACCTTTTCCTTCAGTAAGATGTAAAACTATATTTTTATATATTTCCCTTTTTGGCATTGCACTGGCCTTTTGCTGATATTCTTTTAGTATTTTAATATTTTTCAACCATCTTGATTTGATAACAAACCCTCCGGCTGCAGGGTTTACAATTATAAGACAACGCAGCGGACGTTCCGGAGACACAAGACAGCGCTCGCAAATATCCGTAAGCGCCTGAGAGAATGTATAATCCATACATTATTTTTACACGTAAAAGCGGATTCGTCAAGAAACATTAAACCTGTTCGGAAACCTCATGGTTTCCTCACAGTTCTTTATTAAATACCGTACTTGACAATATCAATGCGCCCGTCTTCAGATACTTTTACTTTTTCACTGCGCAGGAGTTTAATCTGAAGTTCTTTTCCGGCTCCTTCGCCAAGCGCAATAGTACCGTTGGAGCGGACTATTCTATACCACGGAAGGTTATATTTTTCCGACATTGTATGAAGAACTCTAACTGTCTGCCGCGCTCCATTAGGAAGGCCCGCTCTGGCTGCGACATCCCTATAACTTGAAACTTTACCTTTTGGGACAGCGAGAATCTGTTTAATAATTTTTTGCGTTAAGTCAGTCATAAAATCAGAAAGCGTTATTCTGTAAAATACTTTATTTTTATTAAAACGGCAAGTATCGGATAAATGATAAAAATTTGCGTAATTATACAGAACGCTTTTATAAAAACGCGTAAATTGATAAAATCATCTTTATGAAAAATATTTTTGACGCGCCTTTTTTAACTGAAATTATCCGTACAACCTCAAATATGTACCGGCTGGGGTGGGACGAATGTAATTCCGGTAATATAAGTTACTTACTGGGTGAAAATGAAACAGGGCAGTATATCGCGCTTAATAATGTTATCAGATCTTTTTCTCTAAATATTGACGCGAAGAAATTATCCGGAAAAATTTTTCTTGTGACAGGCGCCGGAAAACATTTCAGAAATGTTCAATACAATCCCGAAGAAAATCTTGGAATTGTCCGCATATCAAATGACGGCAGAACAGCGGAACTTTTATGGGGGCTTTCAGGCGGCGGAAGACCGACATCGGAACTATCTCCGCATCTTATGTGCCATATTGCAAGGCTTTCAGTTAATCCCGAAAACAGAATTATCCTGCACGCGCACCCTGTCAATCTTACCGCAATGACTTATATACATTCAATTGATGAGAAGAAATTTACGCACACGCTCTGGCAGTTTTGTTATGAAAGCATCGGGATTTTTCCCGACGGCATAGGCGTGCTGCCATGGATGTTAAGCGGGACAAATGAACTGGCTGAGGCAACCGCGAAAAAGATTGAGGAATTCCGCCTCGTTGTCTGGGCGCAGCACGGAATAGCGGGCGCGGGCGCGTCGTTTGATGAAGCATTCGGTTTAATCGAAACATCTGAAAAAGCCGCGGAAATATATATTAAGGTAATGCATATGCCTGATCTTAATATCCCCTCAGACGCGCAGATTACCGCGTTAGCTGAAAGATGGAATGTATGTCCGCGCAAGGGATGGTTGAATTAAAGCGCTGATAAACGCGCGCGTATATTTTAAAAATTCACGGAAAACACGCTTGTTAGAGCTTTGAAAAATTGTATATAATTCCCTATTATGGCAAAATATCCCTTTGAAACAATTGAAAGTAAATGGCAAAAGTATTGGGAGGAAAACAGTACTTTTAAAACGGCAGAAGACATGTCTGTTCCAAAAGACAAGCGCCGCTACGTGCTTGATATGTTCCCTTATCCGTCATCGCAGGGGATACACCTCGGCCACCCGGAAGGCTACACGGCCACTGATATTTACTGCCGCTATCTTCGCATGAACGGATTCAATGTTCTTCATCCAATGGGTTTTGACGCCTTCGGGCTTCCAGCAGAAAATTACGCGATAAAAACAGGCACTCATCCCGCTATAACTACCGCGTCCAATATTGATCGTTTCCGCGTTCAGTTAAAAGCGCTTGGATTTTCCTACGACTGGGATCGCGAAGTTGATACATCCGCTGAAAATTATTATCACTGGACGCAGTGGATATTCCTGAAACTTTTTGAAAAAGGGCTTGCTTATGAAGCTGAAAGCCCGATTAACTGGTGTCCTTCCTGCAAGACCGGCCTTGCTAACGAAGAGGTAAAAGACGGTCTTTGCGAACGCTGCGGCGAAAAAGTTACGCGCAAACGCATACGCCAGTGGATATTAAAGATTACCGCGTACGCTGAACGCCTGCTCGAAGACCTTGATACGCTCGACTGGCCTGAGCCTGTAAAACTGATGCAGCGCAACTGGATCGGAAAAAGCGAAGGAGCGAATGTAATATTTAAAGTTGACGGTCACTCTGATTCACTGGAAATTTATACAACTCGCCCTGACACTCTTTTCGGCGCTACATATATGGTTCTCTCTCCGGAACATCCATTGGTAGAAAAGCTGACAACACCAGATCAAAAAAAAGCTGTTATTGAATATATCGAAGCTGCCGCGCGAAAAAGCGATCTTGAACGCACGGACCTTGCGAAGGAGAAGACAGGCGTTTTCTGCGGCGCTTACGCCATAAACCCTGTAAACAGTCAAAAGATACCAATTTGGATAGCGGACTATGTATTAATCTCCTACGGCACAGGCGCGATAATGGCGGTTCCCGCGCACGATGAGAGAGACTGGGAGTTCGCCAAGATTTTTGGTTTACCGATAATTAAGGTAGTTTCGCATGAAAAGCCGACGCAATCTGATTTAAAAAATTACTCTGATGAACCGGCGGAGTGTACGGCCGCAGACGGTTATTCCGTAAACTCAGGTCAATTTTCCGGCCTTCCGACATCTGAAGTAAAAAAGCGCATAACGGACTGGCTTGAAGAAAAAGGCATCGGAAAAAAAACGGTTAACTATAAGCTGAGAGACTGGATTTTCTCCCGTCAGCGTTATTGGGGCGAGCCGATTCCTGTCGTTCACTGCGGCGTGTGCGGAATCGTGCCGTTAGCTGAAACTGACATCCCGCTGAAACTGCCGCAGGTTAAATCATACGCGCCGACAGGAACGGGCGAGTCTCCGCTTGCCGGAATCGCGGAATGGGTGAATACTGTCTGCCCGAAATGCGGCGGTAAGGCAAATCGCGAGACAAATACAATGCCCCAGTGGGCAGGTTCGTGCTGGTATTATATCCGCTATCTCGATCCTAAAAATGACAAGGCGTTCGCCGCAAAAGAAAAAATCGATTACTGGCTGCCTGTCGATCTTTATGTAGGAGGCGCTGAACACGCGGTTCTCCATTTATTATACAGCCGCTTCTGGCACAAAGTCCTTTACGACTTCGGTCTTGTAAATACGGTTGAACCGTTTCAAAAACTGATCAATCAGGGGATGATTCTCGGAGAGGATAACCAGAAAATGAGCAAAAGCCGCGGCAATGTAATTAATCCCGATGATATAATCAGGGAATACGGGGCGGATACTTTAAGGTTATACGAAATGTTTCTCGGCCCTCTTGAAGTGAGTAAGCCGTGGATCGCCGCAGGCATCAATGGTGTATCGCGTTTTCTTGAACGTTTATGGAATATCGCGGTAAAGATTGAGGAATCAGGAATTGGAAATGAGGAGAATGTTTCATCCGAAAAAAATGAGCAGTTATTGAAACTCATGCATAAAACCATTAAGAAAGTCACTGATGATACAGCGTCCCTTAATTTCAACACAGCGATAAGCGCGATGATGATCTACTCAAATGAACTTTCCAGATTGACAAATGAACAATTACCCCGCGCGATGTGGGAACC
>WQSQ01000005.1 GCA_009787775.1 Treponema sp.
GAAAAATTAAAAGCGCATAACATCGATATCTGGTACACAGACTGCGACGGCGATGTGCGCCCTCTGCTTCCCTATTTTCTGGAAGGAGGAATTAACTGTCTCTTTCCTTTTGAAGTAAACAGCTGCACCCACCCAGGTCAATTGCTGGATCAATACGAAGGCAGGCTTAGAATCATGGGAGGCGTCGATAAAATGTGTCTGGGTGAAGGGCCTTGCGCAATTAAGGCGTATCTTGAATCATTGGAAAAATATGTAGCGCGCGGAGGTTTTATCCCGTTCTGCGATCACCGCTGCCCTCCGAATGTAAAAACAGAAGATTATCTTTATTACCTTGATCTAAAACAAAAAATGTTCGGGTGAAATACTTAAATATTTTATTCTGTGCGTTACTTGAAGAAAAATAAAAGATAATACTATGGTATAAATGAAATAATAAGTATACTCAATAATGATTTAATAAATTCTAATAACCTGCGGCACAATCACCAGATAAAAGTTTAACCGCGGAGCTTGTGCCTATGCGGGATGCGCCTGCGTTAATGAACATTTCAAGATCTGATCTTGTTTTAACGCCTCCTGCGGCTTTTATTTTAACATTGGGACCGATATGCTTTTTAAAAAGCTCAACATCAGAGAGCGCCGCGCCCGCTGTGCCGAAACCTGTTGATGTTTTGATAAAATCCGCGCCCGCTTCCGTTACAATACCGCACATGCGAATTTTTTCTTCTTCTGTCAGATAACAGGTTTCTATAATCACTTTAAGGATTTTCTGTCCGCACGCTTTTTTTATAAGTTTAATTTCTTCGAGCACAAAATCAAAGCGGCCATTTTTTACATCGCCGACGTTCATTACCATGTCTATTTCGCATGCGCCTGATAAAATAGCGCGCTCTGCTTCCAGAACTTTAGCGGCGGTAATGGAATAACCGAGAGGAAAACCGATAACGGTGCAGATATTTAAACCAGGAATATCATTGGAAACAGGTTTTACATACGACGGAGGTATGCAGACAGAGGCGGTCTTGAACTTTAACGCTTCTTCGCAAAGAGTTCTTATCTCTTCCCATGAAGAAGTCATTTTTAAAAGAGTATGATCGATTTTACCTAAAATTTCTTCGTTTGTCATCAGGATGCCTCTGTGTTTTTCTTCTTCTCAGCCCAGAATTTATCAGTATCTACAAATTCATATGCTTCCCTTATATTCCGGTTAAGAAAATTAAGGCGCACCAGGGAAACTCCTTTGTGCGCACAAAAAATCAGATACGGTTAACTGCCATCAGGACAAAGTATACGAGGAACAGCAATGTAGCTCCGATAAGAATCGGGTGAACATCCTTGATTTGCTTTCTGCAAAGTTTTACAAGGCAATAGAAAATAAAACCGGCCGCTATACCGTAAGAAATATTATAGGCAAGCGTCATTATCGCTACTGTAAAGAAAGCGGGAATGGCTTCATCAAGTTCATCCCAGCGGATGCCTTTAAAGGAATCTGCCATCATGATGCCGACAATAATTAAAGCGGGAGCTGTCGCTTCGCCCGGAGCCATGCCGAAAATTGCAACTAACGGAAGGCAGATAAGGAAAAGAGCCGCGACAATTACGGAAGTAAGGCCGGTGCGCCCTCCTTCGTTAATACCGGAGGCGCTTTCAATGTATGATGTTGTATTGGAAGTTCCAAGAAGCGCTCCGATTGATGTAGCGGTAGAGTCAGCGAACAGAGCTTTGTCCATTTTTGATTTAAAGCCTTTTGATTCATTAAGAGCCTTTTCATCATTTGCGTCAAAGATGCCGGACTTGCGGCCTGTTCCAATGAAGGTTCCGATAGTATCGAATGTATCTGTCAGACTGAAGGCAAAAATAATAATTATAACTATTAAACCTCTTCCTTCCACAAACAGGCTCTTAAATCCGATATCGCCGAAGAACGCAAGAGACACATCGCCGAATCCTGAAAGCGCGGAAAGATCAAAGATTTTATCGGGAACAATTGTAACTCCCATTGGAATACCGATTAATGTTGCCGTAATTATTCCGATAAGCATCGCTCCTTTAACCTTGAGCATCATTAAAATAACAATAATCGCAATGCCGATAAACGTAAGAACAGGACCCGCCGTGGTAAAGTTGCTNAGNGCGGGAACCGCGCCGCTTATATTAACAATACCGGCGTTTATAAAACCTATGTACGCNATAAAAAGCCCGATTCCTCCTCCTATCGCCAATTGAAGCGATTTTGGAATCGCCTTGATAATCGCTTTGCGTAATTTTGTAACAGTAATTATAATGTTGACAATACCGCAGATGAAAACCATTGCCAGCGCTTCCTTCCAGTGAAACCCAAGCCCAAAGCAGACAGTATAGGTAAAGAAAGCGTTTAATCCCATACCGGGAGCTGTAGCGAACGGCACCTTCGCGACAAAACCCATAATAAGCGTTCCGATCGCGGCCGCGAGAATTGTCGCTACAAATACTCCGCCCCAGTTCATGCCCGTAGCGGACAGAATACTGGGATTTACAAACATGATATACGCCATGGTAAAGAATGTCGTAAATCCCGCAATAATCTCCGTGCGCACATTCGATCCGCTTTCAGTGATTCCAAAAAACTTGTCCATAAAAACTCCTTAATCTTACACTTACACTTTATTTAATGTATAAAGGCCGTTCCACATATTTTGTGTGCAGCAGCTTGTGCGCTTTGTGACCGCCCGGTTCTCCAAGGAATTCCTTGTAAACCTGATCAATGAACGGATTCTGATGCGAGCAGCGGATTTTTGATTTCTCGTCATCTGAATAAAGGCCGCGTGTACGCTGAGAGCGAATTTCGTCTGTGCAGCCATAAGGCTGGCCTCCGCCTGCGATACATCCGCCCCTGCATGCCATAACTTCTATAAACTGATAAGGCAGCTCCTTTCCGGCTTTCTTTGCTTCGCGGATTTTCTCAAGCACCGCAGCGATGTTTCCCATTTGGTGCGCGACCGCGATGCGGATCTTTGTACCGTTGCCGAAATCTACTTCGCCTTCTTTAACGCCGTCAAGACCGCGGGCTGCTTTATAATTCACATCCGGGAGTTCTTTCTTTGTGACAAGGTAATAAGCGCTTCGAACGGCGGCTTCCATAACGCCGCCAGTTACGCCGAAAATAGTTCCGGCGCCCGTGTACGGCCCTAAAGGACTGTCCGCTTCTTCATCATCAAGTTTAAGAATTTCAATGCCTGCCTGTTTGATCATCCGCGCCAGTTCTCTTGTAGTGATAACAATGTCTACATCATAACCGGTGTCTTTTCCAAGCATGTTTGACGCGCTTTTCATATCATCATTGCGGCGTATTTCCCACTTTTTTGCGGTACACGGCATAACAGAAACAGAATATACCTTTCCTGGATCCACCGCGGCTTTTTCAGCCCAGTATGCCTTAATCATCGCGCCCATCATCTGCTGAGGAGATTTCGCTGTTGAAAAATTGGGAATCAAATCCGGATAATATTTTTCAAGGTAATCCACCCACGCAGGGCAGCAGGATGTAATCAGGGGAAGATCGCCTTTTTCAGTCAGGCGTTTAACAAGTTCCGATCCTTCTTCCATGATGGTTAAGTCCGCTGAAAAGTTTGTGTCAAAGACTGTCTTAAAACCAAGCCTGCGAAGCGCAGCATAAATCTTTTTTGTAAATACCGTTCCAGATTCAAGCCCGAACTCTTCAGCTAACGCGACGCGTACAGCAGGCGCTATCTGCACAACAGGATATTTTTCCGGATCCTGAAGCGCGTTCCACACCTTTACTGTATCGTCGCGCTCGTAAATCGCTCCTACCGGGCAGTGAGCGGCGCATTGTCCGCACTTTATGCACGGGCTGTCACCTAACGGAGAGTCAGCGGCGCTTGCGATCTTTCCCTTAATACCCCTTCCCAGAAATTCAAGCGCCCATACATTCTGCACTTCCTGACAGACTTTTACACATCTGCCGCAGCGGATGCATTTTTCCGGGCACAGAACAATGGCGGGATTTGAATCATCAACAGGAATGTTATTTTTAACTTTATTAAAGGGAGCTTCCCTTATGCCGAAATCCGCCGCTAAATCCTGAAGTTCGCAGGAATGGCTGCGCGGACATTGGAGGCAGTCATCAGGATGATTGGAAAGGATCAGTTCAAGCACAGTTTTACGTACCGCGATTATTTCCGGATCATGGGTGATAACGCTCATGTTGGGTTCGCACGCGGTGCAGCAGGCGCGCACCATTTTAGCGGAACCCGCAAGCCGCACGATACAAATTCCGCAGGATGCCCACGGAGTAAGATCGGGGTTATAACAGAGAGTCGGAATCTTTATATTCACTATTTTCGCGGCGTCAAGGACTGTTGTCCCAGGTTCGACTTCCAGCGTTTTACCGTTTATTGTAATGTTAATCATATACTTCCCCCTTAACCCTTGATAACCGCGTTAAATTTACAGGAATTAAAACATTCGCCGCACTTAATACATTCAGCCAAATTGATGCGCAGCGGCGGTTTCTTCTTGTCAGGGTACTTCGCCGCGTCTTCCGCCGCGATACAGTTCACGGGACACTTTTTGGCGCAAAGACCGCAGCCGATACATTTGGAAGGCTCTATTTTAAAGCTTAAAAGCTTTTTGCATTTTCCTGAGCGGCATTTTTTATCGTGGATATGTTCGATATACTCCTCGCGGAAATTTTTAATAGTTGACATAACGGGATTTGCCGCGGTACAGCCCAGCATACAAAGCGAAGCTTTGGTAATCGCGTGCCCGATTTCTTCCAGTTTTACAAGATCTTCCTCATCACCCTTGCCTTCGGTGATTTTATCCAGAAGTTTAAGAATCTGTGTTGTGCCAATCCGGCAGGGAGAGCATTTGCCGCAGCTTTCATCGACGCAGAAATCCATGTAGAAGCGCGATACGTCTACTACACAGTCATCTTCGTCCATTACAATCATGCCGCCTGAGCCCATCATCGAACCGTTGGCCATTAATGACTCAAAATCAATCGGTATATCAAGCGATTTTTCAGTCAGGATGCCGCCTGAAGGGCCGCCTGTCTGTACTCCCTTAAATTTCTTTCCGTTTTTAATGCCGCCGCCGATCTCAAAAACAATTTCGCGCAATGTAGTACCCATTGGAACTTCCACAAGCCCTGAGTTTTTAACTTTTCCTGTAAGAGCGAATACTTTTGTTCCCTTGGATTTTTCCGTTCCGATTTTCGAAATCCACGCTCCGCCTTTCGCGGTGATAACAGGAATATTCGCCAGCGTTTCTACGTTATTGATGATTGTAGGTTTTTGCCACAGACCTTTGTTCGCCGGGAACGGAGGTTTTGGAACGGGCATTCCCCTGTTGCCTTCAACAGATTTGATAAGAGCGGTCTCTTCGCCGCAGACAAACGCGCCGGCTCCAAGGCGAATTTCAATGTCGAAATCAAAGTCCGAGCCCAGAATTTTTTTACCCAAAAGACCATATTCACGTGCTTGACCGAGTGCGATTTTTAAACGCTCAATGGCGAGCGGATACTCAGCGCGTATGTACACAAACCCCTGATTGGAGCCGATTGCCTTTCCCGCCGTAATCATACCTTCAATAATAGAATGGGGATCGCCTTCAATTGTAGAGCGATCCATGTAAGCGCCGGGGTCTCCTTCGTCGGCATTACAGATAACAAACTTCTGATCGCCTGCCGCCTTGCGCGCTAAATCCCACTTAAGCCATGTTGGGAAACCTGCGCCGCCCCTTCCGCGAAGGCCGGATATTTTAACTTCTTCGATAAGCTGTTCCTGCGTCCAGTCAAAAAGAACTTTTTCAAGCCCCGCGTAACCTTCGCGCGCTATATATTCATCAATGCTTTCAGGGTCGATAACACCGCAGTTACGCAAAACAACACGGTATTGTTTCTGATAAAACTGGATATCTTCCACCTGAAGCGTTTTCTTTTTTTCGCCGCCTTCATTGTAAAGAAGCCGTTTTACTTCCCTTCCCTTGATGATATGCTCAGCAATAATTTCCTTTGCGTCATCCGGCGTTACGCAAACATAGAAGGAATCTTCCGGCAGAACTTTTACAATCGGCCCTTTCTCACAAAAACCGAAACAGCCTGTTTTCACAATCTGTACCTGGCTTTTTACGCCCTGTTTTTCCGCTTCGGCAATAAGCTGGTTAAAAAGCTCGACGCCCTTGTTGGATTCACAGGCTGTACCGCCGCAGGTCAGGATATAATGGTTATATGCCATACGTTATCATCTCCCCCTTTTAATTCGCGCCTAAGATATCAGCAGAAGGACGATCCAGAATATATTGGCCAACAAGTTCCTTGCCGATTAAATGTTTCTGAATGATTTCCTGGGCAACTTTCGTGTCTACATTGCCGTATATAACAGGCGGCATACCTGGAACAACGACCTCGATGGTAGGTTCTGAATGGCAAAGCCCCATGCACCCTGTTTGCCGCACAAGACAGGTGTCCGCAAGTTTATGTTCATCAAGACCAGCGATAAACGCGTCAAGTGTCTGTTTCGCGCCGGCGGCAATACCGCAGGTTCCCATACCGACAATAACTTGAATTTCCTTACCGTCAGCTTCACGCTTGCGAAGATCGGTCTTCTTGTCATCCCTCAACTTTCTTAAGTCATCCAGACTCATCTTTGCCATTTTTTCCTCCTAAATCCATAAATCTTTAAACGTTCCTGATAATTAACAGATTAATTAATCATTGTTTAAGTTAACTGCTCACTCTTCAAGTCCCTGTAAATATTCTCCTAATAAAATCAAATTGCTTACTTCTTCAAAATTACCGATTGCCTCAATCAGTTCCGATTTTCGCACTTCGTACTCGTCATCAGGTTTCTTTCGCCGTATTACTATTTCCGCTTCGCTGTTAAACATCAATATCGTTCTGAACATAAGAGCAATGCCGCCAACCGGAGGCATATCAACATTACCGCTGTCAAACCACGCGGTAACTTTCGTACCCTTTCCTTTTTCCGATTTAATGTCCCAGCCACCGCCTGACTGCTCTGCTGTCTGTATCAGAAACGGCAGCCCAAGCCCGATCTTACGGTTTGGGTGCTTTACGCCGTCTGTAATAAAAGGATCAATTGCCTTTTTTAACTCCTCCTCCGTCATTCCCTTACCGTTGTCTGTTACAAGAAAATGGAATTCTCCATCGGTCTCGCTGATCTCAAGTTCAACTAAACCGGCACCAGCTTCTACAGCATTCTGCGTAATGTCGGTAATAAGGTCGGCCAATGTAAAATGCATTGCTAAAAACCGCAGACCTTCAGCCCGGGAGCTTCCTTCGCAAACTCAAGGCCGCCTGATAAAATATATTTAAACATTTTGATATTTGGCTATTATACCGGGAATCATATCCTTTGAGAGTTTGCCGAAAGTATCGGTTCCGACTGTGATTACAGGCGCAAGGCCGCAGCAGCCAACGCAACGGACAGGATCGACAGAAAATTGACCATCCTCTGTTACACCGTCAGGCTCAAGCCCAAGTATCTTCCTGGTTTCTTCGATCAAGTCCTGAGCGCCTTTCAGATAGCAGGCTGTCCCGAGACAAACCGATATTTTATGCTTTCCAGGTTTTGCGGTTTTAAAGAAATGGTAAAAAGTGATGACCCCGTATACTCGGGCAAGGGAAATTCCGGTAAGAACAGACAATCGCTCCGCCGCCGGGCGGGAAATAAACCCAAAGATTTCCTGGGTTTTATGGAGAATCATGATAAGACTCCCTGGTTTATCCTTCCATTCATTAATAAATGTCATTAATTCATGGGGAAATGTAATATCCCCTTCCGGTTTTAAATCTTGTGCCATTTGACCCCCTGTTTCGTGGAAACATCGTTACCAGTTATGGTCTATTGTAAGGGCATACGGCTTGATTGGCAAGCGATTATTTTAAAGTCTATTACAGACTGGAATAAAGGCCTATTCCAGACTGAAAGTCTGCCGCTGAGGGTAACTGAGGCGGACAGAGGCGTCAGGGCTTCAGATGCCAACAATATCAATCTATCTTGACATCATACATAGAATTTATCAAGAATAATTCATGTACTTTAAAAAAAAGACAGGGGAAAAATGTTACTTGTCTCCAATTGATGTAAATGACGTGCAAAAATTCACTGAATGGCTGAACGATTTGGAAGTAACTGAAAATTTAATGCTTTATTCGCATATTATCAGTCTTGAAAGCGAAAAAGAATTTTTGGAGAAATTGTCAAAAGGACATAATTATTCAATTATTGATATCAATACAAATGTATTAATCGGGAACTGCGGTTATGTGAATATTGACAATTTAAATCAGACAGCAGAAGCGGGAATATTCATCGGAAATAAGGATTACTGGGACAGAGGATACGGAACGGAAGCGCTGATGTTATTAATGGATTACGGTTTTAAAGCGATAAATTTACACAGCATTTTTTTAAGGGTATATTCATTTAATAAAAGAGCGATAAAAGCGTATGAAAAAATCGGTTTTAAGAGAATAGGAGTGCAAAGAGAAGCGATTTACCGGAATATGAAAAGGCACGATCTGATTTATATGGATATATTAGCGAGCGAGTTTTACAATAATTAAGCCGTAGGGCGGAAGTGTAATTGTTCGGCAAACAGACGCATTTTCCGGCAGATTGATGTATTCATTTTTACCTATAGGGATATCCACCTCATTGTTGTTGAAATTCATTATAAATACTACTTCATTTCTTTTTTGAACTGATACGCCTTTGGGAATATTCCACGGCACAGAAGGATTGACGCTGTATTGCGCGCATAAATCGCGGAAAAATTGATCTTTAAACTCCTGTTCAGTGCGAGTACAGATGTAATAAGCCGCTCCTTTGCCATATTTGCATACGGTTACTGCGGGAAGGCCGTTTTCACTTTCATCGAAGCTACCCAAAACCTGTGCGCCTAAAACGCGGATATGGTCGGCATAATGAAAAGCTTTCTGCTTCTGCCCATTCATGCTAAAGATCAGAGATTCATAATCGGCGATTGTTTCTGTCTCTTCCACGGATATGCCGAAGACATCGGTCAGCCCTCCAGGAGTTCCGCCCTGATAACACAGGTCGTTTTCATTAACAAGCGCCGCAAGAAATCCTGAAACTACTACACCGCCGTTATCGGTAAACCGCCTGATCTTTTCTGCTGTTTCTTCACGTAACATATACAGCATCGGCAATACCAGTATCCGGTATTTGCTGAAATCAGAATGTTCCGCGCCTATTACATCGCATGAAATACCGGCTTTCCAGAAAGCGCTGTAATGGCTGATACACTCCTTTTGATAATTCTTCCCGACATTCCGCGGCAGCTGCGCGTTGTCCAAAACCCAGTTACTTTGAAAATCATAAACCACCGCGGCCTGTGACTCTTTGTTTGTTCCGGTGATAGAGGCAAGTCTTTTCAAAATTGATCCTGTTTTCGCGACTTCGTGGAAGATACGGGTATCATTGGTGTTAAAATGAGTAACAACAGCATCGTGAAATTTCTCGGTGCCACCCCTGCTCTGCCTCCACTGAAAATACTGCACAGAATCGGAGCCGTGTGCGACTGCCTGCAATGACGAGAGGATGTGCATTCCCTTTCTTTTTTTCTTGCTTACTCCCTGCCAGTTAACGGCTCCTGGAGACGACTCCATTAATAAAAACGGTTTTCCAAGAAATGACCTCTGCATATCATAAAGAAAACCCGCTTTAACCGCGGCGTCTTCATCATCGGGTGTTTTGTGCCATTCAGGATAACTGTCCCAGCTTATAACATCAACATACTGCGCAAACTTATGGTAATCAAGACCGACATCCGGACCGTGAAAGTTCGTCGTAACGGGAATATCAGGCGTTATTCGCCGTAAAGGCTCGCACTCAGCAAGAAAAAAATCGATAGTTTGATCGCTTGTAAAACGCTGCCAGTCAAGCATAAGAGCGTGAATTGAACTGTCGGCAGGGTAAATTTGTTCCCACGAAGAAAACCGGTGGCTCCAGAATGTTGTATACCATGCCGCATTTAAAGCGTCTATTGTAACATAACGCTTTTCAAGCCATGCGCGGAAAGCGGTAAGGCACCATGGGCAGTAACAGGGCATCCCGTTATATTCGTTGGAAACATGCCAGAGGATAAGCGCCGGATGGGTGCCGTAGCGCTTTGCAAGAGCTGTATTAATCCGCGTACAGGCTTTACGGTATTCTGGCGAAGTGCGGCAATGATTTTGCCTTCCGCCGTGAGGCTGCCTCGTTCCGTTAACTGTCATCTGACTGACTTCCGGATATTTTTCTGACAGCCACGCGGGTTTTGATCCGCTGGGAGTGGCGAGAATTATCTTTTGTTTGTTTTTATAAAGCTGCTCAAAGCAGCCATCAAGCCAGTCAAAATGAAATATCCCTTCTTCTCTTTCAATCATTGACCATGAAAAGATACCGACAGACAGAACATTAATTTCAGCTTCCCGCATTAATGCAAGGTCATCATCCAAAATTTGCGGAAAATCCAGCCACTGTTCATAATTGTAATCTGCGCCGTGCAGAAGACGGGGAAACCCTTCAATATCCTCTGTTGAAGGTATCATTCCTTAATGGCTCCAAGCATAATGCCTTCCAGAATGTATTTCTGCGATATAAAGAACAGAACAACCACGGGCAGTGCGGCAACAACAGTTCCTGCCGTTACAATTCCCCAGTTGGTATCAAAACGCTGCTGAGTAAACTGAAATATACCGACCATAACGGTGATATTATCATTTCCTTTTAAGAGCAGGTTCGCGATAATAAAATCTCCGTATGTGCTCATAAAAGCAAGAATAGCGACAGTAATAACCATGGGTCTTATCACAGGAAAAATGATCTTCCAGAAAACCTGAAAATGAGTCGCTCCCTCTATTATTGCCGATTCGTCAAGCTCAAAGGCGATTGTATCAATATAAGACTTAACCATCAGCACATTAATGCTCATTGCTCCTGCTACATAAATACATATTAAACCTCCGTGAGTGTTAAGTCCGATAAACGGAATATATGTGCCGAACTGCTGCATAATAACGAATATCGCAACCATCGCAAGAATTCCGGGGAAGATATTCAGGATCATGATCCCCATCATCACCCCTCTCTTGCCTTTAAACCTAAACCGCGAAAGAGCGTAGGCCGATAAACATGTGAGCATGGCGATAATAGTTACAGAGATCGCGGAAATCTTAAACGAGTTTAACATCCATTTGCTGAAATTTAAATTTGTATTAGTTAATAGATCAATGTAATTATTAATTGTAAGGTTTTTAGGAATTAAACTTGCGCCGAGAAGCGATCTTGCAGCATTAAAGGAAGTCGCTATAATCCAAAAAAAGGGAATTACCGCGAAAATAATCAACAAAAGCGCGACCGTGTATTTGCCTGCTGCGATAAGCGCCCTGTTTTTTTGTATAATCATTCCCTTTACCCCCTAACGGCTTTCCTTCATGGTTCTAAGATTAAAAGTCTGGAAGACTACCATAAGAGCTACAAGGATAAAAAGCATTACAGAAATCGCCGCGATAAAACCATAATCGGCGACAGTGGACGAACTGAAACCAAGGCGGTAAATAAACGAAATTAAAAGGTCTGTGTAACCCATCGGTACTACAGTATCGGCCATTGCCGGAAGCCCTGAGTTAAAGCCCCACACTAACGTGAAATTGTTAAAGTTAAAACAGAACGAAGCTATTATAAGAGGCGATAATATGCGCATAACAAGGGGCATGATTATTTTACGCACAACAGTAAACGGACCTGCTCCGTCAATCGCGGCGGCTTCAAAAAGTTCGGTGCTTATGGATTTCAGAGCGCCGGAAGAAAGCACATAAAAATAGGGATATGAAAGGTAAACATTAATCACAATCAGTGCTACACGTGTAAGCGTCAAATTGGTAAAGAACAATGGAGTAACGCCGAAGACAGATGATATTGCCGTTGTAACAAGCCCCATGTTTTCATTTAAAAGAGCCCGCCAAATCATTATCGAGACAAGAACCGGAATCGGATACGGAATAATTAAAAGAGAGCGGATAAGCCGTCTGTATTTAACATCATTGAAAAGAAGAGCAATAAGAAGCCCAAGAGCGAAACTTATTAAGACCGATAAAAAGGAAAAAAGTATATTCCAAACAAGCACTCCCAGTATGGGCCTAAAATAACCGGAGTTACCCAGAAAACGAATGTAATTTTCCCATCCGATGCCTACCATGTAGCCAGGCGTTAATGTTCTTCCCGCTGCCGATGTATATGTGCCTCTTACAGGACTATATACTGCGCCGTCGCGGTTATCTGCAAATGTATCAGTACCGCTGTTATACGTGTAAGCGGGAAGCTGGACAGCAACCTCCTGCATCGAAAGTATCATTATTGTCATGGGAGGTTCGCCGAACTGAATTGTTCCGAGCGTTGTAAGATTCTGAAGCGTTTCCACGCGGTTCATTTGCTGAAACCCGTCAATTTCTGCGGGGATACCAGAGGATGGAATAATTACGTCTTCAGGAAGGCTTCCCGGTCTTACTTTGATATAACCATCGTCATCTTCAAGCAGCAGCAAAAAGTCATTGCCTTTGCGGTAGGCAGTCCACGCCCAGGGTTTACTGTCTTCCGGACTGTACATTTCCTCGGATAACCGTTTAATTGCCTGGACTTTTGTCAGAAGATGACCGCCGCCCATATTGGTAAATGATAGATAAAAGGTATAAAAGATCGGGTAAATTGTGAATAACAGCGCCATCAAGAGCCCGGCGGCAAGCCACCGCCAGGCGGTAAGGGACTTCCTTAAAAAAACGACAGCGACAAAAATTATCCCTACAGCTATAAAAATCCCCAGAGTGATAAAGCCGTCACTGAAAAATCGAAATGCCAAGTATCCGCCAAAGAGACAAAAAAGCGATACTCCGGCAATTCGAATAATGTTCGACATTAGTTGGACAGAGCCTCTATCTGTAATCTAGCATTCCTTAAAGCGTCCTGCGGGGATCTCTCACCGGCGAATGCAAGATCCGCCGCCGCAACCCATGCATCCCAAACATAACCCATTTCAGGAATTGAAGGCATCGGAATCGCGTTTACGCCTGCAGCGTTAAAGGCCAGGGTATTGGCATCACCTGCGGTTTCAAATATTGATCTCCATGCTGAAGGGCGCTGTTCCGCACGGAAAATCGCCATCATGCTTTCTTCTCTCGCGATAAAATCAGCCGCGAACGACTGGGCCAAAAGCCTGCGCGGGCTGTTGTTATTAACGATAATGCCCTGAACTCCAAGGAATGGATTTCCGGCGGGACCGCCTGCTCTTGCCGCAGGAAATGACGCTATACCGTAATTTACACCGGATTCAACAATACGGTTTACTGCCCATGGTCCTGTCGGGCAGAACGGAGCCCTGCCGCTCTCAAAGAGTACGTGCGCTCCATCCCAGTCAATTGTTTGAGGAATTAATCCGCGGTTTACCATATTGGTAAGGAACTGAAGACCTGCGACAAAACCGGATTCGGCAAGAAGTACATTTTTACCGTTTAAGCTGCCGTCAGCGTTTTTACCAAAAATGGCTCCACCGAAAGCGTCATATATAGCGTAGACATTATAAGTAGCATCGGGAAGTCCCATCATATAATCAACTCTTCCAGCGCTTTTGAGCCTTTCTGTAACGGCCACAGCTTCATCCCATGTAGCAGGCGGGGTGGGAACTAAATCCTTGTTGTAAAAAAAGCCGACATTTTCTACAGCAAGAGGTACACCGAAGAGTCTGCCGTTGTAGTTAAAACCGTCCAGGGCAGGCTGAAGATAAGATGATCTTTTATTGCCAAGGTTGATTTCCATAATAACGCCGTTTTCTACAAGAGGACCGATATTATCATGGGGGATTATCGCGAGATCGGCACAATCAGCGCCGCCCGCCGCTAACAAAAACTGGGTGCGAATCTGGCTGAGATCAACCATGGAAACTTCAACCGCTACGCCGAATTCGGCTTCAAACTGCCTGCCGAGCTGGGTGAGCACTTCAATACGGCCTGAGTCATAAACCCAAAGTATCAGTTTTTCAGGCGCAGCGGTTCTGCCAGTCTGAGTTCCTGAACCGGATTCCTGTTTTTGGCAGGAAACCGTAAGTACAATGCCTGCAATAAGCAGACAAACGCAAATTAATCCAGTGATTTTCTTCATTGTTTTACTCCTAAAATATTCAACATGTGCAATTTACACACACTGATTTTATATTAATTAATGTTAAAGGCAGATATTACGTATTGTCAAGAAAAAAGTGAGAAACATGTTAGTCTGCACGGAACATTTTAAAGTCATCCCACGCACCCCATCCGTTAGCCGCACATTTAACAGCAAAACCGACAGTCGCAGAACCTGATGCGCCGACATCAATGTAAATTACTGCCTGCTGATATGACTTCCAGCCCGCGAGCCTTACATCTGAACGATAGTAACCTGATTCGTTTTGTACAAAAACATGGCAGTCCTGACTGGAACCGCCGTCGCCTCCATGAAGATAGCCTGTCACCGCATATCTTCCTGGCGTAAGACCTGTTATATCCTGGGTCACAGTAAAATTCAACGGTTCATTATCCCAAAAATGAAAACTGGAAGCTCCTGTCCTTGCATCTTCTGTCCGCCGTTCCGCATGACCGCTATTACTGATTGATCCAGTCATAACCCACCGGCTCATATCCCTGTTTTCAAAACCACCGTTTACTATAAAGTTTTCATTTTCAACACTGAGGAAACATTTAATATTAGTATTTCCTGCTGTTCCATCAATTATATAATCACCCAGCGTATTTGCGGCGCTTAATTGAAGCTGGTTCCATGTTACAGAAATCTCCTGCCTGCTGCCGTCTGCGTAAACCGCATAAACTGAATTAGGTAAAACACGCGGTTCATTAAGCATCTGCATCATTTCAATATCAGGGATGGTGTCAATTAAATTCGCCCGCATTGACGCGCCGTTTTTTGCGTATTTAAATACATTAAGAGAAGGCAAGGGATGCCCCGAAAAATCAAACAATGCTTGATTATCAACAGCGCTTCCGCCGAAATATGTGCCAGCATCCCTGAAGTCATAAATTGACGCATAAATGGCAGCCCAGCCGCTTCCAAACTGTTTCCAGATTTCCTGATTTGTTGTAAAATCAGAACCTACAGGTATCCATGCGGGCTCCCAGTAGAACACACCAATTGCGCCGGTATCGGCGGCAACGGCGATTACGTCACGAACTGACAGCGCCTGCCCATAAATAGAGAACGGATGATACAGAGCGCGCGAATCTGATACTGTATTGGCAAAACCGTCTCCGTCGTCGCTCGTATAAGCGTATGCAGTTTCGGCAATCAGAACATCCTTGCCGTATTCGTTCTTGATCATGTCCAACTGATCTTTTAAGTTATCAAGCGTTCCGTGCCAAAATGAATAATACGAGCTTGCAAACACATCATAATCTACATTGTGCTCTTTAAGATTTCCTGCGTAAATCGCATAACGATTTGCCTGGGGATCGGTAAAATGAACCGTTATTAAAATATTTTTGTTATACTTGCGTACAGCTCTCGCTCCGGCATTCATAAGAAGCGAAATATTATTCCAGTTATTCTCCCCGCTCATCGCGCTGTTGGTTTCATTGCCCAATTGCACCATCCCGATATCACCATATTTTCCAATTTCCTTTAATGCGTCAAAAGTAAATTGTTCCAGTGCGGACGCTTTCTCTTCTATGCTCATCCTTGCCCATACTCTTGGAACCATCTGTTTCCCAGGATCTGCCCAAAAATCCGAATAATGGAAATTAATAAATAATTTAAGACCGTGTTTTTTTGCACGGGAAGCAATAACAGCGGCATTATTTACATCGCAGTTGCCTCCGCCGAAACCGTTTCCTCTTGAGTCAAACGGATCGTTCCAGATTCGTATGCGAATGTAATTTATTCCGGCATCAGCGAGTGTTTTAAAAATATCCTGCTCTTCTCCGTTAAAGCCATAAAATTTAACGCCTGAGTTTTCAAGCGCAATAATGCTGGAAATATCCGCGCCGAACATAAAGTTATCAGGCAAATTAGGTACGGCTTGAACAAAGATATCTGCATTGCCATTATACGGGACGGATGTAATTTTAGGGATCATTGATTTATCTGAACATGCAGCCATTAACATGGCAGCCAGAAATACGGTAATTACTGTACAGAAGTAATTCCCAAGCATGTTACTTTTAATCATAAAAAACATTTTATATTAGGGTATCGCATAAAACAACATATATCTGCTCGACATTTATACAGATAAAGGACATAATAAATTAATGGTTCCGGAAAAGGTCTATTCATCGCTGATGAGAGAAAAAGAATTATTCTCCACTCTTCTGAGCGAAGAACTCGATTTTATACTGGAAAATTCCGGAATGATCAGTTTACCGAAAAAAGCCCCTCTTTTTTCATCCGGTGAAAAAGCCTCCCGCTTTTACATATTAACAGAAGGTGAAATCCGGGTATTCAAAAAGAATGAAGCCGGCAACGAAGAAGAAATGGCTCACTTTACCTCAGGAGACGCAATCGGCGATTTTGACTTCGCGCGGGACGCGGAATATGACGCAAACGCCGAAGCTGAACAGGACTCGCTCCTTATTGTATTTCCGGCAGTCGGCTTATCAATGGATATGCTTGCGCGGGAAGAACCCGGTATAATTTGCAGAATTCTGTTTAATGCGATAATAATGATGACAGCCCGTATAAAAGCCGCAAATAAACTTGTTCTTGACAGAATGTCATGGGTACAGGATCTTCACAGACGCGCTTATGAAGACGCCGGAACAGGTTTATGGAAGCAGACTTTAATTACCGATGAAATAAAAGGCAGCCTGAAAGATCCTTCCGCTTTAATCATGCTGAAACCGGACCGTTTTAAAATACTGGTAGATTCATGCGGACATACAATTGGCGACGAAGCCATGATCAGAATAGCGCTAATCCTTAAAAATATTACACGCGGTATGGGGCATGGCTGGGCGCTTCGGTTCAAAAGTAATGAAGTAGGGCTCATATTCAATGAATGTGACGCGCTTCAGGCTGAGAAAATAGTTAATTCACTTGTAAAGAAGATTTCTTCCATGGAACCTGTGCTGTTAAGACCTCCGGGTTCTGTAGAGGAAGCGCAGGAGTTTCATTTTTCCGCGACAATATCATGGTGTATCTGGCCTGCCGACGGAGAAAACTGGAACAATCTTTATCATGGTAATTACGCGAATCTTCTTGATACATGGAAGGCAAGCGGAGATACCGCAGTGCATTATAAATTTCCGGAAGAAACATGAATAAGGAAGAGTTAATCACTTCGCAGGAAGTTTTAGCCGCTATTTCAAAGTTATCGCTTTTTTCCGGGCTTGATGAAATTGAATTTGGAACCGTAGCAAGATCTTTAAGAACAATTGAATTGAAAAAAGGAGAATCCATTTTCCAGGAAGGGGATGACGGAGAAGACATGTTTATTCACTATTCGGGGGAACTCAGCGCATTTAGCGCACAATTCGATGGTAAAAAGCGCATGCTGTTTAAGGTAAAGGTCGGTGATTTTTACGGGGAGATGTCAATTATTACCCACGAACCGCGTTCTGTAACAATAACAGCAACCGAAGATTCCACTACAATTAAATTAAGAGGCAATGATTTTTACAGAATAATAAGCGATTATCCGGCAATCGGCTATAAAATTTTGCGTTCAATCAGTCTTGTTCAAAACAGATGGCTGGATCAAATGTCTAAATCATTTACAGACCTGATTAGGTGGGGTGAAACCGCGCGCAAAAGAGCAATCACAGACGAAATGACAGGGCTTTATAACCGCCGTTTCCTTCATGAGTCATTAAAGGAGCGCTTTAATAACCAGTCAATGAATTTCCGCATCATGGCCCTTTTAATGATGGACCTTGACAGAATCCACGGAATTAATGACAAGCATGGCACAAAAGCAGGCGATCTAATAATCATTGCCGCTGCTGAAGAAATCCGCTCCAGTATGCGTCCCGGCGACATCCCTGCCCGTTTATCGGGTGACGAATTTGCGGTTCTCCTCCTTGATACGGAAATGAAAGACGCTGCTGTTATTGCCGAAAGGATCAGAGCAAAAATAGAAGCAAGGCAGGTAGAGGTTCCGTCAAGTCCCGGCGCTGCTGATACCGTTCTTATCGGGACACGAACAAGCATCGGAATAGCGGCCGCTCCAGCTCACGCAAGGAAACTGGAAGAACTGGAAGATGCCGCAGATACCGCCTTAAGAAAGGCAAAAGAACAAGGCAGAAACAGAGTAGAGATATACCATAGTTAATAACCTTTTATCCTTTTATTGAACCTTCTGTAAGCCCTGTAATAAAGAACCTGTTAAAAGTAAGATAGACAATCATCATCGGTATAATTGAAATGCTGATTCCTGCAAGCATAAGATCCCATGCTACAGCGGATTCGCCGCCCATTGATCGCAGCGATACAACACCTACAACCAAAGGCCACTTGTTTTGATCGCCCAACGTAAAAATATATGGCATTAAATATTCGCTCCATGAAGCGCGGAATGAAATAAGGCCGATTGTGGCGATAAGGGGTTTTGTAAGCGGGAATAGAATCGATCTGTAAATGCGGAAGAAATTACATCCGTCTATCCTGGCCGCTTCATCTATTTCCTTCGGTATCTGATTATAAAAACTTGTGGATAAAAAAACATACGCGACATTCATCCCGAAAACATAGATAAGGATTACGCCCCAAAGGCTTCGGTCTATTTTCAGAAACTGTGTTATTTGCAATTGCGGGAACAGGCTTAAGCTCCCGACAGAGATAAAAAGGGACGCCATTACCATACCGTAAATGAACCTTGTCATTTTACTTGTCCCGCGCGAAAACACATAACCTTGAATGGTTGCCGCAACAATAGATCCTACAACGATAAACGCGCACATATATAAACTGTTCCACGTATATCTTGAAAAGTTTGCAAGCTGCCATGCGCGAACATAATTGGAGAACATCCATTTATCAGGAAGCAGTTTAATTCCGCCAACCATAATTTCCATGTTGGTTTTAAAAGAAGATAGAAAGATATATATTACGGGAAAGAGGGCCACAAAAACCAGAAGTATAAGAAATATATAAATAAAAATATAGGGAACTGCTGCGACTGGCCTGATTTTCATTTAGTCCTCCTAATAAACATTCTTCATGCGCTTGGATACCTTAAGGTAGGTAATCGTCATGATCGCCAAAATTACTCCCATAATAATCGCCAGAGCTGAGCCGTAACCAAATTGCCGCCGCATTCCGACAGCGCCGAAATTAAAGAACATTTTAAGGATGTGGGTCATCGCAACTTCTGTTGTACCGCCTGGCTGTCCGTTTGTCATGATAAGAACTACATCGTTTATGCGCATTGTTCCGATTACACTAAGCATTATAACCATTTGCAGGACAGGGGCGAGCATGGGAATCGTAATACTGAAAAATTGCCTGGGACCTGACGCGCCGTCCAGAGTCGCACACTCGTATAATTCATTCGGAACATTCTGCAGTCCCATAAGAAGGTAAATCATATTAATTCCGATTGTGGACCAGATTGATACAAAGAGAATGACATTAATCGCCGACCAGCGTGAGCCGAAAAAATTATAGTTCTGTTCAAAGATGCCAAAATTAACAAGTACAGCGTTTACTATCCCATTGTATGCGCTGAAAAGAATGGTGAAGATGAGGCCAATAACCGCCATACTGAAAACTGTTGGAAGAAAGTAAATTATGCGAAAGAACGAACTTCCCCTAACCCTGTCATTTACAAAAAAGGCTATGATCAAAGCAAGAGGAATTTCTATAATCAGTTTCATGAACGCAAGATAGAAAGTATTGGACATTGACCGCCAGAATTCCTTATCTCTGAAAAAAGCGCGCGCGAAATTATCAAGCCCGACAAAGTAAGGCGTTCCGAAACCGGAGTAATCGTATAATACCCAGCGAAGCGCCCATAAAATAGGGTAAATGGTAAAGGCGAGAAAACCAATAAAAAAAGGAAGCAGCATGAAGAATTCATATATATGGCTTCCTCCAAGGTCAATCTTTCTTTTAATTAACATGAAACACCCCCGCACCCGTAATATAACTAGCCATTTTTAAATAAAAAAATCCAGCACCTAACTTTTAGATGCTGGACGTAAAGCAAATTTATAACAGTGTTATCTCGCTCTTAACTGTGTTTCAAAATTGGGAGAAATGTAGTTTGCCCTGTTAATCTGACCGCGCTGTACAGCCTGATTAAAGGCGGCGTTCATGCGTGTATCAAGGTCTGTAAGAGCGGCGCGAATACCGGAAGTGGGTATCTGTCCTGTAAGAATCTGGCCAATAACGGCAGCTCTATCCGGACCTTCGACAGCAAGCAGGTTATGAGGAGCGGAAGGCATTGTAGCAAAACCAAGAGGAGAACTGTTGCCGATACTTGTCCACTGGGGACGCGCTGCCGGAGCTGCGCTGGCGGTAATATCAGTCCTGATCGGGAAGCGTTTACCTGTTGTAAACATAAGACGCTGAGTATCATCACCAATAAAGAGCCTGATAACATCCCCTATTCCCGCGAGTTTTGCCGGATTATTTCTAACCTGTGAACTGACATGGAACGCTGCGCCTGCAGAGAAAGGTACTCTGAATTGATTATTAACATCCCTGACCGGGAAGGGTGCGAAATCCCATCCGTCGGAAGGCTGGAAGGGGAATTGATCGTAGAGAACGCCGACATTCCAGCTTGCGCCCCAGATAAATCCTACTTTACCTGCGGCAAACTGCGCGCGCAGCTGATCGTCAGTAAGTGATTCCATTCCCGGGAATACCGCTCCTGCTTCCCTGATGCGCGAAAGCATTTCAAAATACTCTGTAAAAGCCGCAAAGTTATAAGTGCCTGTGGTAAAGTTATAGTACATATGTCCAATTGAATTTGTCGCAGCATATTCTGTTACCCAGTGGCAGAAGTCAGGTGCCCAAAGAAGAGGGATACCAATTCCGTAAACATCCGGTGCAAGACGGCTGATAGCTATAGCCATTTGCTCCAGTTCCGCCCATGTTTTAGGAGGCGCGGAAAATCCTGCCTGACGAAGAAGCGCTTTATTATAATGGAAACCGGGGATATTACCGTATACAACTACGCCGTAAGGAACTCCGCCATATGTTGAAGAGAGGTTTCTGTGATAGGGTGCCTGTTTATCAAGAATATCCTGAATACCGGGAATTTCTGTCCAGGGAAGGAACCTGCCCATTGCCTGGAAATTTTCATAATTCGCAAATCCTGCTTTAAACATATCGGGGGCTCTGTCTGTTTCCATAGCCATGTTAATGGCAGTATTCCAGTCAGCGCCGTATACAGAGTATTCAACGCGAATACCTTTCTGTGCGCCTGTAGTAGCGTTGAATTGAGCTACCAGTAGATCCATTTCTGACTTATCATGCGCATCGTTTGACCAAACAGTGATAGTAGTTACCGGTCCCGAATGCTGTTGAGTGGCACCGCTTGCCATTGCTGTCATGCTGAACGCAAGCAGTAAAGCTAAGCCGATTAAAAATACCTTTGTCTTCATTGCTTCCTCCTAAAAATATTTCTCACCATCCGGTGAATTGATTATACATTATATATGGTGTTCAGATATCTGACAACCGAATTATAAAAAAAATTGTTGTTTTTCTTTACAGCCAAGAATATTAATGATCAGTGCAGATGCCTCCGGCGATGTTTTTTCAAGCACATTTGTTTTAATAATTTTGGTTTTTTGAGGTATCATAGGGAAGTAATTATCGCTTAAAAGGAGTTTTTGATTACTTTCAATCTCAACCATGCGGATCGGTTCAGCGGCTTTAATATTAATTTGCCATCTGTTATCACCATTCTTTTCAATTTTCACCGATAACGGGCTGTAAATACCGTTAAATTCCGCGTAAGAACAGAAAAAAAGCATATCATCAGCCAATAATAAATCATTAAAACAAGCGCAGACATAGATTATTTCTTCTGTCCGATCCTGTACTTTTTCATAAAGACCGCAAAGCCTGAAAACTTCCATAGGTTTTTCTGAATCACAGCCCGCTGCTTCAGCTGTGCCCACTGCTTCAGTTGTGCACACTTCTCTTGCCCAGTACCCCAGCTCCTTTCCTTCTTTGTTCATATGGAATACCTGCACATTGACTTTCCTGGATTCAGGGCCGTGGTTTGATAACATTACCGATATATCGCTGACATCACGGCGGGCAAAGACTGAAACAGGCGCAAAGGCTCTTTTTACGGCATAATAGGACATCATCGGATAGCCGCAATAATCAACACAGCCGAACTGGAAAAGCGGGCCGCCTTTGTTAAATGACCAGTAGATTATTCCGTTGTTATTTGGGCTGTTAAAACGGAGCATATTAAGCGCGTTATAATCCGCACGCATTTGCTCAATTTCAAGGCTGTGAAGATATGCTCTTAAGCTTGAACTTTCAAACCAGTCGCTGTAGGGATATCTGTTTAAAAGACCAAGTGATGTCGTTTCCTTCCACTTTTCCGCCCAGTTTTTTCCCGCATACTCATCAACATCAATATCCATGATTTTTTTTAAGGTTTCAGACCTTGAATAACTTTCCTGCGTCCAGCAGGTTTCAGTAACAAAAAGCGGGTCTTTTGTGCTGTTGAAAAAATTTCCCCAGATATGGGATTCGCCTTCAACCGGGGACTGGCAGTTTTTCCCGCCATGGGGAGAGTTCGCGATATAAGGAAGTTCCGGACAGAGATTGGCGCTTATTTTACGGAGGTCTTCTGTAATAAGCCGCTCTCCGTAAAAGCGATCCGATGATTGTTTCCATCCCCAGCAATCCCAGCCTTCCCGGGTTTCATTGCCTCCGCAGATTACACATAACGAAGGATGAACCCTTATTTTTTTCATAATCCCGTTTGATTCGCCAAGGAACTCGTCTACCCACTCATTGTCATAATCGGGATATTGATTGGAGTGAAGATAAAAATCCTGGAAAAGCATGATTCCTCTCCTGTCACACTCTTCATAAAAGAAATCATCTTCAACTACTCCGCCGCCCCATATTCGAATCATATTGACATACTGATTTTCCAGCATTTCAAAAACTCTTATATATTCATCTTTGGAGCGGTAAGATTTAATATAATCAAGCGGGATATGATTCTGCCCGTGTACAAAAACTTTACGTCCGTTGATTTTAAAATAAAAAGTATTCCTCCCGTTTTCATCCTGTGTGACAAGTTCGCTCCTTTTAATGCCGACTCTTTTATTAATTTCGTCCGTAGATTTTCCGTCCTGAAATATTTTTACATTTAGTAAATAAAGATTCGGCTCTCCGTAAAAGCGCGGCCACCAAAGATGAGGATTATCTATTACAAGGGGTATTTCCATATATTCAGATTCAACAGGAATCTCCGCATTAAAAACGTTCTTATTGTCAGGAGATGTGATCGATATTTTTGCGCGGAAAACTGCGTTGCATAATGTAAATGTGTTTTCTAATGGATTTTTTACAGATAAAAGTATTTTACATTCAGCGTAATTATTGTTACAGGCAACAGAAACTGTTCTTAAGCAGCAGTCAGTAATATACGCTCCGGAAAACATGATGAGGTTTACGCCTCGGACTATCCCCATGCCAAGAACGCCTGTTCCAAGGTTAAGAAGGCTTGACCCTGCAAAAAAACTGCGCTGATAACGGCGTATCAATGATTTACCCAAAGTACCTTCGACAGAACGTCCGTTATTTAGGTGTTTTTCAGTTTCATCAATTTTAGAAGATATCATCCTTTCATGCGATTTAATTCTGACATACAGAATATTTTTTTCATTTGTTCTGAAAAACGTCGGTTCAACAAAAAAATCGTATGTTCTGTATGCGTTGGCAGTAATACCCTGCATTTTTCCGTTAAGCCAAATTTCACTGTAAGTATCAATTCCGTCAAAACGAAGAAGAATATATTTCATTGTGTTAATGTTCTGCGGTGTATCAAACTCAGTTTTATAAAGCCAGTCGTTTTGAATTACCCATTGGGAATCAAAGGCGGCCTTGGTACTGCTGTAGGGATTTACAAGCTTCCCGGCCTTAACAAAATCATAGTGAACAGCGCCCGGAACACTTGCCGTGAACCACTTCCCGCCGCAATCGGGCATCAGATAATCCGCGCATTGCTCAAGCTGCATAACCTCCCAATTCATTTCCGATAAATTAACACTATTCATTTCTCATTACTGGCTCCTAACTCTCTTTAAACCTGCTTCCCCACCAGGAAAAACATTTATTAAGCACTTTATCCATACGATCATTATCTTTGGCGCAGATTGCTTCATAAATGTTACGGTGATCTTTTGCGGCCTCTGTTACAACAAGGGGTTCAAGGCGATTATGCATAACATCAAAGAAAAGAGCCAGGGCAACTTCACCTGTTTTTATTATATAGGGGTTATGGGTACAGTACAGAACCTCATTGTGAAAAAAAAGCTCATCTTCGGCTTCTGTAAACGCACTAGGGGATTTTTTTACTTTTTCTTCCAGAGCGATAACGGCGGCTTCCACTTTTTTTAAGTCATCATCTGTTGCGTGTTCCATGGCAAGATGCATATAGGCAGTCTCATATATAACCCTGAATTCAACAAGATATTCCGCGGTAAGCGGCAGAAGAGCAAGCTGTATTTCAAACGCGTTGGCTGCTCCTTCGCGAAGCGTATTGCAGATAAAAGTTCCATCGCCCTGCCTTGATTCCACCGCGCCAAGGCTTTCAAGCATTTTAAGGGCTTCCCTGACTGTCGAAATTCCGACTTCCATTTTATCCGCGAGTTCCCGCGCACCCGGAAGGCGATCACCAGGTTTAAACTCGCCTCTTTTTATGGCATCTACAATCTGAGCAAAAACCTGATCTGTGACTTTTTCCTTTTTTTTAATTGAAGTCAATCTAACCTTCCTCCGGGATCTATTATTTTATACATGATTTACCTGTTTCTGGTATATACATCCCTTGCGGTAAGGCAGTTTAAAAGCTCCTTCCCTTCCCTGTACCGTCTGATGTTTTCGCAGATTATGTTAAGACCGGAAAGCGCAAGATCAGGAACTTCCGGCGTACAGTGCGGAGTCAGTACAAAATTGGGGAGGTCCCAAAGCGGGCTATCATTTGAAAGAGGCTCTTGCGTAAAGACATCGCTTGCCGCCATTGCGATCGTTTTACTTAAAAGCGCTTTATAAAGAGCGTTTTCGTCAACCACTGCGCCGCGCGCCATGTTTACAAGGTACGCGGTTCTTTTCATAAGAGCCAATGTTCTTTCATTTATAAGGTGATATGTCTCGTCACAAAGACGAACTGTAAGAACAACAATGTCGCTTTGTGCAAGAAGCTCGTTTATTGTATCACCGTTATCTGCAAACCACATTCTGTCAGCGCCAGGAGATGCCGACTGTATGCTTCTTGCGTACCCTAAAACATTCATACCAAATGCTTTCGCGCGCGCGGCAAGAGCCTTTCCCGTGTGGCCCATACCGATAATACCTATGGTTTTTGAGTAAAGCCCCCGGCTTTCCCTATAAAGATTATTCCAGTTGTGATCGCGCTGCTGCTGTTCAAGAAGGCGCGAATTATAAATAAGCGAAAGCATAAGAAAGAAAATATGCTCCGCGAGAACAGAAGCTGAGCGGCCTGCGGATGAAGTAAGGAATATTCCCCTTTGGAAAATCTCAGGATGAGCGGAATTATTAACGCCCGAATGATCGCAGTGTACCCACCTAAGGCAAAGCGAGGCGTCAAGTACTTCCCTGGAAATATCTCCTGCAAGAATCGCGGTGTCGGCATCCTTAATGCCGTTTATTACATTCGCTGTATCGTCATGAGCGGCTCTCGCGATTTCTGTCTGCGAACCCAGAGCCTCAATCAGTATATCCCAATGCCGACCTGAGTGAGGCAGACTTGTAAAGACTTTCTTTATTTCGCGTTCCATATTCTCCGGTAATCAGGTAAAACTGCCGCGCTCCGAGGCCATTTTTTTCCCCATTTCGCGCAACAGGTATTTTTGTATCTTTCCGCTGGAGGTAAGAGGGTAACTGTCGACAAAGAACACATATTTTGGGATTTTAAAACGGCCGATTTTATCGCGGCAGAAATCGCGCACATCTTCTTCGGACATTTTTATACCAGGATGCAGTATGATAAAAGCGCCGACCTCTTCGCCGTATTTTTCGCTCGCGATTCCCGCTACCTGCACATCCTTTATGCCGGGTATGGTGTATAAAAAGTCCTCTACCTCTTTAGGCGAAATATTCTCCCCGCCGCGGATGATTAAATCCTTAATGCGCCCTGTAACCTTAAAATTACCGTCGGCGTTCTTTATTCCCTGATCGCCTGAATGGAGCCATCCGTCTTTATCAATACATGCTTCTGTTGCTTCAGGCATTTTATAGTAGCCTCTCATTGTATTATAACCGCGGCAGCAAAACTCTCCGTGTGTGCCGTCAGGGCATTCATCGCCGGTTTCCGTGTTACGTATTGTAACCTCTACACCGGGAAGAGCGCGCCCTACTGTTTCCACTTTCACGATTATATCGTCATCGTAGCGGGTCTGAGTCATAACAGGAGACGATTCGGTTAATCCGTAGCAGATTGTCACCTCTTTCATGTGCATAAGGTCTATTACCTGGCGCATTGTCTCGATTGGACAGGGAGATCCAGCCATTATTCCTGTGCGAAGGCTTGAAAGATTAAACATTTTAAACATCGGATGATTAAGCTCCGCGATAAACATTGTAGGAACTCCGTAAACCGCTGTGCATTTTTCCTTCTGAATGGTAGCAAGCACAAGAAGCGGATCGAACCATTCTATAAGAGCGGCGGTTGATCCGTGGGTAACAACCGCCATCATTCCAAGCACAAGGCCGAAACAATGAAACAGCGGAACCGGAAGGCATACAATATCTTTTTCCGTAAGGCGCTGATTATCTCCGATTCCCTGCCCGTTATTTAAAATATTTCTGTGAGTAAGCATTACTCCCTTTGGGAAACCCGTGGTGCCGGATGTATACTGCATGTTCACTACATCGTTTCTGTCGAGAGAAGCTTCAATTTCGAGTAACTGGGTGGAATCTGTATGCTGACCCAAAAGCAAAAGCTCGCTGAAGCAGAACATTCCCCTGTGTTTTTGCTGTCCTATATGAACGACATATTTTAAAAAGGGAAAATTCTCAGAATTGAGCTTGCCTCTTTGCGAGGTTTTTAATTCGGGGACAAGTTCATTTATCATCGCGATATAATCAGAATCGCGCCAGCCGTTTGTAAGACAGAGGCATACCATGTCCGACTGTTTTAATACAAACTCAAGTTCGTGAGTTTTATAACCTGTATTAATTGTAACAAGAACAGCGCCTATTCTCGCGCATGCGAAAAGCACCGTATTCCAATCAGGCACATTAGTCGCCCAGATGCCTACATGATCGCCTTTCTTTACGCCCATACCCAGAAGACCATTCGCGAAATCGTCTACCCTTTTGTCAAATTCCGAGTAAGTAAAACGAAGATTACGATCCGCGTAAATAATAAATTCGTGATCCGGATGAGCCTGTGTTTTGTCTCTTAAGACTTGAGACAGGGTTTTTTCAATATAGTCCATATTTTTACACCGGTGTATAAACTACAGCAAGAATCTTTACAGGATTATTATCCGCCGAGTACACCCTGTGCGGTACAATAGAGTCATAATAAACAGAATCGCCTGTTTTTAAAAATTCTTTATCCATTCCGTATTCAAGAGTGAGAGTTCCTTCCATTACGTGGATGAACTCCTCTCCTTCATGAGTGGATTTATCCTGCTGTGCGTCGGCTTCGATTGCCACAATAAACGGTTCCATATGCCTGCTGGACTTATCGGCGGCAAGCGCGTAAAAAGCCATTCCGTGATGCCCTGTGGCGGCGACGCCTTCGGGAAGCCCTGTTTTAAAGCGGCTTGAAGTATCTTCCGTTCTGCAGATAACAGGCCCCAGTTTATCATGATCGTCAAGAAGCGTGCCAAGGCGTACGCCAAGCCCCCTTGCGATTTTAATGAGCGGAGCAAGATCGGGAATATGCCCGTCATCTTCGATTCTCGCGACTAAGTCTGCCGATACGCCCGAGCGCTCAGACAGATCTTCCCGGCTGATTGAATAGGTTTTTCTGATTTCGGTGATTCTCTCGCCCAGTGAATGTGATGCCATAATGAGACAGTGTAGACATTAAAGGAATTATTTACAAGAGCTATTGCCGGTTAAGCATGCCAAACTTATAGCCGACTCCGACTCCAAAGACAAAATGATTATAATTAATAAACGAAGGATTGGGAGCAAGGTCGCCAAGAAAGTTTTTTATTGAGACTTCGCCCAAAGAGTACATAAAGTTAACATCAACAAAGAAGCTGCCGCTTGATCCACCCCGTACTCCGGCCTGAAGACCGCCCCCTGCAGCGAAATTGGGATATTTCTCAAACATGGGCGAGACAGTTAAAGGCATGGAAAAAGCCAGGTAAGGCTGGAGAAGTACATCTTCGGTTTTAATATTAAACTTAAACTGACCGCCCGCGGCCATGTTAAGGAAAAATATGTCTTCCGGGTCACCGTAATTAAGCCGGAAATTAAACCCCAGGCTTAATACTTTACTAAAATGCAGTTCAAGGCCGAGCGCAAGCCCCGGCTGAGGCAAAATAATATTGTTAAGGTGCTGAATGGATACAGGGTTTCCAATAGGCCCCATGTACGCAGCCTGCCCGCCGAATAAATCTTTGGAAGCAAGCGGGTAGAATGAAACCGGGTATTCGACAGAGGCGCTGAGGTACAGCCACTTATTCTGCCATTTCATGTCAGGCGGCAGGAATATCTCTCTTCTGTCGGGCGGTATGTACACGGTAGCCATCTGGAATAACGAGCGGTTGTATTCGTACATTTCGCCGAGATCGGTGAAATAAAAGTCAAAGTAGAGGATTTCTCCGCCATCCGCGTTATTAATAAGGCTTATTCTGATTATGTACTGGTTATCATCCAAAGGCGCGGGATGTAAAACACCTGCGCTGTCTTCAATCATGTGCTCGCTTACATCAAACTTAAACGTAAAAGCGGCGTCTTCCCTGTCTTCAGTAACTGTATAACCCGCTCCGGCGGCTTCTATTCTGAAGTTTTGAAGGAAAAAATTAAGATGCCCGCCTTCTTCCGCTGTTCCTTCGATAAAAAGGAACTCGTTCGGAAAAATCTGCTGCGCAAAAGCAGAAACCCCGGCCGCAGGACTTTTTTCCTGTTCCTCCTGGGAAAAAGAAGGATATGAAAGTGTAAAAATAACCATTAAAAACAACAGCTTTTTCATTTCCGGCCTTCCGCCAAGTCAGTTCCTTTTTGGAGTACATTCTAAATTATAGTATATTAACCGTAAAGATACAAATGCAAGAAAAACAGCGAAACTTTACATAAACTCCTTTATTTAAGAAGGATTTATGTAACTGCCGCCCCGTACAACAGGCTGTACCAGTCTTGTACTACATGTTGTAATAACCTTGTACAACAGACCGTACCAGCCTTGTACAACAGAGTGTACCAGCTTTATACAACATGTTGTAATAGACTCTTATTTCAGTCTGTAATAGACCTTTATTTAAATCCTTCGCTTTACTCTCATTAAACCGTAACCGCCTGAGGTTCCATTTTAAATACCAAATAAACATCAATTAAAGGAAAAGAAAAATACAATTGGCATTATGGGCTTCATTCCGTTTACGTTAATAATAGGTAATCCTGTAATCTCCCCTGACGGTAAAACCGAGCCTTGTATAGAGACTGCGGGCGGCGGCGTTGGTTTTCTTGGCGAAGAGAGTTACTCCCCTGCCCTCGCCGATTAGCCCTGATATGAACTCGGTCGCCATTCTGCGCGCGATTCCCTGTCCGCGGAAATGCGGATGGACATAAACGCCTCCTACCTGATAGCGCGTAAATGAGACCGCGCTTACGTTAATTTTCCCTACAAAGCGCCCGTTAAGCTGCGCGGCGAGAACCTTTCCTTTCGTGATTATTTGCGCTGTATTTATCCGGCTTGCCGCGGGGCTGAATATGGAACCTTTGGGCAGCACTTCCTCTTTTTCATAAGCGGTCTGAAGCGGCGCGACTGCGTCCAAATCGATCATGGCTGGAACGCGCAGGATAAGGCCCGAAGGGCCGCAGGAAAAACCCTTTTCATCAGGAGGCTTGTCCAGGCTCATGAGATCATAGTCGATTATATCGGCGGTTTTACGCCCTGTTTTCCCTATTTCTTCTTCAAGGACGATTACTTCGCTCTTAAGCCCCTGCAATGAGTGCAGCGTCTTTAGCCGCAGGAAGCTCTTAAGGAATTTCATTTGAGGGATGCTGTCCGCGGTTCTGTCATACAGTGTGCCAAGCACGGGGATTACTGTACTTCCTGAGGCCATTACAAGGGCTTTAATTTCATCCTTCTTTCTGCGGAGTATCCAGACAGGGTCTTTGGCGCTTTTATTCCCCGCGGCGCTTTGTCTTAGGAGAAAGCGGCCGCACGCGCCTACATAATCATTTTCGTTAACAGACAAAAATTCCTTCACAGGAAGAGAGTCGGCATTCTTCATTCTCCGCCATGAAAAACCGGTTTCCGTATCTGTGCCTTGCCGCCGCGTTTCATCACTGTTCATAGGGAAGAACACCCTGCGCGGGGATTCTGCCGATAATGGCGGAGAATCCCGCGGCAAATGATTCTGGAGCATAGCTGTAAACAGCGACAGCACCAGTGACCCATGGTACGCTTTCAATAAAAACAGGATTGAGAACGGAAAAGACAATTACTCTTTTATTCAGCTGCTGTAAATTATTAAGCATGCGCAAATCGTAACTGTCGGAAAGACAAAGAATGATTGTATCCGCATTGCGCGCGGCGGAAACAATATTCAGGGGATTGGTGGCTGTTGTGTAGCTGTAGGTTAACGCGCCTGGAAAGGCGGCCCTGCCGTATGTGAAAAAGTCACTGAATCTGCCGGCTAAAAGAACGCGGCCTGCATTTTCTCTTGTCAGCGGAAAGAGCGAATCTGAAGGTACAGGTTTCACAAATGTAACGCTTCGGGCGGCAAGGTTAAGAAAAAAGGCGGAACCTTCAGGATCAGGAAGCTGCGCCAGCACTTTTACAGGATCGGGAATGTACGGAACGCTTGCAGGGCCGCGAAGGTAGGAAAGTTTTAACTCAAGCACTCTGCGCGTGGAAGCTCTTACAATTTGGCGGAACTCTTCTTCGTTCCTCATGGAGGCGACAAGATACGTCCATATCTGATCGTTTAAGGCTGGCGTATCGGAAAACATTATAATGTCGTTTCCTGCGGTAATCGCCTGTTTTGCGGTAAGCGGAACAGTGCCAAGATACAGTCTGGCGCCCCACATCATCAAATCGTCGGTTATAACAACTCCGTTAAAGTTGATTCTGCCGCGCAAAACATCGCGCAAAAACCATGAAGAAAGGGACGCCGGCGCGTTTCCGCTTTCCAGCAACGGAAAGGAAAGATGGCCGCTCATTACGGCAGGCAGCCCTTCCGCTACAAGCATACGGTAGGGAATCAGTTCCCTGTTCCACAAAGTGTCGTAGCTGATTTCTATTCTCGGCAGTCTGCCGTGAGAATCATCGGCTGTATCTCCGTGGCCTGGATAATGTTTCGCTGTCGGAATAACGCCTGCGGCAAGCTGCCCTCTTACAAAGGCAGCGCCCAAAATGCCGGTGCTGACAGGATCGCTTCCGAAAGCGCGGGGGCCTATCAGCGAGGAATCACGGTTTGTAAAAAGATCGACAGTAGGAGCAAAATTCATGTTAACGCCGAGAAGAGCCAGTTCTTTTCCGATATAGTAGCCTGAAAGATACGCATCACGCGGATAGCCTGACGCGCCGATTGCCATGTTCCCCGGGGTTTCTGATGTATCTCCCTTTATATGGCGAATCCATCCGCCCTCCTGATCTGTCGCCACAAGAAGCGGGATATTAAATTGCCTGTCAAGGCTTGCTCTCTGCAGATTACCCACGGCTCTGGCAAGCCGCTGCGTATCTGTTGTATTCCAGCCGAAAATCTTTACCCCTCCGATGCCCCTCTGCCGGATCCATTCCATAATAAGTGGCGAAGGATCTTCTCCGACCCAGCCCAGCATAAATAACTGAGCCAGAGCTTGCTCATCTGTCATTTCTTTTTCTATTGCTGCCGCGAGTTCCGCGGGAGGAATGTCATCGTGAAAACTGAGGGAGTAAACAGGAGAAATGCAAAGAATAGATAAGAAGAACAGCAGCGTATAAAAAGGCGCACAGGGTTTCCGCGAAAGGATTTCAATGCCGGCTTTTGTACTCATGGAAACTCCGTAAAACCCTGCGGTTAATTTTTCATTTTCTTTCATCAATGTACCCTGAAGCGCTGTGAGCCGCAACTGCGCCGTCGGCGGCCGCTGTTATTACCTGGCGGAAAGCGCCGCTTCTGATATCGCCTGCCGCGTACAAACCCGCTATATTGGTTGCCATCTTTTGATCCGTTATGATATATCCGCCCTCGTCCAGAGAAACATTTAAATCCCTTGCCAGTGCTGACTGCGGAACGGTTCCGGCAAATATAAAAACAGCATCGGTATCTTCTTCGTAAACAGCGCCTGATTTTGTATCGGCTAATATTGCTGATTTTACTTTTACGCCGCCTTTAATTTCCCTGATTACTGTATTCAGCCTGACTTCTATGTTTGGGTTATCAAGCGTTCTTTGTATAAGTGCTTTTTGCGCGCGCAATGTGTCCCTGCGGTGAACAAGAGTGATTTTACCGGTGAGCCGCGAAAGATAGCGCGCTTCATCACAGGCGGCGTCTCCTCCTCCTGCGATAAATATTTTCTTTCCCTTAAAGAAATTCCCGTCGCATGTCGCGCAATAGGAAACTCCCTTCCCGGTAAACTCCTTTTCTCCAGGTACATTCAAAAGGCGGGGTTTTGATCCTGCCGCAATTATTACAGCAGGCGCTGTTATTGATGTTTCGTTTGAAAGACAGGCGGTAAATGTTTCACCTTCTTTTTTTAATGATATGACTGAGCTGTATAAAAAACCTGCGCCAAAGTTCTCCGTCTGCCTGTGAAGATCGGATGCAAACTCATATCCTGTTCTTAGCCCTGCTCTTACATTTCCAGATTCATCAAGCTGTTCAACATTGCCCGGGTAATTTTCGAGCACATCGATAACAGACAACTGCCCGCCCGGGGTAAGCTGTTCTACGACAACTACTTTTAAATTCGCTCTTGCTCCGTATTGAGCGGCAGTAAGCCCTGCAGGACCTGCGCCAATAATAAGCAAATCAGCTTTGTCAGCGGACATTGCAACTCCCAGGCCATTTTACTTTTATTACTGTTTGTTTTATAGTAGATTGTGAGCCGAAAACAGTCAATCACGCTTTTCTTTTTATTAATACTTCATGTCCTGCCTCATGCTGAACTTTCCGCTCAAAGCATACCCTCTTCTCCGCGTATTGCACCTGATCCAAAAGCGCTTGAATATTATAATCTGGGCAGATTAAATAACGGCTATTCATGGACCGATCTTGCACAAATCAGCCTTTGGGCATCCGGAGCTGCGGACGGTAGTTCGAGCTATTCGTCAGCTGTCAGCAGAATTACAGCAGCAGCTGCTGCTGTTAATAATTCAAATGATCTTCCTGCTTCAGACAGGGAAAGAGCTGAATATATATTTTCCTATATGCACACAAATATTTTACGGACATACTCATATTACCAAACAAGGATTGATACAATTTTTACAAACGGAAGCTATAACTGCGTCTCCTCCGCAGTTCTCTATATGATTTTATGCGGAGCAGCAGGAATAAATACAAGCGGTGTGATAACAAGAGAACATGCCTTTGTAACAGTTCATATTGACGGGCAGGACATTGATGTTGAGACAACAAACCGTTACGGTTTTGATCCTGGCAACAGAAGGGAATTCCACGATCAGTTCGGAAGAGTAACAGGTTTTACATATGTCACTGCGCAGAATTACCGCGATCGCCAGACCATCAGCAATATTGAAATGATCTCCCTGATATTAAATAACAGGATCGCTGATTTTGAAAGGAGAGGAAATTTTATAAACGCAGTCCCGCTGGCAATTGACAAGGCCACCCTGCTTTTAGGAGATACATTTACTGTTAGCGCAGATGCAGCATCAGTTGAGCATTTATTTACTGATCCGCGGAAGGATTTAACAGACCGGCTTTTAAATTATGCAGGCACATTTTTAAGATCAAACAGGGAAGAAGACGGTATTATCTGGGCTTTATCTGTATCTTCAATGTATCCTTCCCAGGATAGATGGGATACCTTCTTACAGGCAGCCGTTAACAATAGAATTACCCGGTTTTTAAGAGAAACCAAAATAACGGAAGCAAGAAATTTTCTGAATAACAATAAAACGCATATCACTGAAGAAGAATACGCAGGTTTTGATACTGTGATTATTGAGACTGATTTAACAAACCGCGCCGGCAGAATCAACAGCAAAGCTGCCGGAGACTCTGTTATTAACGATACTGAACAGGCAAGAAAAGAAAATCGCCTTTCAGAAAACCGCGCAAATGAGTTAATTATCTTCGCTGTTCTAAAAACAGCCGCCGCCGTCAGCGCGGCTCCGTTGCGCGACTGGCGGGGCGCAATTGGTTATATCGAAAACGCTGTTGCCCGTTTTGGCACAAGCCGTGAACTTGAACAGTCTCTTAATACATACAGGAATAATCTAGCAGCTGATTATCATAATCGTTTCGCGTCTGAATGGAATAAAAGAAATTATGAAGAAGCACAGCTCATTCTGAATGAAGGATTGAAAGAGTTCCCCAACAACCGCCAATTGCAATCTGATAAAGAAATTGTTAACCGGCATATTTCAAGATAAAAATCGGCAACTGAATAATTCGCGCCAGGAAGAGTGATACAGTTTCAGCCATAATGACGCAACAATATTACCATCATTGAACTTGTTTGCCAGGCTGGTTGTCTTTCAATTCCCGTGTGTCTTATGTATGAATGTTATTTGAATATTTTCCTGAAATTGGTTTCTATTCGGGATTCAAGGTCTTTCGCATCGATGCTGTTTCCAGCTTCGCTGCGATAACCGGCGGCGGTTTTCAGAATCAGATTAATATCTGTCCAATGTGAAAATTTCTCATTTCTTTGCGGCTGAAAAGGAGCGTCCGTCTCCGTTAGCAGCCTTTCAAGCGGAAGGAGAGCGCAGCTTCTTATTGCCTTTTTATGGTTAAGCATGATTGTATTACCGAATGAAAAATACGCGTTTACGTCATGGCGCAGAAGAGAAACAGCTTCTTCATAGGAAGCAGGCCATGAATGGAAAACAACAGCTTTACATTTTGATAAAGTTTTCACATATGAAAATATCTTATGCATCGCGCGGCGAGCGTGAATAATTACAGGAAGATCATGCTTGATTGCTATTTCAATCTGGGATGCAAAGAAATACTCCTGAATGCTTTCTGTTTCCGAAAAAAACGCATTATAAAGATCAAACCCGCATTCTCCGACAGCTGCAATTCGTCTTTCAATTGCTAAATTATAAAGCATATTAATTAACTCTGCACCTGATAATTTTTCTCTCTGTGTCTCTTCTGTACATCTGTGCGAATTGTTTTGGGAAAATATTTGAGGATGTACTCCGAAACAAGGCAAGATCGGAACAGCTTGCTCTTTGTCAGCGTTGTGCGCCAGTTCTTCAGTATATGTAAACTCCTCTATACTGCATGCGCTTGCCGCTATTAAAATTCCATGATGCCTGCGTTCATTCTCATATTCTTTATAAACACCAGACAAATCGTATGGATGACAATGCGCGTCTGTAAGCATTAAAGCCCTAATATTAATTTTGCGAAAGAAAAATAAATAATAAGAGAGACAGCGTCGCAAATAGTCGTTAGTAAAGGAGCGGACATAATCGCGGGATCTATTTTCAGGCGTTTGGCGAAAATCGGCAGAATACCGCCGACTGTTTTTGCCATCATTATTGTAAAGAAAAGGGACATGCTTATGGTAAGGCACAATTTCCAGTTTTGGCTGTTTGTAATTAATACACGGATAAAATTTACGATTCCAAGTCCAAGTCCGCAAAGGACAGCGACGCGGAGTTCTTTCCATATCACTACAAGGACATCGCTTAAACCAATTTCACCTACTGCCATGCCGCGGATGATCAGTGTTGATGCCTGCGAACCTGCAATGCCGCCTGTGTTCATAAGCATCGGAACGAAAGCCATAAGAACAGGCAATGCGGTTAAGCCTTCTTCAAAGCTTGAAATAATGAAGCCGGTAATGGTTGCCGAGAGCATCAGGATCAGCATCCAGACAAAACGGTTTTTTGAATGCCGAAAAACTGATGTTTTCAGGTATTCTTCATCAGTAGGAACCAATGCGGCCATTTTGTGAATATCTTCGGTATTCTCTTCAACGATTACATCTACGATATCGTCAACAGTAATAATACCGACAAGCCGTTCTTCCTTGTCAACCACCGGCATTGCCAAAAGATTGTACTTTTGAAACTGATCTGCGACAGCTTCCTGATCATCGGTAGTGTAGGTAAAGACAAGATTGGTATCCATAAGATCGCCGATCCTGTCCTGCGGACGGGCAAGCATCATGATTTTTGCGGAAATCGCGCCGACAAGCAGACGATCATCGCTTATCACATAACAGTTGTAAATTGTCTCCTTGTTAACGCCTGTGCTGCGTATTGTGTCAAAGGCTTCTCTTACTTTTGCGTTTTCGCGCAGGTCAACATACTCTGTTGTCATTATGCTTCCGGCTGAATTTTCAGGATACTGGAGTATCTGGTTAATTAATTTCCGTTTTTCAGGCCGTACATTTTTTAAAACCCTTTTAACTACATTGGCGGGCATTTCTTCTATAAAATCAACGGCGTCGTCAACAAAGAGTTTATTCACGATCTCGCTGACTTCAGTATCCGTAAGCGCTTCGATAATGGTCTGCTGATGATCGCTGCCTACGTAGGAAAAAACATCTGATGCAATGTGCTTTGGCAGAATTCTGAATAACTGAATGATTTTCTCGGTACCCAGTTCCTCAAAAATTTCAGCTATGTCAACCGTATTCATATCAGAGACAAGCATTTTTATCTTTGAAATATCAAGAGAACCTTCATTAATAAGCTCTAAAATTTCTTCCTTGTTCATATAGGCATCCTTGTGAATATACTTTTAATTCGAAGGACACCGGACAGTGAGCGTTTTACAGTAAATACGCTTTATCTAGATGCAGGTCTTGGGTAAGCCTGCGGCATTGTTCTTGCTACCGTAAGGGTCGCTGTCCGTGTCGCTACACGCTGCCTTAGCCGCGTTCTTGCGCAAACTCACCTTTAACCTCCTGCAGATTATTCTTTTTTTTATGCTGTTTTAATTATAAATATTATAATAATAATGTCAATGAGCGTAAAACAAATGATTATGCTTTTTTCAAAACCAACCGAGTTTTTAAAAGCTCAATTTCATTTTTGAGGAGTATTTTGCAATCTTAACATAAAACAAGGTTATTTATTATTCAGAAAGGGTTTTGCGTTATTATTTTTGTATCAAGTCTTTCTGTTACGGCATTAAAGAAATCCATATCAAGCGTGCTGTCCTGATTTTTAAGTCCGTGAACTGAAAGCAAATCCTCGGTATATGAATATAGCGGGTATATTTTTGTATTTGAGAAATTACGGCTGTAATGAGTTATAACAGGTATTATTCCAAAATCAGAAATTGATAATTCAGGCGGTGCAGAATCAATTTTTGTAAATGTTATGCAAGCTACACCTCCAATTATTCTTTCTCTTTGTACCTGATTTGATACAAAGTTCCCAAGTGAATAAATTACCAATGTTTCTCTTCCATCATCACGGACAATTGTCTGTGCTCGTTGGAGTACATGAGGATGATGCCCAATGACAAGGTCTACATTGTGCTGTGCAAAAAAGAAGGCAAGGTTAACCTGATTGCTGTCTGGTTCCAGCCTGTATTCTTCGCCCCAATGAATTGAAACGATTAAAAAATCACACAACGGCCTTAATTCATATATTTCACTGGCCATTTTTTCCCTGTTTATTAATGAAACCAAATTTGGATTATCAGCCGGTAATTGAAAACCGTTAAGACCGTATGTATAGGAAAGAAAGCCCAAAGTAATATTATTTACAGTAATAATACGCGCGCTCTCACCCTCCTTTCTCGCTCCTATTACGGTTAATTCCTGTATTGTGTCAAGAAAATCCAGCGTTGAATACAAACCGTCTTTTCCCATATCCATTGCGTGGTTATTCGCAAGATTTACAATATCAAAACCTGTATCCGCAAGCGTGCGCGAAAGAGACTGCGGCGTATTAAAACGGGGGTATCCTGAATAGCCGTAGCTCTCTCCTGCCATGACGGTCTCCTGGTTGATAAAAGCAAGATCAGCATTTCCTATAATGTCTTTTATCTCCGAATAAACTGGAGTAAAATCATATACTCCGTTCTGATACGATGAATTAATAATCGACTCATGGAACAAATTATCTCCCGCCGCAATAAAAGCAATGCTGTACTCTTTTGGGATTTTTTCTTCATTACTTTCAATTCCAGCATAAAATGTCTGACTTATTTCTCCTGACTCATTAATTTCACTCAGGTAATTGATATCAGAAGCGACAGAGCTTGTAGCGCATGAAATAAATATTAAAATAAAAAATAAAAATATTGAGTTGTTCAGAAACAAAAATTTCTGAACATTTTTAACAATAATCTTTTTACTTTTCATATCTTCCTGAAATTACTCTTTGATTATCAGAAAGATCATTGAAAAAGTCAATATCTTTAAATTTGTTTTTTTCAAGTAACATCTTAATCTCTTCCATCTGACGCGGATCGGCTTCAAGCAATAATGTACCGTTATGCTGTAAATAAAAAGGAGCCTTATTGATAATGCGCTCTATGATTTCAAGTCCTGTTTTGCCTCCGTCAAGAGCCATGCGCGGTTCGTTCTGCACTTCTGCGGAGAGCATTTCTATTTCATCTGACGGGATATAAGGCGGATTGGAGATAATAAGGGAAAATGAAAAATGAGTAATGCAGAATGCATAAAACAGATCGCTGTGAAAAATTTGGATTTTTTTGTCTCCAAGTAGTTTATTAGCATTTTCTTTGGCAATTTCCAGAGCTTCTTTAGATATATCTGCCGCATAGACTTCAAGTTCAGGCCTTTCGTGTTTTAACGCAATAGCGACAGCTCCGCTGCCAGTACATAAATCCAGAACATTAATTTTTAATTCCTCCGAACCAATGTCCCGATTCCTCATTCCTATTTCTTCCAACGCCGCTTCAACAAGCGTTTCCGTATCCGGCCGCGGTACAAGCACAGATTTATTAACTTTAAATTCAAGCCCTCTGAACTCTTTTATACCGGTGAGGTATGCGGTACATTCGCCGAAACACCTTCTTTCTATCAGCGAGCAGTACTCTTCGCATGCTTCCTCAGAGAGTATTTCTGTACTTGCAGATAACAGTTCTGTCCGGCTCATTTTTAAAACATGGGCAAGCAAAAGAGACGCGTCAAGTCCAGGAGTTTTTATGCCTGCAAATTTTAAATCAGCGCTCCCTTGAGCAAGCGCTTCCCTGATATACATTGTATTTACAGTTCTTCTTCACCGGAGAAATCAGATATGTTATTTTGCAATAACTCTTCTCTGGCTGATAGTTTTAATGCATCAAATAATTCCATCGTATCTCCCTGCATAATTAGATCCAGCTTGTAGAGAGTTAAATTGATGCGGTGATCTGTAAGACGGTTCTGCGGGAAATTATATGTTCTGATCCTCTGGGAGCGGTCGCCCGATCCCACCTGGCTTTTTCTCGCCTGCGCTCTCTCTGCTGCGGCTTTTGCTTCTTCCATCTCGTAAATACGCGCTCTTAATATGCGCATCGCCTTTGCCTTGTTTTTAATCTGGCTTTTCTCATCCTGACAGTGAACAGTAATTCCTGTGGGCAGATGCGTAATGCGCACTGCGGAATCGGTTGTGTTTACGCACTGTCCGCCCGGGCCGCCGGCGCGCATTACATCAATGCGCAAATCATCCTGTTTAATGTCAATTTCTGTCTCATCTGCTTCCGGTAAAACCGCTACAGTTACGGCCGATGTGTGAATCCTCCCTGATGCTTCCGTCGCAGGAACCCTTTGCACTCTGTGAACCCCTGATTCATAACGGAGATTTTCGTATACATTATTTCCGTTTATTGAAAAAACAATTTCCTTTATGCCGCCAAGCTCAGTATTATTGGAATTCATAATCTCAAATTTCCAGTTCTTGCTCTCGGCAAAACGCGAGTACATCCGGTAAAGATCCGATGCAAAAAGCGCAGCTTCCTCTCCTCCTGTCCCTGCTCTTATTTCCATGATTATATTTTTTTCATCCAGAGGATCTTTGGGGATAAGCAGAATTTTAAGCTTTTCCCTGTCAACGATGAGTTTGCTTTCAAGTTCTTTAAGTTCTTCACGCGCAAGCTCTTTCATTTCCTGATCTTTTTCTTCCTGAACAATATCTTTGGTTTGTACGGCCTGTTTTTCCAATTCTTCTATCCTATCATTAAGCTGCGCAATTTCAGCAAGGCGGGAATGTTCCTTCATTACAGTGCGGTAGCGGTTTTGATCCTTTAAAAGAACCGGATCTTCTATCAGCTGCGATAATTCATTGTATTTTTTAAGCAAGGAAGTCAGCTTTTCATTCATGGTTCACACTAGCAAAACTTGCATTTAAAAACAAGGCAGTGTATATTGCCACCGAAGAAATCAGTTTCCAATAGTTTAGGCTTGTTCCAAGCATAAAACAGGTTATTTTCGTGTAAAAAGGTTAATTCAACATGCTGTAATATCTTTGACGTGATCATCCGCCAAGTCATATGATCGGGGATAATCAAATCGGAAAACACTCCAAAAACATTCAATGCGAGGTATATTATGCGATTTTTTTAGTATTTTTCGGAGTATTTTATTAGCAATCCGGATCACTCAAAATTTCTGCGGGACAGTATAAATCTATCAGCCAATAGACAGCAAAGGCGGCTTTTTTCTGTCCTAAAAAGTTTTATAAAGAGGGTGTTTATGAAAATCGGGATTAAACTTATTCTTATCATTTCCGCGGTTAATTTAATCGGTATCGGCGGCCTTACAATTGCCGCGACATTGTTTTCATCAAGCCAGATTACAGAGTTATCGAATGAAAATGTAGGGAACATCACGGCGGTAACGGCAGGCGCCGTTGATGCGTTTCTTGAAGTTCCCATAGATGAAATCAGGACTTTAGCGGATCTTATGGGCTTTATTGATGAAGCCATTCCGCCTGAAGGAAGAAGGGACGCTGTTAATTATTTTCTTCATTCTGTGTGCATAAAAAATCCCCAATATATCGGTGTATGGGCGATTTTTGAACCTAACGCTCTTGACGGAATGGACGTTTATTACGCGAACATGCCGGATACCGACCACACAGGAAGGTATATAAGTTATTTTGTTAATGACAACGGAAAGATGTCGGTTGAACCTCTTGTCGGTTACGATGATCCCGGAGATGACGGGGCATATTATCACACCTCTTTCAGATCAGTCAAAGAGACAATAGTCGAGCCTTATTTTTATAATATCGGCGGAAAACAAGCGCTGATCACAAGCGTTACGGTTCCGATCGTTCATGATGAAAAAATAATTGGTGTAACCGGAATTGACCTTGAACTGAGTGAAATACAGGCAATGGTAAGCGCGATAAAACCCTTTGGAACCGGGTATTCCGCGCTGTACAGTACAGGTGGTACAAGTGTCTCTCACCCTGACACGAGCCGCCTTGGACGCAATGTAGCGCAAACGGGGGTTAACCTGTATGGGGATCATATGAACACCTTGCTGCGTTCTTTAAGAAACGGCACCGAATTTAATGAAGTATTGGATTCAAAAGAACATAAAATAAAAATGATTGCAATATCCCGTCCGTTTAATGTCGGAGGAAGCACAGACGCCTGGATGGTAATGACGGTTGTGCCTTATAACATGGTAATGGCGCGGGTGCAGCAAATGACTTTTGTATTAATAATTCTCGGCGTTATGATCCTTGGAGTTATCACAGTAATAATCCTGTTTGTATCCCGCTCTATTACGGCTCCGATAAAGTCCATGGAGAAGGTTCTCTGGTTCATGGGCGAAGGAGATTTTACTCATTCCATTAATTCAACATCGAATGACGAAATCGGCAACATAAGCCGTTATCTGAACACTACCCTGGAAAAAAAACATCTCATAAACATCATTAAGGGAGAGGCTGAGAAATTATCCGGAATCGGCACAGACCTAACGTCCAATATGACGGAAACCGCAGCGGCGATAAGACAAATCACCTCCAATATTCAGGGTATCAAGGGGAGAGCAATTAACCAGAGCGCCAGCGTTTCCCAGACAAACGCCACCATGGAACAGATTACAGTCAACATCGGAAAGCTCAGCCAGCAGGTTGAAAAACAGACAGACTCCGTCGCTCAGTCTTCTTCCGCTATTGAGCAAATGCTCGCGAATGTTCAGTCTGTTACCCAAACCCTTATCAAAAACAAGCAGAATGTCAGCTCTCTTACGAACGCTTCCGAAATAGGGCGGGCTAGTCTTCAGGATGTAGCTACGGACATACAGGAAATAACACGCGAATCCGAAGGTTTAATGGAAATAAACTCTGTTATGCAAAACATCGCAAGCCAGACCAATCTGCTTTCGATGAACGCCGCAATTGAAGCGGCGCACGCGGGAGAAGCGGGCAAGGGTTTTGCAATTGTCGCCGATGAAATCCGCAAACTTGCGACAAATTCTTCCGAACAATCCAAAACAATCAGCATTGTTTTAAAAAAGATAAAGGGTTCTATTGACAAAATCACACAGTCAACAAATGATGCTCTCCAGAAGTTTGAAGCCATTGACAATCTTATAAAAACCGTATCTGAACAGGAAGAGAACACCCGCAATGCCATGGAAGAACAAAGCCAGGGCAGCAAACAAGTACTGGAAGCCGTAGGAAGCCTTAATGATATTACTCAGCATGTCAAAAGCGAATCCTAAGAAATGCGCACAGGTTCAACAGAGGTAATAAATGAAGGCAAAAACCTTGAAGTCATTACCCAGGAGATTACAGGTGGCATGAACGAAATGGCTTCAGGCGCGGATCAGATAAATGTCGCAGTAAATCATGAGAGAGTTACCATATTGATGAAGGAAGTTGAGCGGTTTAAAGTGGCGTGATGTCTAATGATTTATGATCGCCGAAATTTTATCTGATAATTAACGAATAAAAGCCCTTCCGCTATAAAAGCGGTTTATTTCTGCCGGTAGCTTTCCAGAAATTTACTAAGACGTCGCATTGCATCCGCCAGTGTATCTTTATCAGGGAGAAAGACAATGCGGAAATGATCCGGTTCTTTCCAGTTAAAGCCCGTACCGTGAACAAGAAGCAGATGCTGATCGCGCAAGAGGTCGAACATGAACTTTACATCATTGGAAATGTTAAAACGTTTACAATCTACTTTCGGGAAACAATAAAGAGCGCCTTTTGGCTTTACAACGGAAAGACCAGGGATGTTATTTACTAATTCAAATGATGTATTCCGCTGTTCCAAAAGACGGCCGCTTGGAAGAAGGAGATCTTTAATGCTCTGATAACCGCCAAGAGCGGTTTGTATACCCATTTGAGAAGGCATATTGGGACAAAGGCGCATATTGGCGAGCATATCAAGCCCTTCAATATAATCGGAAGCGGCTTTCTTGTTGCCTGAAAGAACCATCCAGCCCGCACGGAAACCAGCGGCACGCCATGCCTTGCTTAGACCGTCAAAGCTTATGGTAAGAAGATCCGGCGCGACCGTAGACATTGGAATATGTACAGCGCCGTCATAGGTGATGCGGCTGTATATTTCATCGGCGTAAATAATTAAGTTGTTCTCCCTCGCTATTTGGGCAATACCTTCAAGAGCAGCGCGATCATAAACAGCACCTGTAGGATTATTGGGATTAATAACGACAATGGCTTTCGTTTTGGGAGTAACCCTGGAACTGATGTCGTCAAGATCGGGATTCCAACTGGAAGCCTCATCGCAAAGATAGTGAACTGCTTTTCCTCCGGAAAGAGTAACCGCTGCTGTCCATAAAGGATAATCAGGCATTGGGATAAGGACTTCGTCTCCCGAATCCAGAAGAGCCTGCATGGACATCAAAATAAGCTCGCTCACTCCGTTACCGATAAAAATGTCGTCAATGCCGACATCCATTACATTCTTTGACTGGAAATCATGCATTACTGCCTTTCGTGCAGCAAAAAGCCCGCGTGAATCACCGTACGCCTGCGCATTCGGGAGATTGATAATCATATCGTGAACAATTTCATCAGGTGTATTAAGCCCAAACGCAGCAGGACTGCCGATATTAAGTTTTATTATTTTAAAGCCTTCTTCCTCAAGCCTTTTGGCTTCCTTAAGCACAGGGCCGCGAATATCATAACATACATTTTCAAGCTTTGATGATTTGCAAATATTCATAATTAATCCTTCGATGCTGAATTGTAATTCAATACGGTATAAATGTCAGATAGGTTCAAAGAGCCATTTTCCGGTTTCATCAACATATTTTCTGATAATGGCGACATGAACATCGGTTCCCATTTTTTCCGCTTCTTTTTTCCAGCCGCCGGGATTCTTTACAAGACTTATTATACGCTTCTTTCCGTTCTCGGCTATCTGGCGGCATTTTTCCGGATTGGAAGATTTCTTCCCAAGAGAATTATGCAGGAAATATGCGGAAATACCGGTAATTAGCGGCTCGTTCGAAGATACAGCAAGAGAAGAAAATTCAGGTTCTGCGGCAGAAAAAGCACCGGTTAATAACTGGGAAAAACCAAAAAACCAGCGAACCCATTGTTTATCTTTCTTCCTGCATTTATCCATATTAATTTTGTAAAAAGTTGCGGCTTCACCATACTTTCCGCTTAGTATCATTGCAGCTCCGAAAATTAAAACATTGTCATAAACAGCGGAAGGTTTGGCAATATGGGTTTTACCTTCAAGCTTTAATACAGACTGATAATCAGAAATTACAAGGTAGGAACTGGCTAAAATACGAACATTTCGTGAACTGTACCGGCCGTTTCCGTAGACTTTGTGTTCCAGATAATAAGCCAACGCAGGCCAATCCTCCCGTTCAAGAAGCGAAAGGAGCCGATAATTTAGAAAGAAGAATATGCTCATCCCGACGAGGATTAAAACCATGAAGATCAATAGCGGAAACGTAATATACCGGAAATTCACGGCATACTCGGGGCCTGCTATAAATATGGGCACAAGAACTGTAATGCAAATAATAATAACAATTATAACGCTGAACGCAATAATTAAATATTTGAATTTCAATGATATCTCCCTTATAATTGTTGAATGTTGGAATCATAAGATAAAGAAACTATTACGTCAACAATGTATAGTATGTTTAAATAACGGCATTTTTGAAATGGTTAATTAGTATACCGTATGGAGGTAATGAAGTGAAGGAATTTCCTGTAAGAGATATACCGCATGACAGTTATTTTACCAGAAACACATATCTTGACAAGGGATTTGTCATTACAGCGCCGGAAATGCCGTTTATTATGGATTATTCCGTCATGCTGGAGAAATGGAGCTTTAAAACAATTTACAGCGACGGAGAGGCAGGCAGGGATTATGTCATGGATAATGACGAAATTGCTTATACAGTCGGCTCAAAGTTTCTACATCAGTCTGACAATGACAAGATTGAAAAAGCTGAAGAATTTTATACCGGTTTTTTGTATTACATGGAAAATATGTTTATGAGGATCACGGTATCAGAAGAATATGATCAAAAGGCTATAACAGAAAAAATAAAGGAAATAGTGGAATATATTAGGGAAGACCGCAGATTTTTAATAAGAATATTGAAAAACAACGAGCCGGCAGAGGGGAAGAATTACCTTGCCACCCATTCTGTCCGTTCAACTATTCTGTCCATTGTTATTGGATCGTTTTTAAAGCTTCCCCCCTATAGATTGATTGAGTTGGGAATTGCGGCTGTTTTACATGAGGTAGGAATGTTAAAACTTCCGTCGCAGATTTACCTGAGTTACAGACCGCTGGATGCAAAGGAGCAGAAGGCAATACTAACTCATCCTATACTCGGCTACACCATGTTAAAAACCAATAACTTCCCCCTTGCTGTCTGCCTCGCGACGCTTGAACACCATGAGCGTGAAAATGGAACAGGCTATCCGCGAAAACTGAGCGGCGATAAAATAAGCCTATATTCAAAGATAATCGCAGTTGCCTGCTCCTACGAAGCGCTCAGTTCCAGTCGGCCGCATAAGGAAGCAAAAGACGGCTATACTGGAATGCTGGAGTTATTAAAAAACGAAGGCAAACAATACGATGATACTGTTATTAAAGCGCTTGTTCTTTCGCTTTCAATTTACCCGATAGGACTTTATGTTCTGTTATCAAACGGAAAGAAGGGACAGGTTGTGGATGTAAATCCCGAAAACCCGCGTTTCCCAATAGTTCAGGTTTTCGGCGAATATACTCCGGACGGAAGAATAAAAACTGTGCAGACTGCGCAGGAAGCTTTATCAATAGCACGACCCCTAAGCCGCATGGAGATTGATACCTGATGGAGTCATATATAACAGGTTTAACCATACTGTCATTTGCATTTATAATAACAAGCGGAGTTTTTGCACTCTTTATTTCTGCTCTGGATATGTGCAGAAAATCACGCATTGAAAAAGAACACGGTAAATATTATAAAACCCTTCTAAATACCCTTGAAAATCCGCAGGGTATATTATTATCAAGCCGTTTATGGATTAATTTGCTGAGAATCCTTGCAGCGGTTTTTCTCGGTATAATAATATATATGTTAGGTGTAAACATAACGTTAATTGCTGTATTCGGCATTATACTTGCTGTAATAACAACATTATTAAGCGACACCTTGCCAAAACTTCTTGCTCATATAAAGCCGGAAAAAACTGCAGTCTTCCTTCTTCCTGTAATGAAGATTTTTTCCTTTCCGATGCTACCCTTTACCATGGCATCGCTGAAGTTTGCGTCGTTTTTTAAAATTACATTCCGGCCGGAAATTGATAATAACAGCATAACAGAAGAAGAGCTGCAGGACGAATTACGCAATACCCTGATAGAAGGAGAAAAATCAGGCATTGTTGAAAGCAAGGAACGCACAATGGTAGAAGGCGTTTTCTACCTTGGCGATCGTCCTGTCGGTGCGTTTATGACGCATCGTTCTGAAATTCAGTTGTTTGATATTAACGATCCCTATGAGGAAATATGCGCAAAGTCCCTTGAATACCGCAACCAGCAGTGTTTTCCTGTTGTCAACGGAAGCCCTGATGAAATAGTGGGTGCGGTTTTTCTTGAGGACATAATTATTGGTTTAACACAGAATGTATCTTTGCCTGATTCCGGCAAAGAGACCTCATCGCCTAAAGCATTACGCGCAATTATGAAGAAAGCCCAGTTTGTGCCGGAAACAATGCCAGCCATAAAAGCATTTGAATCTTTTAAACAGAGCGGATCAAATTTTCTATTTGTAATGGATGAGTACGGAGGATTAGCCGGTATTATTTCCATAAATGCATTGGTTGAAGAAATTGTCGGAGAGCTTTCAACACCGGTCGCAAATGAAGATCCTATAATAAAACAACAAGATGGAACATGGCTTGCAGACGGAATAGTAAACATTGATGATGCGGCAAATGCACTGTCACTGACAGGCATAGATAAAGAAGGCGGCTTTCACACTCTTGCAGGTTTTATTCTGCACCTTGCAGGAGAACTCCCGAAAGTTGGTGACAGTTATGAGTATTATGGTTATAAATTCAAGGTAGTAGACAAAGACGGCAACAGGATAGATAAAGTGCTGATTACAAAGATAAACGACTAATCAATATTAACCAACTGTTGTTGGCGCCGGTGCTCTGTAAACAATTCTGATATTTTCCAATGCTATACGGTGTCTGAGTCTTAAGATCAAAATTTGATCATCAGGATAATAAACCCAACCGGATGAATCGTAGCGTTCAAACTGCGGGTCTGATCTCCATACCTGACCGTGAATCTGAATACTAACAAAAGGCCGTACTCCGTGTACCATCAAATGATGCGTCATATTAACAGGAAAATTAACGGCTATGTTAAAGTCACCGTTTATGTATGACGCGCTTATTGACTGCGAAACAGTCCATGCCCAGTGTCCTTCGTTTGTCAGCCATACTGCCCGCGGATTATAAGTGGCGGGTTTGATGATATTGTGGATTCTCCCTGCGCTGCTGTCAGTTCTGGTGTTTGTCAGAACTGATATAATTAACGATCTTCCGATCGCAGCCCATTCAGCATTCGCATTTGCCTCAGCCCAGACAACAAGCGCCTTACCAAGCCTCAGGTTATATTCTGAATTATTACCTTGCTGGACCGAAACAAACACCATATCATGCTCTTTATCACTGTTTAAATTTTCAGAAATTAACTGTAGTATTTGTTCCGTAAATGGTTCAGCAGGATTGCTCATGTCAGGACGCCATTGTCTGATATCGGAAAAAATTTCTAGTAAACCGGCACAATGATCTAAAGTCAGTATTTCTGGCGTTATAGTATTGACAATACTGATAATATCATTCGCAAAAGCTGAATTGCTCCGCGTAAAAAGGTAATCAAGAACATGTTCTTCCCTTAGAATATTAACCGGGTTTTCCCTGACAATCTGCGTAAGCGAGTTTATTTTTTCATTTTCGGAAGTTGTAAATGAACGGTAGGCATTCGTCATTCCTCCGATGAATGCGGAGGATCTATAGCTCTGTCTTGCGCTGTTAAGAAAACCAGAATTAATATTCTGCGTTGCTGTTAAATAGTTCCCGCGTGTCAGCGCCTGCGAAAGGTATGCGATTATATCATCTTCATTTTGAAGATAAGCGGCATTTTGATTCCATTGTGCAAAACTGGTTTCCTGCCAGCTTCTTAAAATGCTGTCATAATTTTGTTCCCGTGAAATTATATAATCTTCAGGATTAAATTCTATTTGATTTCCTTTTGTACGGTATGAGATAAATGTATTATCTCTTGTAAGAGATATAAATCCTGTTTCAAGTTCTTCGCCAAGACTACTGAACACAAAACGTGAACCGCCGTACATAATGGCAAGCTGACCTGAATCTCTGATAAGCGAAGAACGCCGCGGTTCAATTGGAATCGTCACCTCTGTTACACTATCTGCAAATTCTCCTGTAATTTGCAATTCAGGGCCTCTTATCGAATGAATGGAGTTAAATGAAAGCGCAGTTCCGCCTGGCAGGACAAACAACGCCGTGTTTTCTGTCAACAACATATACTCAGGGTTTACTGCGATTGTATCGCCCTCGGCTCCTGTCAACGCTAAACCTGTTCCGCGCTCTTCCCTTAGAACAAATTCAAGCCCGGAATAAAAAATCCTGACTCCTCCGGCTATCTGCTGTAGTACAGGGTAAGATGATTCTCTTTCAGATTGCGAGGCATGCAGGTAGCGTCCCCTTACAGTCATTCCTCCGATTGAAAGTGAAAAGTTACCGCTGCTGGAAAATTGCAAAATTATGATAAAAATGAATATTACGCAGTATAAAACAGCAAGGCTTATAATGCGTGATGCTAAAGATATCCTCATCTATTTGCCAACCTCATGAACAAATACAGATTTTATACGTAACATAACAAAAAACAAACATACTTTAATTATTGTTTTTTTATGTAACTTGCTGATTTTTCAAACATTGTATACTATAAATACTAGCATGAAAAATATATTCAATGGAAGCAGTACATTTATTAAAATCCTGAACCATGGGACTGTAAAAGTAAATTCTCAAGATTCTCTGTTAGCGCGCCTGTTTCCATTGTTGTTGATTTTTATTATTTCTCCTGTAATTTGGTGCCAGGATAGTTCTTTAGAAACCGCCATGACGGAAATTTCTCGGTTGCTAAGCATCAGGGATTATACATCGGCGTTGATCTTGTTTAATACACTGCCGCCGGAACATTCGGGAAACGCAGAAATACAGATTTTACGCGCTTCAATCTTAAATGCAGCAGGCAAGAGCGCCGAAGCAAGACTGATTGCAAATAATATTATCGCTGAAAACTCCAGAAATACCGAGGCCCTAATGATACTGGCAGATGCCGCAGCGCTGGAAAACAAGGATAGAGAAAGGAGAACATTTCTTGATAGGGTAATTGGTATAAATCCGAACCACACAAGAGCGTTGAACGATTTAGCAAACATCAATCTTGGAAATTCAAATTTACGTGTTGCCGCGAATTATTTTGACAGGGCGCTCGAAGCCGATCCAGATAACGGAGACGCGCTTGTAGGGCGCGCATCGGTTTACCGTTATAACAGGGATCCGGTGAGTGCGGAGAGGCTTTTAAACCGCGCTATAAATTTGTATCCCACATGGGCAGGGCCGCTTCAGGAAAGAGCAAGGCTTTACAGAAGCTACGGGTTTTATGATGATGCAATTGAAGATTTCAGCACAGCGCTTCTGATTGAACCTGATAACTACTGGATTCTTGTTGATTTCGGGCAAACTTTGATGGAAGTGAATCAAAAGCTAGAATCACTGACTGTTCTTGAACACGCTATCAGAGTATCTCCCAATGATTTTTTAGCGTATGCATACAGTTCGGCGATTAAAGATGAATTAGGCGATTATGCCGGAGCCGAGCGCGATTATCTAACTCTTGCAAGACTTAAACCTGATTATTATTTTGCTTATGAAGCGCTTGGCATTATCAGAATGAGAAACAAACAATGGGCCGGCGCAAGAGACGCGTTTCTGGAAGCGTACAGATACGCTCCGCTTGAGTTCAGTTATGCGCTATTGGCCGCGATAAACTGGATGCGCGCAGGAAGACAGGCAGATCCAAGGCAATTCCTCTCTCAGGTAATGCGTACAGCTCCGAGGGATTCCCTTGATTACAGCATGTTAAGGCTTTATTACGATCTTTCAGGCGATTCAAATGTTACCATAATGATTGAAAATGAAAGAAATATATATGAAAAATCGCGTATGTTATATTATCTTGCTTCATATTATGATATCAGGGGAAACAGAACACTGGCAGATAGGTATTATTTAATGGTTCAGGATCTGGACGCAATCAATTTGCTTGAGTGGCGTATAAACGAAATAATTTTAGCTGAGCGGGGATTGGGATTGAGGAACGCAAAATGAGCGGCTGTACTACAACAATAACCCTGAACGGTAAAACATTTCTGCTTATTGGAACTGCTCATGTTTCGCGTGACAGCATTGAAGAAGTAAAGAAAATAATTACTGATGAAAAACCGGACATTGTCTGCGTAGAGCTCGATCAGGCGCGGTATAATTCGATTACCCAGACAGACAGCTGGGAGAAACTTGATTTAGCCAAAGTCTTTAAGGAAGGCAAGGGGTTTTTGCTAATCGCCAACCTTGTGCTTGCAAGTTTCCAGCGCCGTCTCGGAAACGAACTGGGAGTTAAACCCGGAGAAGAGATGAAAGTCGCGGTAGAAACCGCAAAGGAAATGGGAATTCCGTACAGTCTTTGCGATCGTGAGGTGCACACAACCCTGCGCAGGGCATGGGCCAGATGCGGTTTATGGAGCAAATCAAAACTGCTTGCTTCTCTTTTGGCATCCGCTTTTTCCAATGAAAAGTTAAATGAGCAGGAAATTGAAAAATTAAAAAACCGCAGTGAACTTGACGGCATGATGAATGAACTTGCTGAATATCTTCCTCCTGTTAAAGCGGTTTTAATTGATGAAAGGGATCGTTATCTTGCTTCGAAGATTTGGACATCAATGCCGCTAAACGTGGAACAGAGCACTCAAAAAAAAATCGCCGCTGTAGTAGGAGCAGGGCACATGCAGGGGATGATCTCCCACCTTGAAAAAATCGCTTCGGGTGAAAAAAATACCGATGTAAGCGAACTGGATACAATTCCTCCGTCCGGCATTTTATCCAAAGCGGCGGGTTTTATTATCCCCGCGGCAATTATCGCTCTTATCGCCATCGGCTTTATCGGTAAAGGCGCGGATGTAGGCCTTGAAATGATACTAAGATGGATAATATGGAACGGTTCTCTCGCGGCGCTCGGCTCGCTCATAGCGCTCGCTCATCCGCTTGCTATCCTTGTTTCTCTTCTTGGCGCGCCCATTGCAACTTTAAATCCATTTATAGGAGTCGGAATATTTTCAGGTCTTGTTCAGATAACGTTCTGTAAACCCCGTGTTTCGGATGTCCAGAACATTACTCAGGACGCGGTAAGCATAAAAGGCGTTTATAAAAACAGAATAACAAAGGCTCTCCTTGTTTTTTTCCTTTCAAGTCTTGGAGGAATGATCGGCAATTTTATTTCTTTCCCCGCAATCGCAGGGCTTTTGGGCAGCTGAGAAATATTAACAAACACTTAAAAAACACGCATTCATTTACATAAAATTACAGTAACATCATTAACATTGGTTCCTGTCGGCCCTGTTTTAATAAGTCCGTCAACAGCGGCAAGCGCGTTATACGAATCATTATTATCAAGATATTTTCTTATATTTAGTCCCTTTTCCTTTAATCGTTCATATGTAAAACCGTCTACAATTCCTCCTGCCGCGTCTGTCGGGCCGTCAGTGCCGTCAGAGCTCAGTGAAAAAATGAGTATATTATCAAGCCCTGTGATGCCTTCCGCCGCGGCAAGAGCGAGTTCCTGATTACGTCCGCCCTTGCCGTTTCCTTTTAAGATAACAACTGTTTCCCCTCCGAAAATAACAGCGCATGGCTTTTTAATTCCGGATGTACATGTTGATATATCTATTTTGGATATACTCGTTGTTTCATCCATGGTATTTTCATTTAAACAAATTTCTTTTGCAATTGATGAAATAAACCGTCCCGCCTCACGCGCCTGGCAGTTCATTTCCGCAGATAAAATATATGGCGTATAACCCAATTCCGCGCAAATCTCCGCGGCGCTGCGGCACAATTTATGAACGCTGCCTGTAATGACAGTTTCAACATTTTCCAAATATTTTGGAGTTTCTTTCTTAATATACTCTTTTACTGTATTACACAGGTTAATTTTATATTTTTCAATAACAGCCATTGCTTCCTGTACTGTAGACATGTCAGGCGCGGCAGGGCCTGAAGCGATTGAATCAAGTCTGTCGCCTAATACATCAGACAGTACTATTGTAAAAACTTTTGCCGGAGCGCATGCCTGGGCTAATCTCCCCGCTTTCACGGCGGATAGACGTTTTCTTATCATGTTTATTTCTGTTATGTCCGCGCCGCAGGAAAGTAATTGTGAGTTAATATCTATAATATCATCAAGAGTTAAGCCTTCAAGCGGCGCTTCAAACAGAGCGGAACCGCCGCCTGAAATCAGAAATACAAGCTCATCTTCTTTGTCAAGCTTTTTTGCCATTTCCAAGGCTTTCATTGCCCCTGCTATTGAGTTTTCATCCGGCAGAGGATGTCCTGCTTCTGTAATTTCCATGTCTGCAATGTCGCCTGACGAATGGCCGTATTTGGTGATCACAATGCCTTTTTTGATTCTTCCGCCCAATTCCTCTCTTGCCGCTTGTGCCATTGTCCATGCGGCTTTGCCGATAGCCAAAAGATATATATTTCCGGTAAACTTATGATTTTTTAGCGCGTCACGCACTGCCTTCTGCGGCATATTTGCCTGAATGATATGGTCAATTATTTTATTTGCGCCGCGATACAGTTCCTGCAAAAGTTATGCCTCCGGATTTATCTCATCTTTTCATTACAATTAAAATATTATTAATAATATCAGAAGCTGTTATTCCATGGTTTGATTTTTTCAAACAGGCTTCTTCGCATGCTTTACCGTGAAAATATGCGCCTAGAACACCTGCCTTAAAAACGTTTACGCCCTGAGCAGTAAATCCCGCTATCATTCCTGCAAGCACGTCTCCTGTTCCCGCTTTTGAAAGCGCGTTATTTCCTGTTGTATTGATAAATATTTCTCCGTCAGGATTTGCGATAACAGTATGCGCGTCCTTTAAAAGCGTTACAGTATTATATTCTTTTGCGAACCTTGCGGCGGTGTCTGATATGTCATCAAGAATTTCTGGCACAGAAAGATTTGTTAGCCTGCTCATTTCTCCGGGATGAGGTGTTATCACACACGGAGCTTTTAATTCCTTAAGGATATTTACATTCCCTGAAATTGCAAATAACGCGTCCGCGTCCAATACAAGAGACGCGTTTGAGTTTATGATAAGTTCCTGAACAAATTCTGTTACATCAGCGCTTCGTCCGATGCCGGGACCAAGTACGATCACAGACGCGCATCTTATATCGTCTGATAAACTGCCAATTTCTATTTTTCCATTATTAAATACAACGGACAGGCTGTCTTTACAGTACGTTCCGTTTTTGTCAGGTACAATGCGCGTAACAACTTCTCTCTGCCAATGATGGATTACAGACGCGGTGTTTTTTACAACACACGCGCAGACAAGACCGCAGCCTGTCATATAAGCCGCCGAACATGCGAGAGCCGCTGCGCCAGGCATTTCATTGGAACCTGCAAAAATCAGAACTCTGCCGAAGTCACCTTTATTTGAACGGTTTTTTCGAGCAGGCAGTATATCCATAGCTTCACTTTCTGTAAGGGTATGTGTTTTTGTTTCTATCCTGTCTATTAAATTGTCAGGTATTGAAATATCTTCAATATGGATTTTTCCGGTATACTCAGCTCCCGGATAAAGGAAAGTTCCTGTCTTTGGAAAACCTAGCGTGATAGTTTCATTTGCCTTTACTGCGCAGCCCATGATTCTTCCGGTATCCGAATGTACTCCCGACGGTATATCAACCGAGATAACATATTTAGCGTAAAAGTTTATCGTTTCAATTAATTGTCTGACATTGCCTTCAATGTTGCGTGTTAATCCGGTGCCGAAGATAGCGTCAACTATTAAATCATATGATTCAAGTTCATTTCCGCAGAGACTCCCTGACGCAGAGGAGCTGATTTTTAAAGGGGATTGATCGATTGTATGATTGTATGCAGTCTTAATTAATTCTATTGGTATGCCAATTTTTTGCACTATTAAAAGGTTAACAGCGGCGTCTTCCTTTACAGAAAAAGTATCACATGCTAATAAAATATTGGTATCTATTCCTTTAACATAAAGATGCCGGGCTATAGCAAATCCGTCGCCGCCATTGTTTCCCGATCCGCAGACAATGAGAACTTTCGGATTGCTAATATCTTTAATGTACCTTAGACAGTGTTCAGCGATTCGAATTGACGCGTTTTCCATCAGCAGAATAGAGGGAATCCCAAGCTCCTGTATCGCGATTTGTTCTATTTTGCGCATTTGGCAGGCATTTACAAGTTTCATATATATTAAAGTTACTTAACTCTTGTTATACGCGCGCCGAGAGCTGTAAGCCTTTCCGTTAGATTCTCATATCCGCGTTCAATCTGGTAAACGTTTCGTATAACACTCCTGCCTTCGGCGCACATTGCCGCGATGAGCATTGCCATTCCTGCGCGCACGTCCGGGCTTATCAGTTCTGAGCCGTGCAGTTTTGCAGGGCCTGAAATGACGGCGCGGTGCGGATCGCATAACACAATGCGCGCGCCCATGCCGATCAGTTTATCAACAAAGAACATCCGGGATTCGTACATTTTTTCATGAATTAATACTGTTCCTTTTATCTGTGTTGAAACAACAATCGCGATGCTTACAAGATCGGGAGGAAATCCCGGCCAGGGAGCGTCGTCTATTTTGGGAATCATTCCGCCAAGGTCATGATTAACTTCCATGTTTTGCATCTTTGGAACATGAATTACATTTCCTTCATGAGCCCAGACAATGCCCAGTTTGCCGAATGCGATTTTCGCCGGGCGCATGTCATGCTGACGCGCTCCGTGTATGTGAAGGTCGCCTCCTGTAACGGCGGCAAGTCCGATAAAAGAGCCGACTTCCATAAAATCGGGCCCTATCTCAAAATCACAGCCGGAAAGTTTTTTAACTCCTGTTATTGTTAAAATGTTTGAACCTATCCCTTCAATCCGGGCGCCCATGGAAACAAGCATATTACAAAGATCCTGAACATGCGGCTCGCTTGCGGCGTTAGTTAAAATTGTTTTACCTTTGGCAAGAACCGCAGCCATTATCGCGTTTTCTGTCGCTGTTACAGAAGCTTCGTCAAGAAAAATATCGGCGCCCTTGAGTGTCTTCGCGCTGAATGTAAAATTTTCGCTTACTTTTACTTTTGCTCCCAGTTCAGTTAACACCAGAAAGTGCGTATCAAGACGCCTTCTCCCGATAACGTCTCCTCCCGGAGGTGGAAGAATAACTTTTCCTGACCTTGCAAGAAGAGGGCCCGCGAAAAGTATCGACGCCCTTATTTTCTTCGCGTCTTCTTCAGGTATTCCCGAAGTTTTGATATTATTCAAAGACATCTTTATAACATTTGGTTCTGTTGTTTCTACTACACCGCCAAGAGATATAAAAACATCAAGCATTACATGCACATCTTCAATGTCAGGAATGTTGCGTAAAATTACAATTTCATCGGTTAAAAGAGCCGCCGCGATGCACGGAAGAGCCGCGTTCTTGTTTCCGCTTACCTTAATTGCTCCGTTTAGCGGGACGCCGCCGTTAATTAAGTATTCGCTCATGTATTGAATGTAACTGTAAAATTGATATACTGTCAATTAAGGAGAACACCGTGTTGAGGCATCTGTTATCGCGTTTCGGTCCATGGTCATTTTACAAACAGGCTTTATCCATTGCACTTCCTGTAATGATGCAGCAGTTTATTATGAGTATGGTTTCTCTTGTTGACAGTTTTATGGTCGCGGGTTTAGGCGATGTAAGTATGGCAGCTGTCAATATAACAAATCATATTGTATTCATTTTTATTGTAATCGTAAATACAATCTGCTGGGCCGGAGGCATTTATATCGCGCAGTTTAACGGCGCGAATAACGCTGA
>WQSQ01000006.1 GCA_009787775.1 Treponema sp.
GCATGTTAATTGATTTAAAGGATTATGGTTTTACGGGTGCGGATATCTTTGCCGCACAGGAAATAATAAAAGGAAAAAATCAGCAAGGGTTTATACCCGCGAGAATTATTGAATCGCGCAGGGAACGATACAGGGTTATCTGCGAATACGGAGAAGCGCCCGCTGAAATAAAGGGGAGTTTTTTTCATAATCTTGAAGCGGAAGATCCCTTTGACGAAAAGAAACTTAATGAAGACGCCTTATCGCAGTTCAGGGAACCTTCGGCGTTTCCTGTAGTCGGCGATTTTGTTGTTATGCGCTATAACGAACACGGCTCCTCATTGATCGATACTGTCTTAAAAAGAAGATCGCGGTTTTCAAGAGTTGACTTTCTAGGGCATGAAGAAGGCTATGTAAAAAATGTAAAAGAGCAGGTAAACTCCGCTAATTTTGATTATGTGTTCATAATGTCTTCCATGAACTTTGATCTTAATTCGAACCGTCTTGCAAGATATTTAACCGCTGTCTTACAGAGCGGAGGTTTCCCGGTTTTTGTTTTAACAAAGTCCGACCTTGTTGAAGATCCGAACGCGCAGGCCGCTGAAGTCAGAAAAATCGCGAGAGAGGTTCCTGTTATCGCTGTTAGCAGTAAAACAGGCCGCGGTATTGAGGATATTATGCCGTTTCTTGAACCTGCAAAAACCGTTGTTTTTCTCGGATCTTCAGGAGTTGGAAAATCATCGCTTCTGAATTATCTCGCCGGACAGGAATTGATGGAAGTAAAAACAATCCGCGAAGATGACAGCAAGGGACGCCACACAACAACTTTCCGTCAGCTGTTTCGTCTTTCTTCCGGAGCGCTTGTAATTGACACGCCCGGTATGCGTGAAATGGGCCTTTGGGATTCACAGGAAGGCATCAGCCTCGCATTCGCGGAGGTTGAGGAGCTTTTTTCAAAGTGCCGTTTTAGTGACTGTACTCACCAAAGCGAACCTGGCTGCGCTGTTCTTGCCGCGCTGGAAGACGGCAGCCTCTCTGCGTCGCAATGGAAAACATATCTTGCCCAAAGCAGGGAAAACGCTTTTGTAATAAGCCGTTCCGCTTATTTAAAACAAAAACAGGAGTTTCATAAAAACATTGCACAATACAGCCGCGCAAGGAAGAAAAAGGATAATTCATTCGGAGAGTGAAAAAATGATTAAGAATGTTCATTTAATATTCATTTGTTTTTTACCATAATGGAAGTTGTTCAATAGCTTCAGTTTATTGAACAACTTCCCACAGTCGAATATTATTACTTGTTAAAATTAAAGGATAAAATTATGTTTGAAGAAATGTTTGATACTTACTGCGGGTTAAAATGTTCTGAATGCGAATACAAAGAAAAGAATAATTGTGACGGCTGCATTACCTCAAAAGGAAAACCGTTTCACGGAAAATGTGAAGTTGCAGATTGCGCAATTTCAAGAAACAGAAGATTCTGCGGAGAATGCGATAGTTTCCCATGCGAAACATTGAAAAACTATTCTTTTGACAAAGAGCATGGCGATAACGGCGCGAGAATAGAACATTGCAAAGCGTTAAAAGCAGAAATGGTAAAAAAAGGCAAGACAAGGGATTAATCCCATAAGTATTTGAGGACATCATTGTGATTATTGTTTTTGGGGCAATGGTGCGGCGGATGCAGAAGCGGTTATAATTGCTGTTCTTTTGCAGCATTGTTTAAAAATAATATTTGCCCGAATGTAAAATGCGCAAAGGAAAACAATCTAAACGGCTGTTATGAATGCAGCAAAATAGACGGATGCAAAACAGGCTATTATGGTCAGAATAATGAATATACCGCAAAGGCAGCCGCCTTGTTTATTGGCAAATACGGCGAGGAATGCTATTCAAAAACATTGAAAAAAGCCATTGATTCAGGTAAAAATTATCCAAAAACATTTGATGAAACCGGAAGCGCAGAAGGCGCAGTAAAGTTATTGGAAAAATATTTATAATTGACTTGTTTGGTAGCCGGTTGTACGCCTAAACCGCAGACAATATAAGCGTTCACCAGCCTCTTTTTCTGCCTTAGTACTGATTCATCATGCAGCCTATATTAAGCTATCACTATAGGCTAAAGTGAAGTATCACTGCAGTCTATAGTAGCTTATCACTTTAGGCTGTAGTGAGCATTCACTATAGCCTATAGTGGTATTTAACTATAGACTATAGTGATATTTAACTATAGACTGTAGTGATATGTTGTACAAGGCAGGAACTTTGTAGCAGAATATCAATGAACAGCGCAAGAAAATACCCTGAAACTGAAGTGTCAAAAAGAAAAGAATCTGACAGTATTCGCTTCTTTGCTGTTGTTTGTGAGGTAGACGAATTTCGTATGTATATAGTTAAACGAAAATATTTTGCCAGAGTTTATTCATCGCTCCACGCCATCCTTGGCGTGGGGAATATATTTAATATTTAATGTAAACCACGTTTTTTCAAGATTTTTTCTATATCATTATTATATATTTTTTGTATTTTTAGAAATTCTTGGGTGATTTCTTTTGCCAGTAATTTTGAAGCATCATCACTTATGTCATCTGGAATAAATAATCTATATGCATCAATTTTTAATGCCATTGAAAGACTTGCTAAAGTCTTATCGCTAATCCATGTCCGACAACCTTCAATATCACAAATCATTGCTGTTGAAATTCCTGCCTTTTCTGCAAGACTTTCCTGGGTAATGCCCTCCATTTCTCGAAAACGCTTAATATTGGTCGCTAAATTTCTTCTTATAACCTGAGCTTTATCAGCCATATATAGCTCTAATACTATGGTTTAAAGTAGGTAGTTTACACAGGATAATATCTAATAGGCTATTGACATTATCTAATTTTATGAACTATTATTTAAAAACAAGCTATTTAGGCTATAAAAATAATTAAGGAAGGAGTTTAAGATGAAGAAATTGGTAAATTTGAGTGGAATTATTGCCTTAGTAGCAATAATTGGATTTTTATTGGTAGGTTGCGATTTTTTAACTGGTGGTGATGATTCTGGTAATGATGGTGGTGGTACTGGTGGCGGAAGCGGCACGACTCCAAGTATAACAATTAGGAATAACACAGGATATTATATACATTCTTGGTATATAAAACCGTCAAATTCGACTGATTGGGGTTCAGAAATTTGGGTATGGCAATCAGATGGAGATTCTAAAACTCATAGTTTTTCTCAATCATTATCATCAAATAACGTATATGATATTCGATTGGCTCAAAATCAATTTGGTGGTGGACATAATTTTAGAAAATATGGTGTTACAATATCAAATGGAATGACAATCAATTTTACATCTAGTGATCTTAATGATGGAAATAATCTCCCAAGTATAACAATTCAAAATAGATCAGGTGTATCTTTTAATTCATTTAAAATTAAACCTTCTTCTTCATCAGATTGGGGGACAAGTTTTGGATCTATTTCAAATAATGATGATCGAACTGTAACAATTCCAATTCCACCTTCAAGTTATACAGTATTTGATCTTCAAATGGGATCATCAAATCCAACTAATACATATACAAGAACAAATGTTGCCATTACAAATGGTATGAATTTTATATTTACTAGTGCTGATAAGGATAATCCAACAATAGAAATGCCAGTTATTGTTATTCAAAATAACACAGGATATTATATACATTCTTGGTATATAAAACCGTCAAATTCGACTGATTGGGGTTCAGAAATTTGGGTATGGCAATCTGATGGAACATTAAAAACACATACTTTATCGCAGTCTTTATCAACTAATAATGTATATGACATTCGGTTGGCTCAAAATCAATTTGGTGGCGGATATAACTTTATAAAAAATAATGTTATGATTTCTGAAGGTATGATTTTAACATTTACTACAACTGATTTGAAATAATAAATATTTCAAATAAAAAATTATTGTATAACCACCGCCATTCATGGCGGTGGTTTTTTGAAAGAGGGCAAAATATTTTCGTTTAACAAACAGTATGCGCTACGCCACCTGTTCGACGGCTCGGGGTTCGAAAAACCGCAGTCGCCTACGGCTTTGTGCGGCTTTTTCTCACCCACATTCCAGCCCACCGCAAACCTGCGGTTTGCTTTATAAGGTGGGCTGGAACGTCGCATACTTATAACGTTTTGAAGCAGGCTTTTCCTTAGATGACCCAAAATTATATTTTTGGGGATTATCTAATGGTAATCGTTTAGGAGTGATTTTCTCCTTTGTTTTAACAATGCTACCAACCATGTGTTTACCCTCAGTCATTCCTGTTTTATAAGAGAACAAAACATCGCTGTTGTTATTCTTTTATGCCAAATTACCATTTTTTGTGCATGATAAAATGAACGGCAAGTTTTATCAAGGCTCCTTTTTATATAAAAATGTTTAAAATAATCACGTTTGTCCGTAATAAGCATCGGGCCCGTGTTTGCGTTCCCAGTGTTTTCTGATAATATGTTCGGGAAGCGGTTTTGCATGAGGATTAATTGTGATTGTGAGATACGCCATTTTACAGATCTCTTCCAGGATGACACTGTTGTATACAGAATGGGCTGCGCTGTTTCCCCATGTAAAAGGACCGTGACCCGCCACAAGAACCATATTGTTATTGGAAGGATTCAGATTTCTTTTTCTAAACGTTTCCAGAATTAAATTTCCCGTCTCAAGCTCATAGTTGTTTTTTACGGTTTCCTCGTCCATGTACTCTGTGCATGTAATTTCTTCAATGCTGTAATCTGCATGCGTTGTTCCGAAAACAGGAACTGATCTTTTTGCCTGCGCCCAGGAAACAGCGTATGTTGAATGTGTGTGAGTAATGCCCCGTAAACTGCTGGGTGCAAATGAGGAAAACTCACGGTATAAAACCATATGTGTCTTTGTATCAGATGAAGGTTTCAGGCTGCGCCGCTGCGAGTCTTCGATTATTTTTCCTTCAATGTCAAGCAGCACCATTGAATCTGGAGTCAATTTGTCATAATCAACACCGGACGGCTTTATCGCGAATATTCCGCTTTTGGGATCAAAAGCGGAAGCATTCCCCCATGTATAAACAGCAAGACTGTGGCGCTGTATTTCCATATTCGCTTCATATGCTTCTTCGCGTAATGTTTTATATATGTTCATAACAGGAAGCGCTCCAGCTAAGTTCATTGCACAGCTTATTAATGTTTGTATCTTTGTCTATAACAACAAATTCTACACCGCACATTTGGGCCCAGTCACGGAAGTATTCCGTTGAAAGAGCGGTACTGTATACAGAATGATGGGTTCCGCCGCATAGTATCCACGCCTCAGCTGAATCATAAATATTGGGGTGCGCTCTCCAAAGAGCGCGCGCGACAGGAAGCTTTGGCATTTCATTTTCAATTTTTACGGTTTCAATTTCATTCACTATCATTCTGAAACGTGTACCAAGATCAATTAAGGTCGCAAGTACCGCGTTTCCCGGAGCGGCATTAAACACCATACGCGCAGGATCAGCCTTTCCTCCGATTCCGAGCGGATGTACTTCAATGCGCGGTTTGCCGTCTGCAATAGAGGGGCAAACCTCAAGCATATGCGCTCCAAGTACTGCTTCCTTTCCGGGTTCAAAGTGATAAGTGTAATCTTCCATGAATGAAACGCCGCCTGAAAGACCGGATGCCATTACTTTTGCCGAACGTGTCAGCATGGATTGCTTCCAGTCTCCCTCAGCTCCGAAACCGTATCCCTGTTCCATGAGTCTCTGTACAGCTAAACCAGGCAACTGAGGCAGACCGTGAAGATCCTGAAAGGTTGTAGTAAACGCACCGGCATTTTCCTTTTCAAGCAATTCCTTAAGTGCAATTTCAATTTTTACCTGTTCAAGCATCGCGTCTCTTGCTTTTCCCGCCTGTTTTAAACTAGGGGCAAGTTCATAAGAAGAGGCATACTCCTGCGCAAGCTTTTCTGCCTGCGCGCCGCTGACATTTGCGTAACGGCATGCAAGTTCTCCGATACCCCATGTATTTACCTGCCATCCCAGCCTGATTTGAGCTTCAACTTTATCTCCTTCTGTAACAGCAACTTCGCGCATGTTGTCTCCCAGACGCAGTACTACAGAGTTCATTCCGTCCTGCTTCGCGGCCGCGGCGCGCATCCATACTCCAATACGGCGGCGTAATTCCCTGTCCTGCCAGAAACCAGCGACAACCTTGCGAGCCAGACGCATTCTAGCGTGAATATATCCGTGCTCTCTGTCACCGTGCGCTGATTGATTAAGATTCATAAAATCCATATCTATGGAAGCCCAGGGAATGTCGCGGTTAAACTGAGTGTGCAGATGAAGAAGAGGCTTGCGGTTAACTGCCAGACCTTGTATCCACATTTTGGAAGGCGAGAATGTATGCATCCACGTAATGATGCCTGCGCAGGATTCACAGGAAGCCGCTTCTTCAAAAAGGCTGCGGATTCCAGAAGGGGAAACGGCAGTCGGTTTTAAAACTACAGTACCGGCAATAAGCGGATCCCTGTTGAATTCATCTGTAATAATACGGGAGTGATCTGCAACCTGCTTAAGTGTCTCATCTCCATAAAGGTCCTGACTTCCGGCAATAAACCAGAATTCGCATTTTTTAAGATTCATTTTTATCTCCTTGTAAAGTTTTCAGCTGCAGATTTTTCAATTATTAGTCCCGCTTTATAATGTTCCATAAACATATTAAAACTTTTTACATCATCAGCATTTGGTTCCAATTTTACGCTTGCAAGACCGGCAAAAACATTTTCCGAAAGAAATCTGTCAAGTGACAGTTTTTCATTTTTATTTTGCTGCATGAACGCGGCTAAAAGAGCGATACCCCACGCTCCTCCTTCGGTGCTTAAACCGCAGTTTGATGAGTCTTCCATTACCGAAACTGGTGTATTAAAAGCGGCTGCCATAAACCGCTGGCCTGCTTCCCTGGTTTTAAAAAACCCGCCGTGACCCAGGAGACTGTCAATGCGAACCTGCTCCTTTTCCAGAATGTCTATTCCAAGTTTTAAAGTTCCAAGAGCGGAAAATAAAATGGTTCTCATAAAATTTGCCAATGTAAAACTGCTGTCCGCAAAACGGACAAAAAGCGGACGGCCTTCGTCAACTCCGGCAAGCGGCTCTCCTGAAAAAAAGTTATAAGAAAGAAGTCCGCCTGAATTTATTTCCGCTTCCAGCGCTTTTGAATAAAAAAGCCGGTAAAGATCAGTTTTGCTCAATGTTATCCCTGCGCTCTCAAGGATTTCATTAAACAGCCGAATCCATGCGTCAATGTCGGATGTGCAGTTATTGCCGTGAACCATTGCAACGGGTTTCCCAGCCGGAGTAGCGACTATATCAATTTCTGGGTATACCTTTGACAGTTTTTTCTCCATAACGATCATTGCAAATACGGAAGTTCCTGCCGAAATATTACCGGTTCTCTCCTTTATACTATTGGTCGCAATCATGCCTGTTCCCGCGTCTCCTTCCGGCGGACAGAACGGAATATTCTGCTTTGCCGCACCTGGTTTTAACGAGCCGTCAGGGGAAAGAAGCAAAGCGCCTTCATCCGTTAATGTTCCGGCTTCTTCGCCCGCTTTTAATATTTTTGGGAGAATGTCTTTTATATCCCAGTTATAATTATACACGGATGCAAGAGCAGAGAACTGATTCAGCATCGCAGAGTCGTAGTTTTGCGTAACATTGTCAATCGGAAACATGCCTGATGCGTCTCCTATTCCAATCACTTTTTCTCCGGTCAGCTTCCAGTGTACATAGCCTGCCAGGGTCGTAAAAAAATCAACATCCTTTACATGGTCTTCTTTATTCAGCATTGCCTGATAAAGATGAGCAATACTCCAGCGCAAAGGTATGTTAAACTGAAACTTTTCTGTTAGAACAGACGCGGCTTTTTCTGTTGTAGTATTGCGCCATGTCCTGAACTGAGCGAGCTGTCTGCCGTCTTTATCAAAAACAAGATAACCATGCATCATGGCAGATATTCCGATTGCGCCGATTGTAGTAATATTAATGCCGTAATGTTCCTTTACATCTGATGCCAAACAGCGGTAACTTGCCAGAAGCCCTTTCCATACATCATCCAAACGATATGTCCACAATCCATTTTCCAGCCGGTTCTCCCAATCGTAACTTCCTGCGGCAACAGGCTTATAATTTGTTTCTCCGCCGGATGTGTTCAGCAAAACCGCTTTAATGCGTGTTGAACCCAATTCGATACCAAGCGCTGTTCTTCCTTCATTAATGACTTGCTCTGTTTTCATTAATTAGTTCCTTTATAAATATATATTTGTTCATAGTAGTTTTACAACCTAAATATTTTAATTCCCCGCTAATTAAATATAATGGACATCTGCATTCATCCGGGATAGAATGCCGTTATGAATAATATTAAACTGCAGTTTGATAAAGAGGAAGTTGTAAAATTAATTAATGCTGTTGCAGAAAAGACATTACGAATTGACTTGACTTGGGACTGGCCCTGCGGGGTTGGGTTCTACGGTATAACGCGCGCGGCAGAGGTTACTGGAAATACAACCTATACAGAAAAACTAACTGCGTGGGTAGACGAGTACCTGGCGCTTGGGCTTCCTGATACAACGGTTAATACCGCTTCCATGGGGCATACTCTATTGTACCTGTATCAGAAGACCGGCAAGTATCTGGAACCGCTGAAAGATACTCTTTCATGGCTGCAGACAAAGGCAGCGCGTTTCGGAGACAGAGTTTTGCAGCATATTGTATCCTCAAAAAATGATTTCCCTGAACAGGCATGGGCTGATACCCTGTTTATGGCAGCCTATCTGATGCTCAGATGCGGTATTGAGTTTAAGGATGAAACGCTCATAGAAGACGCGCTGAATCAATATGACTGGCACATCAAATATCTGCAGAACCCTGCAACAGGTCTTTGGTATCACGGTTACAACAACATTGAAAAAAATAACATGTCGGGCTTTTACTGGGCGCGTGCCAACGCGTGGGCGGCGTATACAGTAAGCATGGCAAACAGAATTCTTCCAAAACCATATTTATATCCCGCATGGGCAGGCATGGTAGCATCGCTGAGAGATCAGCTCAGTTCAGTCAAGTATCTTCAAACTGACGAAGGCTTATGGCGTACAATTCTGGATGACGAAGAATCATACGGAGAGGTATCAGCCACCGCCGGAATCGGCGCCGCAATGCTTAATAATGACAATCCGCTTCATACCAAATATGTTCAAAAAGCGCTTGACGCGGTTTTAAATAACATAACTGAAGACGGACGTGTATTGAATGTATCAGGCGGCACCGCGGTTATGAAAGACCGCGAAGGTTACCTCCGAATACCCAAAGACTGGGTACAAGGATGGGGACAAGGGCTTGCTCTTGCGTTTTTATCTGCCGCTCTGGTTTCCGCAGAAAGATAAAGGCTGTTAATAAACCTGTTTGTAAGGATGCGGGTGTAAAACCCTTGCAGAAGGATTAATTTATTTTTAGTTCCTGGTCATGCAATACCGCATATTCGCTCCATATATAACAAAGTTTTTTAATTCAAAATCTCAATCAAAAAACACTTTCCGGGAAAACCTTCCATTGGAGGAGAAAAAATATGGCTAAACTGCTGATGGATGCGGACATATTGCCGCCGAGCGACGATTGGATTTTCAAGGTTTTGCTTACTCATCCGGAAGCGAAAAAGGTCCTTATTGATGTTATCTCAACAGTTATTGAACGAAATGTTGTTGATGTACAGGTAAGAAACATTGAAATGCCGGTAATGGATACAGATGAAAAGCAGGCGCGTTTTGATGTTGACTGTGTAATTGATACAGAGGACGGAGAACAGCTTAGCGATCAGATTAATATGGTGATTATCGAACTAAGTAAATTGAACGAGGCATTTATGGAACCTGTAGAAAGCCTGACATCATTTGAAAAATGGTCATTATTTTTAAGATACACACAGGAGCCTATGTACAGGAACTAGATCAATGATATTAACTGATAAAGAGGAGATTGGCATGGCGGCTTCATTATTACAGGAAATCAGTCAGGATGAACGCGAACGCGCGAGACTGCGAAGCCAGCGAATGTACGAGGCAGACAGAATCTCTGACTTGCTTACTGCTGAGGAGAATGGAGCAACAGGAGGCAGAACTGAAGGTATTTCCATACCTTCATTATTTGTTGTTTTGTTTGCTTTATTTAGTATGAACACGCCCTAGAAACTTAATACTAAAAAACACTGGACAATATTAACGGGAAATTAAATCCCGTAAATTTTAGAATATTTTTCTTTAATATAATTTAGGAACGGATCAATCGACAGTTCTTCTCCTGTAACTTTCTTTAACAGTTCGCCGGGAGCTAACCGTCTGCCCCATTTATGAATATTATCACGAAGCCAATCATGAATGGGTAAAAAATCCCCTTTAGTTACTAGGTCTTCAAAGCTGGAAATATCTGCTTTTAGCTTTCCAAAGAATTGCAGCCCGTAAAGGTTGCCAAGAGCGTAACTGGGAAAATATCCAAAAGAACCATGCGACCAGTGGACATCCTGAAGGACACCTTCCGAATCGGTATCAGGAATAATGCCGAGATATTCTTTCATTTTTGCCCGCCAAATGGATGGAAGCTCACTTGTTTTAATCGCTCCGGAAAACAACCCCTGCTCCAGTTCAAAACGAAGTATAATATGCAGGCAGTAACTTACTTCGTCAGCTTCTACGCGTATTAACGAAGGTTTTGCAAGATTAACCGCTTTATAAAAATCATATGCCTTAACATTGTCAAAACGCTTTGGGATACATTCTTTTAACAGTGGAAATAATCCTTCCCAGAAAGGGAGGCTTCGGCCTATTACATTTTCCCATAAACGGGATTGAGACTCATGAACTCCCATTGACGCGCCGTCCGCAAGACACGAAAGGCGTATTTCTTCAGGAATATTCAGTTCATAAAAAGCATGGCCGCATTCATGAATTGTGGAAAAAATTGACGAAAGAAAATTATCTGGAAAATAACGGGTTGTAATGCGGACATCATTTGAACCTAACGTAGTAGTAAACGGATGGGCGCTGATATCAAGTCGGCCTCTCTTTGTGTTAAAGCCAAGATACTTCATAAGCTCCATGTTGAATTTTGATTGAACTTCTGCGCTAAACTCATCGTTTAAAAATGAACAATCCGGTTCTGGTTTCATTGCGATATCTTTTAATAAAGATGAAAGCCTCTCCCTTAGCGGAGTAAAAACTGAAGCGATTTCAAAAACGCCCATGTTTGGCTCATATATATCCAAAAGACCGTCATACACTTTGTTCTTAAAACCCCAGTACAAAGAACGTTTTCTTGCGAAATCAATCATATTTTCAAGATGAGGCAGGAAAGCTGCGAAATTGTTATCACGCCTTGCCTGTACCCATGCTGCCTGTGAAACGCCTTCCGCTTTTGCGGCTGCTGTTACAAAGTCCAACGGCAGCTTTTCTTCCCTGTCGTAGTCCATGCGCATTCTTCGCAGATAATCCCTTTCCAGTTCCGGCAGTTTTTCATCACCTCGTGGATTATCTGTTGTAGAGCCCAATTCTTCAAGAAGCCGCTCTGTTTCTAAAGATGTAAAACGTTCATGGTGAAGGCTTTCCAATAGCGCAAGCTGTTCGGAACGTTCTTCCACTCCGAGAGAAGGAAGATATGTCTCAAGGTCCCAGTGCAAAAGAGAAGCGGTACGTTCAAGCAAACGGCATTCCCTGTCTATAGCATGAAGTTTTTCCAGTAATGCTTTTTTATCCATATGGTTTCTCCTTAATTTTTATGGTTCTAATCCCGGTACATTCCATTCAACGGGAATTCTTACAGGCATTCCTTTTGAATTTACAAATACCCATGTAACTTTCGCATCGACTATTAAATCATCTCCTCGCCAGATTTGCTGGGAAATTGTGCCGCTGACAGCGCCTTTTTTTACCGGTTTTGATTTTATTAAAAGCTCATCATCTGTAAAAGCCGGTTTTTTATAATCAATTTCAATTCGGGAAATATAAGTCCCGTAACCGCTCTCGAATGCCTTTTCATAATCAAAGTTCACATCTTTAAGAAATTCATAACGCGCATATTCCAGGTAATTTAAATAATTAGCGTTATTAACATGATTATAGCTGTCACATTCGTAAGTTCTGACCTTTAGCATACATTGAGTTTCCATGTTTTTCTCCTATAACGCTGAAGTATCACCGGAAACTACATTGGAAGTACAGGCAGGGCAGCGTGTGGCTTCAGGATGCAGCTTGGTTTTACAATAAGGACAAAGAGGCGCAGGCACATCAGGCTCCTTCTTTTTTTCCCCCAGCGACATCAGCCTGTTCATGACACGAACCAACATAAACACAACAAATGCCATGATTGTAAAGTTAATCACTGATGTAATAAAAGCGCCGTAGCGCAGGGTAATTCCAAACACGCTTAATACCAGAAAATCGAAATTCTGCCCCGCAAACAATCCAATTATCGGAGACAATACATCATCGGTAAGAGACTTCACAACACCTTGAAATGATGAACCTATTATTAAGCCTACAGCCAGGCTCATTACATTCCCGCGCAGAGCAAATTCTTTAAATTCATTTAAAAACTTTTTCAGCATAAATATCCTTTCTGTATTGTGATTATCTAACTATAAAAAAAAATTGAATAATTTACAATGGAAGCGATTGGCTGGATTCCGATTATTCCTGAAGGGTCGCTGCTATTTGATGTTTTAAAATATTTGCTTCATTTTCTAATGTTTATCATATGCAAGGGTATTAACTATAATACGTGTGATATATTTTTTCATGTTTCTGCTTCCGGCTTAAAGCCTGAAGCTCTTCACCCTGAAAAATCAGAAGTTGCCGACACAATTTTCTTTAAACCGGATGAGATTGATTTTTCGGATTTTGCATTTCAATCAACTGTAAAAGCAGTAAAGGATTCCTTGGATAGTCATTAAGTAATTAAATGTTTTTTGCCTACATTTCGGATTACTTGACTATTTTGTAATTTCTTTGCATCTTGATCATATGTTAAAAGGAAGTCCATCTGTTAATTTCTCCATACCCAGCGAGTACCGCAGAGCAACAGAACGTTTGTTCCCAAAAGATGGGTTTTCAAAAGGCCAGAAACCTGACATAAAGGCCGTCAGCGAATTTGCCAAGTCTCTTGGAATCGGTGTTGAATATCAGCGTCTTCTTTCGCTGGATCAGAACAGTGTTGAATTACGGAGATTCCTCATAAATTTTCAAAATAATATTAATTTGCTTATCAGGAAAACCTGGGTTGAAAAATCCGACGAAATACGCAAGGATTCGCTGCAGGATGTAATTCCCCTGTTTATGTGTACAATTGAGCAGGCTGATTATTGCAAAGCAATCGAAGACTTCAGCAGGATACTTGACGAGCTGGCGTATTTGTTTTTTGGTATTCAAAGTGAAAAAAATGATTTTACCGAATACACATTCCGCATTGATGCGCAAATGGGGCTTTTTTGGCTGTACGGCAGCAAGCTTGAATTTTTAATAGAGCTATATGAAAAAAATATAGACAGCAGCGATAAAATTTTATGGGCTGTTTTGCTTCTTGGACTTTGTTATCTGACGAATTTCTAAAGGATTTTTTATGAATAATACAGAAGAAGCCTCAAATGACGGTGTCAGCCTAACGGATGCGTTGGGCGGCTGTCCGGCTGCATGTAATGACTTTATCAGCGAACATATAAAAGAGGATCTTGCCACAGGGCGGTATAGCTATGTGCATACGCGTTTTCCGCCGGAACCTAACGGCTGGCTGCACATCGGCCATTGTAAAGCATTTATGATCGATTTTAACATGGCGGAAAAGTTCGGCGGAAAATGCAATCTCCGCTTTGACGATACTAACCCAGAGAAAGAAGATATTTCATATGTTGATGCAATAAAGCGGGATATCAAATGGATGGGGTTTGATTGGGAAAATCGTGAGTTTTATGCTTCGGATTATTACGACTATCTTTACGAACTGGCAGTAAAAATAATTAAAAAAGGCAAAGCCTATGTTGATGATCTAAATGACGAAGAAATAAGGGAGTATCGGGGGACAGCGGCGGATAAGAATAACATATCTGTAACACCGCCTGGAAAGAACAGCCCTTACAGAGAAAGATCTGTTGAAGAAAACATTGACCTGTTTACAAGGATGCGCGCAGGCGAATATCCTGACGGAGCCAAAACCCTTCGGGCAAAAATTGACATGACGCATCCGAATCTGATTATGCGTGATCCTGTAATGTACCGTATCAGACGCGAACATCATTATCGTACAGGCGGCGCATGGTGTATTTACCCTATGTATGATTTTCAGCATCCGTTATCTGACGCAAAAGAAGGTATAACCCACTCTCTCTGCTCGCTCGAATACGAAATACACCGCCCGCTTTACGACTGGTTTATACGCGAAGCGGAGGTGTTTCCATCGCGCCAGATTGAGTTTGCACGCCTCAATTTAACCTATACTGTCATGAGTAAGCGCTGGCTTTTAAAACTTGTACAGGATAAATATGTGTCAGGCTGGGATGATCCCCGTATGCCGACAATTGCAGGGCTTCGCAGAAGAGGCTATACGCCGCAGGCTATCCGCGGTTTTGTCTCGCAGGTCGGCATTGCAAAGACAGACAGTATGGCTGATATCGCCTTTCTTGAGTACTGCCTTCGCGAAGACTTAAACAGGAGGACACTACGCGTAATGGCGGTTTTGCGTCCGCTTAAGCTCATTATAGAAAATTGGGATGATAAGAAGACAGAGGATATAGAAGCTGTTAACAATCCTGAAGATGAATCCGCAGGAAAACGCCTTGTTCCTTTTTCGCGCGAACTCATGATTGAACGCGATGATTTTGAAGAAGTTCCTCCTCCCAGATACTTCAGGCTGTTTCCTGGTAACTCTGTTCGCCTGCGCTATGCGTACATTGTTACATGTACTGGTTTTGACAAAGATGCGGACGGTAATATCACTGCAGTGCGCTGTACATACGATCCTCAGACAAAGGGCGGAAATGCCGGCAGCAGCGCTGATAACCGCAAGGTGAAGGGAACAATCCACTGGGTATCCGCTTCTCATTCAATACCGATTGAAGCGCGGTTGTACGATTACCTTTTTAGTAAAGAACGCCCAATGGAGATTACAGCGCGTGCGGACGGATCGCCCGGTGAATTTACAGATAACATTAATCCCTGTTCGCTGGAAATTATTTCCGGTGCATTCGGAGAATGTGCGATTTCGAAAGCCGCTCCCGGAGACATATATCAGTTTGAGCGTCTTGGCTATTTCGCGCGTGATCCTGATACAGGAAAGAACGGCAGGCCTGTATTTAACAGGACAGTCGGACTTCGCGATACATGGGGAAAGATTGTCAAAAAAAATTAAATATTAGAAGCAGATGTTATCTCTTCTATTAGATTCTTGAATTCTTTTTTTTCATCATTTGAAAGTATGTCCGCAGAATAGAGCGCTTTTTCAAAGAGTTCTCCGCAACGAATAATGCCAGTGTTTTGTTTCTGTATAAAAAGATTGTTATCAGCAGAAGAAACAATAACGGGCGATGCTTCGGAAAGATAAATGCAGTACTCCATAGGAGCATGAGAAGGTTTCCATGCAGTACCCCGCACATTTGCACCCCATATAATCAGGCGGGCAAAAAGAGTCACGCTTTTTTGCACATCGCGTCTTTTGCCCGCTGAATACGCGTTTAAAATATTTCTTGCTGTGCGGTTTATATCTTCGTCATTGTATCTGTTAAGCTTCATATCTTTGTTTTTTTTCAGATGGGTAAAAAAAGAAAATATTACATTTACTATGCTTGTATACCATTCCTTAATTATCAGAATTAATCTGCGGAAAAAAGGTAAATTCCTGACATCAGCCCTGTTAAGCAAAGGCGAAATCATAAATTTTATAAACAAGACCGAAACAAGAATAATCAGACCGTATTTTAAAATAAGTGAACCGTATTTTAAAATTAAGTCCCAAATCGGAGAAGATGGGGGCTCTTCGCCGAACTGAGGGAGTCCCTGCGGAATACCTTCGTTTATAAACGGATCTATTTTTTCAGGTTGTTCGGCCTGCATTGGAGTTCGTCTGAAAAGCGAGAACAGCCATGCGAAAAAAGCCATGATAACCGAGAAGGGAATTATACTGTTGTTTGATGCAAGAAGGGAAGCTATAACAAAGCCAGATAAAGACAATACAATTATAGCCAATACGCGTTTTATCCTATCGTTGCCTGAAAGGTTAATGCCTTCTCCTGCGTAATATTGCTCCCATTTAATAATCGCAAAAAGTCCGTGAATGCACACTCCGCTTATCAATATTATCACAAGTAAAAAATATAATGGCAGCGGTATTGTTATTTTAAAAATTACGCAGGAGAGGGCGAGAATGCCGATAATACCAAGTTGAAAAAAATAACTGCGCTGCGCTTTATTAATATTTTCATCTGTATATTGAAGCAACGCTGAATCTTCAAATAACTTTTCCTTAAGAGTCTGTCCTTCATATTGTTCCGAAATTGCTTCGAACTGTTTGCGGGCGTAAAATAACTGTTTGAGTATAATTACATAAACCCATGCATAAAGAGCGCATAAAGAAGCCGGAATGTTCGCATAATTCGGCAGAAACCGTTCTGTAAAATGTTTTTCAGAGAAGAATAACGATGCCAATATATAAACCAATATTATAATGATAATTCCGCCGCGGATGTTTGCCGGCTTATGGCTGGATTTGATATCTTTCATAAAGTCAAAATAAAAAGAAGCTGCGATTGCGCCTGTTGCGCCTCCTGTAATCAGGTAAATTGAATGTAAATGAGCGGAGGCAAGCGCTTCAAGCAAATATATAAACGCGGCAAGCACTGTCAAAGGCATGTAAATTGCCAAAATGGAATATATGGGGCTGCTGGAAAGCAGGCTGTTATCCGATCTTTTTGCCGGAAGACTTCCGGTGTCAGATGATTTCATAACCGCTTTCCTTTATCTGGTACCGGGGAGAGTTGCCGGGAACTATTGGGAGCAACGTTTTTTCGTCTATAACAAGGTATTCCAGTGAAAGATGATGTTTTTTCAGCATATTAAGAGTGATATACGCCTCATTTCCGAGATCAGGTCCTACATACAGGTATCTTGTTCCGTAAGAAAGCTGCCTGCCGAAATTAATTATTGTCATCAGGCTGTTATATATATACTCAGGATCGCCTGTTTGTATTCCTGTATCTGCAGGGCTTGACCAATCCAGCGCTGAAAGGCGTTCAAGGATTGGAATTAGCGTGAAAGTCGCGGGGGATATAACGCAAATACCTTCATCCTGGCATGATTTATAGATAATGATGCCAAGCGTCTGTCTTTCCCTTGAAGATTTTAAACAAAGAGCTGCAGCTGCTTCAATTGTCCGTTCAAGAGCTTGCCTTCTGTTTCTTTTTGGATATGCATTATAACCAACATTTAGAAATATCATAACAGGAAATGAAGCGGCAGCGTCGTATTCATTTACAAGAAGACCGCAGGATTGTGTCTGAGATCCTGTTGATATATGAGCGCTTGCTTTCCAATTGATTCTCCGCCTTTCATCCCCGTGATTATACGGGCGAAGCGATCTGTAACGTGTAATATCCTCGAACAGCGGATTGGTGCTGATAATATTTCCAAGCGGAGTGCCTTTAATTTTTTTTAGATTAATTGAACGGACCGAGGGATAAACATAAAGCTTTGTTGTTTCCCCGGCTGTCAGGTGAAACGGAAACAGACCTAGAGGATCGGCTCCCTTGATTACCGCAGGACCGATGGAAAACACACCCCTTTCTGCGCATAATCCTTCCCAGCGGAGATAAGTCCATGTATGTCTGAATAAAGTACAGAATGTTTTTGTCATTCTGATTACTGATAGATCGCCTGGTATGTCTCCTGCGACCAGCATAAAGGCGGGAAGCAATCCATGATTTTCAATTTTTAATTCGATGCGCACCCATTCATGACGGAATACCCGAAGTTCGCAGTCCATGCGTTTTACTTTAATGTTTCTTATCAGATATTCAGAGTATAATTTTGAACTTGCAAAGATAAAAATAAAAAACAGGCAAAAGAACTGTACCATCGCCGCCGGAGTGAAAATAAAGACGAGAGATAATAAAATTATTCCGAAGATTAAAAATTTTTTCCCCGGCAGTTTTATTTTATCCCAATGAGAGACGCTCATCAGGCAGTCCGGTATTCAGGAATTGGCGTTGAGTCAAGTATTGACTGAATGATTCTGTCGGGAGTAATTCCGCGGACTATTGCTTCCGATGTCAAAAGAAGCCGCTGGCGGAAAACGCTCCCGGACATTTCCTTTACATCCTCCGGTGTAACAAAACCGCGGTTCCTGATCCCTGCCAATGCCTGAGCCGAGCGGTACAGCGCAAGGCTTCCGCGCGGAGAGATGCCCGCTCTTAACTGCGGATGTTGCCGCGTTCCGTTAACAAGCGCAAGAAGATAATCCTTGACCGTTTTTTCAACATGTATGCGGCTTACAGCTTCCTGAAGCGGTGCGATTTCTCCTATTGCTGCCACACTTTTGATATCCGTTACAGGATGCGTAATACGGCGCTGGTTTTCCAGCATTTGGGATTCCGAATCCGCATCAGGATATCCGATGCCGAGTGAAATCAAAAAACGATCTTTCTGCGCTTCAGGCAGCGGAAAGGTTCCTTCAAACTCAACGGGGTTTTCCGTAGCTATTACAAAAAAAGGCTCAGGAAGAGCAATGCGGCTGCCGTCTACTGTTATTTGTGATTCAGCCATTGCTTCCAACAGCGCGGATTGGGTTCTTGGTGTCGCGCGGTTAATTTCATCAACTAATATAAATTGATTTACAATTGGGCCTGGGTTGTAGATAAAACGCCCTTTTTTATCGTCAAATTCCTCAGCCTGCCGCCAGACAGAAATACCCAGGATATCCGCCGGTAAAAGGTCGGGAGTACACTGTATCCGCGCGAAGCTCAAATCAAGGCTGGCGGCGAATGCCCGCGCAAGAATTGTTTTTCCTGTACCGGGCACATCTTCCAAAAGCACATGCCCGCGTGCGAGAAATGCGATTATAATCGTGTCTATAACTGCAGTTTTACCGAGAAAAACAGTCTCGATGTTTTTTCTGATCCTTCCCGCGAATTCCGCGATTTCCTGACTGTGTGTGTGCGAGTTATTCATGATTTATTATATAATGTTAAGAAAATGTATTCCAGTTTCATTATATAATAATTCAAGATTCTTTTTAGTAATATTTAAATCAAGTTTATCGAACATTGCAGTTTTTATATGCGGATTATTGTTCGAGTTAATTAAGGCAATCTCTATATCGGATAAGGAATTATGTCAATATAACGAAAACACTTGACCTTCTGTCAGAAAATTATTATGTTGACAATAACTGATGATACGGTCTAGATGAAACCAGCAAATGATGTTTGGCTTTAATACAGGACTTTTACTCAGATAAAAGCGTTATTAAATCATCTAAACAATCAGTCATCTAGTGCTTTTCTGCTGACGTACCTCAGTAATTCCCCGGGTTTCCTCACCTCCTTTTCCCGGGGAGTTTTTTTATTATCAAATGAGCTGTTCTAAAATATAATAAGTTTTGGAACAGCCTTAGAAAATAAAAAACCCGCTTTTCAGCGGGTTTTTTATTTGGCTAAAGCTGGAATCTAGCTCCAAAAGTTCCTCCGAAAGCGGAATCCTTTGTATTATACATCAATGTTAAGTCTAATTTAATCACAGTCAAATTTAGGGATAATCCTCCGTAAACCCGAACATTCCAGCTTGATATTTCATTTAATGATTCAAAACCTTTACCGCTTATGTCTGTAACGCCAAAATAGTTTTTTAAGATATTAATTATCTCATTGTCAGGAGACCCGCCGTTTATTGTTACTTCCGATTTTACCTGATATCCGGTTTTTGCCCATGAATAACTTGCTCCGACTCCCGTGTAAGGAGTAATGATAAACAATGGAAATGAAACATGTGCTTTTAATTCCAAAACATTGGTTTGCCAGAGAAGGCCTAAATCTATATCGCTTATTGAAAGAATATAGGATTGGCCTCCCAATGAATCTGGAGCATTAAAGTTATAACTGGATCCTGTATTCAGGGTTGTTAATAATCCGCCTTTTAAATAATTATAGCCTGCACCGATTGATAATCTTACCGGGAGTAATTTACTGTCAATTAACGCAAAACGAATATCTGCGCCCAATAGCAAATAATCAATATTTACTCCAAAAGAATCAAATATACTCATGTTGGATGTATTCAGGTAGCCGAATTTTGCGCCAATATCAAAAGGCAGCATAAAACCTCCTATCCTTGTCTCCAGAGTATATGCCAGAAGCGGGAAACCAACTGAATTATTAAGCGGAATTTCATATTTAAAATACTCCATTAATTTATTAATGGAGTCCAATTTTAAGGTAGTAAATCCTGCAGAGACGCCGACGCCAATATGAGGCGGCGCACTTAAAAACTGTCCGATATACGCATCAGACCAGTTCAAACCCAATGTTGAATTAAACGGCAATGATTTTGTCATTGCTGCTGAAAAATCATCTGCCGCATCCCTTAAATCATCAAGCTTAAATTGTGAAAACACAGTACCTGCTGACAAAAAAAGCATTAATACACATAAAACCACAATACATTCATTTTTTTTCATACTATTATCCCTATATTCACCTATCGGATTTTTTTTATACATTATTGAATTCAAGAAATGTGAATGCTTTGAAATAACCAAACATGATGATTTTTCTGTATTGACCGGCTGCCTTGTGTTGTAATAGTATTAGTAACCCTATGTCAGGAACCGTGCGAGCAGGCGCCGCCCAACCCCGCCAGGTCCGGAAGGAAGCAACGGTAAGCGGATTCCTGCTGCGCCGCGGCCATCCTGGCGCAGGGTACTTTTTTTTGTACCGGTTTTTTGTTTGTAAAACAGGTTTAATAGAGTTGCGGCTGTCCTGGAAGCCAGTTGCTTCCCGTACAGCCATTGTACAGCGGACTGTACTAGTCTTGTACAATGTGTTGTACTAGCCTTGTACAAAGGTTTATATTAGCCTTGTACAATGTGTTGTAATAACCTTGTACAACATGTTGTACGGTTCTTTGCGGCTGCGGGCTAAAGGTTCGATACAGCTTTGCATGAGGCATTGCACTCCCTTTTCCATAATACAATTAAATGTTATGCTGGTTTCATGGCAGCCTCAGGATACGAAGTAACCGCTTCTAAATACAGACCTAAAACCTTTGATGAACTGGCAGGACAGGAATTTGTTGTTTCTACCATTAAAAACTCGCTTAAAAACAGATCAATCGCACACGCTTATCTTTTTTCTGGGCCGAGAGGATGCGGCAAAACCAGCGCGGCGCGAATTCTTGCACGTTCCCTAAACTGCGAAAAAGGACTTGATACGGGACCTTGCGGCAAAGACGATGAAACATGCGATAACTGCCGCGCAATCAGCAAGGGTGCAAGCATGGATGTAATCGAAATAGACGGTGCTTCCAATAATTCAGTTAATGACGTGCGGCAAATAAGGGATGAGGTTCTTTTTCCGCCGCAGGCAGGTCGATACAAAGTTTACATTATTGACGAAGTGCACATGCTTTCCAATCAGGCTTTTAACGCTTTGTTAAAGACAATAGAAGAACCGCCGCCGTATATTGTTTTTATTTTTGCGACAACAGAACTGCATAAAGTTCCCGCTACGATTAAAAGCCGCTGCCAGCAGTTTAATTTCAGGCTTATACCAGTTGAGACAATTCAGGGAATACTTAAAAACATATGTATTGAAAACGGAATTAATGCTGAAGACGATGCATTGTTCTGGATAGCAAGAGAATCAACAGGAAGTTTACGCGATGCGTTTACCCTTTTTGATCAGGTTGTCTCTTTTTCTGCAGGCAATATACAAAGCAGTTTAATCCGCGAAAAACTGGGTATTATAGGACTTGATAAATTAAATGCTCTTGCGCAGTCCTGCGCTGAAAATAATGCACCTGCCGCATTTGCGCTTACCGATGAGATTTTATCAGGCGGCGTTGCGATAGAACAGTTTGTTATTGATCTTGCAGGTTTCTACCGCAGTCTTCTTCTTCTGAAAAATGGAATAACAAGAGAATCGCTTTTGGGTTACCGCCCATCGCTTTTTTCCGTACAGACGCTTGATGTGCTGGATTCAATCCGACTGGAACGGGCGCTTGATATATTGCTTGACTGCTACCGCGATATTCGTTATTCCGTTTCTCCCCGTTTTGAACTTGAAACAGCTGTTTCCAAGCTTGTATGGTTAAGCAAATGGGTCTCTCCATCTGAATTAAAAGACGCAATTGATGATGCACGCCGCAGTATGGTTTCAGGGAAAACTCATTTGGTCCCGCATAACGAAGAATCTCGCTATGGGTATGAGCCTTCAGGTAACAGCACTGCGGACAGGCTGTCTTCCACAGGAGGTGCGGCAGGCGGCATGACAGTAAGCAGCAGCGCATCTTTTTCCGGAGACCATGACGGAGGACGTTCGTTAGCTGATGAACTTCAGCGGGTGATTGCGCAGAAAGAAAACGCCGCCGATGACGATGCTCCCATGTGGGACAGTGTTTTACGAAAAAGCGTAAGGGATAATTCAATTCCGCCTCAGGTTGAGAATGTATTATCGGTTATTCCCGGAACAATTGTTCAGTAAATAAAGCTGGAGTAAATATGAATATTAATCCATTTGATGTGTTAAAGAACGCGCAGAAAATTCAGGAACAGATGAGCGGTTTTCAGGAAAAACTCGGAACCATTACCGCTACGGGATCTGCAGGTGCAGGACTTGTTGAAATTGATATTAACGGGAAGCTGGAAGTACTTGCCGTGCGTATTACGCCTCAAACAATGGGTGATACAGAGATGCTTCAGGATTTAATTATGGCGGCCTTCACTGACGGTATGGCCAAAGTAAAGGAAGCGATTAGCTGTGAAGTCGGCGGTATGACAGGCGGATTGAACATCCCAGGCTTTCCAGGAATGGCATGATATTCAATAGTTTATATTTTTACTCTGCCGCGGAAGCTTCGTGATAGTGTCAGTCTGTCGATGTATTCGATGTTTCCGCCGACAGGCATTCCGGATGCCAGCCGTGAAATTTCTACCGGATAATCTTTGAGCGTTTTCTGCAGGTATAGTGCTGTCGTATCGCCTTCAACTGTTGGATTTAACGCAAGAATAAGCTCTTTTACCCTGTCTGTATGCAAGCGGCTGATTAGTTTATTGATGGTAAGATTCGATGGATTTATTCCCTCCAGCGGAGCGATTAATCCGCCAAGGACATGATAAACCCCTGTAAACTCCCGCCCTTCTTCAATTACGCGCATATCCTGCGCGGATTCAACAATGCAGATAACTGATTTATCTCGTCCAGGATCGGAACAGATAAAGCAGGGATCAGTTTCTGTAAAGCCGCCGCAAATACTGCACCGCTTAATTGCCTGATGAAGTCCTGTTAACTCATTTGCCAATGTTTGAGCAAGAGCCGGACTTGAATCCAGAATGTGATATGTGATTCTGCCTGCGCTTTTTTTCCCTATTCCAGGCAGTTTTGAGAATAATGAAATCAGCCTGTCGATGGTATTTTGGCTCATAAAACTCTTTTCTCTGCCGGCCTGTTAATGAAAATCACCCCAGCGGGCTCCTGTTTCTACGCTTACACGCAAGGGAATGCTCAGGCTTGCGGCCTGTTCCATTTCACATTTAACCAATTTAACCGTTTTACCGGCCTCATCTTCCGGACACTCAAGGATTAATTCATCATGAACCTGTAAAAGTAATTTTGCGCTACCGCGCTCCTTTCTTAACTGCCTGTCAACATTGATCATCGCTGTTTTTACGATATCAGCCGCTGACCCCTGTATGGGAGTGTTAACCGCAATTCGTTCTGCCGCGGATTTTTCTGTTTTGTTACGCGAATTAATTGTCGGGATATAGCGCCGCCTCCCAGAGATTGTTGTCACATAGCCGGTTTGTTCTGTTTTTGCGATAAGGTTTTCGATAAACTGCCGTACGCCTGAATAGGTATTAAAGTAAGCGGCGATAAATTCTTGCGCATTTGCGCTGCTTATGTTTAGTTCATTGGCAAGGCGGAAAGCGCTCATGCCGTAAATCACTCCGAAGTTGATCACTTTTGCTATGCGGCGCTGCTCGCTTTTTACATCTTTTTCATCAATACCGAAAATAAGCGCCGCAGTGCGGGCGTGTACATCCTGAAATCCCTTTTTTTCTTTGCCAGGATTTGCGTCACTTGAAGGCCGGTCTCCCTTAAATGCTGATATCAGGGTTTTGTCCTGTGAAAGATGAGCAAGGATTACAAGTTCGATTTGGCTGTAGTCTGCGGAAATGAGGATGCAGCCTGGTTTGGCGGTAAATGCCTCGCGTATACGCCTTCCTTCTTCTGCCCGTATTGGGATGTTCTGCAGATTTGGTTCGCGGCTGGAAAGACGGCCTGTAGCGGTTCCCGTCTGTACAAAATTTGTGTGAATTCTGCCTTTGGCGTCCGCCATGTCCGCTAACGTATCTACATATGTTGATTTTAATTTTGATAAAATACGGTGGCGAAGAATTAATGCGGGAACGGGATCTTCGCGCGCGAGTTTCTCCAGCGCGGACGCATCCGTTGAATAACCGGTTTTTGTTTTTTTCCCCGGGTTTAACTTACGTTCGGCAAACAGCACTTCCTGAAGCTGTTTGGGAGATGATAGGTTAAATTCATGTCCTACAACTCTCCATGTTTCTGATTGAATCTTGTCCAGCTCAACTGCCAGCTCCTTTTGATAATTTAACAGAGATTTAGGTTCAATTTTTATTCCTTCGCCTTCCATTTCAGAAAGAATAGGCAGCAGAGGCATTTCAAGATTTTCAAAAAGGTCAATTGACTTTGTTTTTTTTAATTCAGGCTCAAGGTAATGCTTCATTCTGATACAATAGTCCGCGTCTTCGCATGAATAATTCGTTGCTGTTTCCAGAGACACTGAGTCTATTGTTTCTCCCTTCTTTACAATGTCGCCAAACCTAACAGGTGTACATTCAAATAAATATGATGCAAACGAATCAAGCGAATAACTGTTGCGTTCAGGATTCGCGACCCATGCAGCTATCATTGTATCCCAAATTTTACATTGCCATCTTTCAATGTTCCAGCCGCGGCTTACCTTGTAATCAAATTTTGCATTATGCGCAGCTATTGTCATTTCTTTATCTGCAAATAAAGGAGAAAGCAGTTCTTTCACTTTATCCGGATTGATAAAATCCGAGACTAACTGCGAATCTGCCTCGCCTTCTTTGTTATCTGTTTTTTTGCCGTGAGGAGCGACCGGTACATAAAATGCCTCTTTTGGCTTTAAAGCCAGCGAGATGCCAATCGGACGTGAATTCCATGCATCAAGAGAATCAGTTTCAAAGTCAACGGCTATAAGCTTTTGTTTTTTAGCCTGTTCAATAACCGATTTAAGCTCATTAATGTCCAGAATCGTTTTATATATACCATCTCCGACAAGCGATTGATCTGCCTGTCCTAATATTTCTGAAATTAAAGCATTATTTTTTATTTTATCCGCGTCTGACAAATCTGGTTTCGTCTCAATGTGCCGGATTGTGGTTGCGTTATTTAAATGCCGGGTTAAAATTTTTGCGTTTTGGCGGATTCCTTCACGTATCAATACAGCAGCTCCTGAGGCTTTATCAAGGTTTTCTATGGATAAGTCATCTATGCCTGAAACCGGCAGCTCTACATCGTTCCGCAGCCTGACAAGTGTCTGCGAAAGGTAAGCGCTTTTTTTACCTTCGGCCATCTTTCTTCCGGCGGAACCTTCTATTGCGGAGATGTTTTTATATATATCATCCAGTGAACCGTAACGCGTTATTAGTTTTAACGCTATTTTTTCTCCTATTCCCCTAACGCCTGGTATATTATCTGAGGCGTCCCCTGCAAGAGAAAGAAAGTCAAGGATTTTTAATGGCTCTACACCCCATTCAGATTTAACTTCATCAGGGCCCAGAAGTTCCAATGAAGGGCCTGCGTTCGCGGATCCTGGATCTTTTCTGTTTATTTTTGAAGGGCGCAGCTCAAATACTCCGCCACCTACAAGCTGCAGTAAATCCTTGTCTGATGAAAGAATATAACATTGTCTTTTTTCTTTCCTGCAGATTTCTGCAAGAGTTGCAATAATATCATCAGCTTCAAAACCTTCGGCTTTTAGGCATTGAATCCCAAGCGATGTCAAAAATTCTTCGACCAACGGAACCTGCTCGTGTAAATCTTCCGGAGTTTTTTGCCTGTTCGCTTTATATTCACTGTACATTCTGTGCCTGAATGTAGGAGTCCGTGAATCGAAAACAGCGGCCAGACGCAAAGGTATAATAAATTTGTCGGAAAGTTTACCGTCATCTCCTGCGGCTGGTGCTCCGTCCTCAATCAACGAAATTATTGTACGTGAAAACCCGAACAAGGCAGATATATTTTTCCCTGAGTTGTTTCGCAAAGGATGTGTCAGAAATGCAAAATAAGAACGATAAATTAATCCGTACGCGTCAATTAAGTAAAGGGGAGGCAGGCTGTCCGCAGAAAAGCTTGAGCATTTCATATGCTACATAGTAGCATGAAAGTACTTTTATATGGTATACTGAGCTTCAGGATAAAAAACATATGAACGATAATTCCGGTGACAGGAATGATAATAAAGGTGGTCCCATGTTTCCATTCGGCGGAGGTAAACTGCCGGATTTTAAAGGATTCGGAGGCTGGAAATATCTTCTTATCTACCTTGCGATTCTTTTGGTGGGAATGAGCCTTTTTAACTTTGTATTTTTAAGCAGATTAAATCCCGCAATTGATTTTTCTGAATTTAAAGCATTAATCTCATCAGGTGTAATCAAGCGCGTAGAAATAACTGATTCATATTTTACAGGCTATACAAACCCAAATGTCAGGAATCAATCAAGAACCGCGATAACGCGGACTTACGATTCGATACAGCAGGAAAGGGTTTACCGCACAGTATCAATTTATGATCCTGAGTTCATTAAATTACTGGATGACAAAAATGTTTCATACGGTGCAGTTTCTCAGGAAGGAAGTGCTATCCTTAATTTTATTTTAAGTTGGGTATTGCCGATTGCATTTTTTATTCTGATATGGCGCTTTGTTATTAAACGCATCGGTAATATGGGCAGCAATGTTCTTTCTGTCGGGCAGAACCGCGCGGTTATTGTTGCGGACGGAGATGTTAAAACACGCTTTAGTGACGTTGCCGGAGTTGATGAAGCGAAGGAAGAACTTGTTGAAGTTGTCGACTTTTTAAAAAGCCCTGAAAAATACAGGGAAATCGGCGGGAAAATACCCAAGGGTGTACTTTTGGTCGGCCCTCCAGGAACGGGTAAAACTCTTCTTGCGCGCGCCGTCGCAGGAGAAGCCGGTGTTTCATTTTTCCGGATGAGCGGCGCTGACTTTGTTGAAATGTTTGTCGGCGTCGGAGCTGCACGGGTACGCGATTTGTTTAAACAGGCGAGAGGGAAAGCTCCGTGTATCGTATTTATTGACGAGCTGGACGCTATCGGTAAAAGTAGAATAAATAATATCTCAGGAGGCAATGATGAACGTGAGCAAACGCTCAATCAGCTTCTTGTTGAAATGGACGGTTTTGACGGCACAAGCGGTCTTATCATCCTGGCTGCCACAAATAGACCTGATGTTCTGGATCACGCACTTCTTCGCCCTGGCAGATTTGACCGGCAGGTGCTTGTAGACAGGCCGGATCTTAAGGGCAGGGAAGAAATTCTGAAAATACATTCAAGGCCGCCTGTCAGACTTGATCCTGTCGTAGACCTTGAAGTAGTCGCACGTGTGACATCAGGTTTTTCTGGAGCGGATTTGGCGAATATTGTAAATGAAGCAGCTCTTCTGGCAGTCAGAGCAGGACGTAAAATGATAGCTCAACGCGATTTTGACGAAGCGATTGAAAAAACCATAGCTGGTCTTCAGAAAAAAACCAGAGTTTTAAAAGAGAGAGAAAGAAAACTCACTGCCTATCATGAAGCGGGGCACGCAATGATTGCGGCCTTTACGCCTAACGCTGATCCTGTTCAGAAGATTTCCATTATCCCACGCGGCTATGCGCTTGGATATACACTGCAGCTTCCTGTTGAGGACCGGTATACTGTAACCAAATCCGATCTTTTAGGGAGGATAGACATTCTTCTTGGCGGGCGGATAGCCGAAGAAATGATTTCAGGCGAATATTCAACAGGAGCGGCTAACGATCTTACAAAGGCGACTGACATCGCACGTAAAATGATAACTGATTACGGCATGAGCGATCGTTTCCGTAATGTCGCGCTGACTTCACGCGGGATGAGCATGACGGGGCAGGAAAAGCAGGAACCTTCTTTCCAGCGCGAATATGCCGAAAGTACACAGCAGTATGTTGATGAAGAAATTGCGCGTATTATTGAAACTGAGTATGCGAAAGCAAAAGAGATCCTGGAAGATCGTCGCGATATCCTTGATAGTATCTCAGCCGCACTATTGGAAAAAGAGACTCTCGATGAGAAAGAATTCAAGTCATTATTGGGAGAAAGAATTAATATTGCGGCTTAATACTGATTTTTTCTGCGCAGATCATGGCTTCGTTGTTGGATGAATCTTCATGGCTATCAATCATTCAGGCCAATAACTGTTGACCCGGCCAAAATCAATATTTCCGGTCTGTACTCAAAATGCATTGTGTCAAACTGCTGCCACTTTCCTCCCCAGACAAAACCGTGCGATTCAAAAGCTTTTACAACAGATACAGGCGGATGGTATCTTTCGCTGTATGAAACATTCCACCAGTCTCTTCCGTACTGAGATGTCCACAACCAGTATGTTTGCAGCCTTCCCAATGATCTTGGCAGGATATCGACAGCAAGCCCAAACGCGTGATAAGAGCGCGAATCCGTTACAGCGATGTTGCGCCATCCGTAACTTTCCAGTGTACCGATATTGTTTATCCATGTTTGAACTTCCGGCTCTGTACGCGCAATTTCCCGTACCTTCGCTTCTACAATAATGAGCTTCTCATGTATTTCCTGATGAACCTTTGCCTGTTTTCCGAAAAAAATAAAATTGACAAGACGTTTTTCTGTTTCATATTGTGTTGTCGCCTGCCATAAAGAATCAAGGAAAAAGTTTGAACGGCGGACTTGTACCTGGCTTCTGTTGCCGCTATTACTTGTGTTTGTCCAGCTTGAATACCGTCTTGACTCTTCATCAGTCCTGTCGACCCATTCAGGCAGATCCGCGGGGTAATTATAAAACTGCATAGATCTGTAGTTGGACGAATTTTCAAGTTCATTTTCAGGCAGAAGCCTTCCTCCCGCGTAATAATACCATGTACCCCTTAAAAGAAGAGCCCAGTCATCATTTTGAAACTCTACCTGTTCAATCTTTTCCGGGTATGCTGCCATCAGAGCTTTCATAACAAGTTCAGCTCTTGCAGGAACAGGAGGCTCTTTAATTTCTTCTATTTCAATTATTTCTGTATTTTGTTCTGTTTCTATATTTAGTACGGTTTTTTTTTCGGCGCAGTAACTAAAGGCTGTAATAATAATTATCAGAAATATTACCTTAAATTGCTTATGCATTATTTTCCTGTTAATATCCGAATCCTTTATCAGAGGTTTCTCCGGTGAAGTTTTCTGGTATCTTATATTTACTTATTTAATATAATACAATAATTAGATATGGGGAATATACTGCGGCATGGTATTAATATGTATAAAAATACCATGAACCAGACAGCTAATCCGGAGCTTAAAGATGACGGAAAACCTGGCGGTCAGGTAAAAAAAGAAACACAGGCCTTTTATAAAGAAACCAAGCCGGTTAAATATAATGATTTTCACCTGATTTACGGAGAGCAGGGTAAAGAAAGCAAAGAAAAATCTTTAAAAGATTCGAAATATTCAAGAGTGGCAAAGTTTCTAATTCTTATTGGCAGTAATCAGGCAGCGGGAATTCTTGCCGAACTTGAACCGCAGCAAGTCCATGAGATATCAAAAGAAATCGCGCAGATAAAAATAATAAAGTCGCATGAAAGAGAAGAGATACTCGCAGAATTTAACACATTGTTTTCAAACAGGGAATTTAAAGCTTACGGCACAACAAAGGGCGGTATTGAGACAGCGCGCCGTATCCTTTATGCCGCAAAGGGAGCGGAAAAAGGTGAAGAGATTTTAAATAAAGCTATTCCTGAATCAAAAGAAAACCTTTTCGGTTTTCTGGAAGAGTTCTCCACAGAGCAGCTTGCAATGCTTTTAAAAAACGAGTCGGCTCAAACCTCGGCGCTAATTCTTTCCCGAATGCCGCCAAAACTTACCGCGGATGTTTTATGCAGGCTTCCGTCAGATAGCATTGCGGAAGTAGTTCTGCGTATAGCGCATCAAAAGGAAGTTTCACCTGAAGTGCTTGAGCAGGTTTCCTCGGCGTTAAAGGAAAAAGTAAGAAATATCGCGGGAGGAGCGAAAGACATTGAAATTGACGGAATACAGACCCTTGCGGCAATTTTAAAGCATAGCGGTTATTCTTTCGGCGACAGACTGCTAAGTGAAATTGAAGAAGACGATCCTGAAATCGGGAACAGTCTTAAGGATAAATTATTTACGCTTAACGATATAACAGACGCAGTTGATCGCCCCATCCAGGATAAATTAAAAACCATGACGGAGCGTGAAATCGCGGTTTTATTAAAAGGTAGAGGAAATGAATTCAGTGAAAAAATTCTTTCTTGTGTCTCTGCTGTACGAAGAAAAGCAATCCGCGAAGAATTTGAACTTCTTGGAACAGTGGCAAAACGCGAATGCGACACTGCCGCAAGGGATTTTTTAGCATGGTTCAGGGTTGCTCGTGAGAGAGGAGATATTTTGTTTTACAGCGATGAGGATGTGTTTGTATGAATAATAATACGGAATATAAATCAATTTTTAGAACAGATTTAAAGAAAGGGCAGATACTGGACAGCGGGTTTGTCATTCTTGATGTGCTGGACCTTGATGAATTAAAAGGAACCGGAATTTGGGCTAAACATGAAAAATGCGGTACGGAAGTCTTTCATATTTTAAACAGCGACGATGAAAATCTTTTTTCGTTTGCTTTTGCTACATCTCCGGATGACAGTACCGGTGCTCCCCACATTCTTGAACATTCTGTTTTATGCGGCTCAGAACGTTATCCATTAAAAGACGCGTTTATTGTTCTTGCGCAGGGAAGTCTTCAGACCTTTTTAAACGCTTTAACCTTTCCCGATAAAACAATTTATCCTGCAAGCTCCGTAAATGAACACGACTATTTTAATTTAATGTCAGTATATGGAGAGGCGGTTTTCCGTCCGCTGCTTCCTGAGTGGACATTCATGCAGGAAGGACACAGGCTTGAGTACAATGATGGAAAGCTTTCAATTACTGGAATTGTTTACAATGAAATGAAAGGCGCTTATTCGTCGCTTGACGCTTACGCAAACCTCTGGTCAGTTAAGGCAGTAATGCCAGGTACTCCTTATGCCTTTGAATCAGGCGGCGATCCTGAAGCAATTCCTCAATTAACATGGGAAGGTCTTAAAGAATTTCATCGCGCGCGTTATTCCCCTTCCAATTGCAAAATATTTCTTGCAGGTAATATCCCGACAGAAAAGCAGCTTGCATTTTTAAACGCTCATTTTTTCTCATCTCTTTCAGGCGGCAGTTCATGCGAACCTGTGAAAAAGACCGAACGATGGAAAGAACCCAGGAAATTTCATATACCGTGCCCTGCGGGAAGCGAGTGTAAATCCACAATTTTTCTTTCTTGGCTCTGCTGCGATATTGCCGATACCGATGAAATTCTCGCGCTGGCTGCGTTAACGGAGATTCTTTTGGGACATGACGGTTCTCCGTTAACAAGAGCTCTTATAGAATCCGGCCTCGGAGAAGATATTGCTCCGGTAACAGGTTTTGAAGGTGAGATAAGAGAAACCCTGTTTGTCGCAGGATTAAAGAGCGTTGAAGGAGACGCGCAGCAGATGAGCACGGCAGTCGAAGGGTTAGTTACAGGAGAGCTTCGCCGTCTTGTAAAAGAAGGTATCCCAGAGCAGGAAATAGAAGCAGCTCTTTTGGCGTTAGAGTTTTCCCAGCGGGAAATCCGCCGTTCAGGAGGTCCGTTCTCACTTGTCTGGATGCGCCGCTCCCTTCGTGCGTGGCTGCACGGATGTAAACCGTGGGAAAGTCTGTTAATTCAGGGGCCTATCGCAAAATTAAAGGAGAATATCAAATTTAATAACAGATATTTCGAATCGTTGATTGAAAAATATTTATTGAATAACCCGCACCGCGCGCTTGTTATCATCGAACCAAGGGATGATTTTTTAACGAAACAGGAAGAAATACTTTCACAGTCGCTTTCAGATATGGTTAATAAAATGAGCGAAGATGAAAAGCGGCAAATCACAGAAAAAACAAAAGAGCTTGAAAAAATACAGAGCGAAGCCGATACGTCTGAGGTTCTCGCGTCAATTCCGCATCTTTCGCGTAGCGATCTTTTTGTTAAAGATGATTTTATTCCGCGCCGTTATGATGATTTGCGCGGAGTTCCGGCTCTCTGCCATGATCTTTATACAAACGGCATTACCTATATTGATCTGTCTTTTCCTGTGGATATTTTCCCGGATGATGATTATCCATGGCTTTTATTCTTCTCAAGAGCGGCTGTATCGGTTGGGCTTCCTGGAATGGATTACGGCGAAGTGTCAAGCCTGATGGCGCGCACTGTCGGAAGTTTAAACGCGCTTCTTCATACAGGCTCTGCTGTAAGAGGAGCGCCGCTTTACCTGCAAACCGCATCAGGTAATTTTGATTTATCAGGAAGGGACTGGATCACATACAGGATGAAATGCCTCGATGAAAAAACCGCGCCTTCGCTGGACTTTACCCTGCGAATAATTGACGAGGCTGACTTTTCAGATGCAAGGCGTATTAATGATCTTGTTCTTGAAATGAAAAATGAAATTGATTCCAGCCTTGCTCCGATGGGTCATATTTACGCGTCAGGCAGAGCAGGACGTTTTAACTCACGTTCAAAAAATATTGAAGAAAAATGGGGCGGTATTTCGCAGATTAGTTTTGCTCATCAGCTTGTTAAATTGAATACAGGGGAAATAATTAAAAAATTGCAATATATTAAGGAAAGAATCATTTCCTCAGGCCTTATTGTAAATATTACAGGCTCCGCCCTTGATGATGTATGCAGAGAAACTTCCTTAAGATTCGGAAAGTTCGGACCTCCGCTGCCAAGATTACAGCCTGACGCGCTTACAAATGGCAGTACGTTGCAAGAACAGCATTCACCAAAAGCGGAGGTTTTTGCTTCCAAATCCCTGCAGGTTGGGTTTGCTGCTGTTACATTAACCTCCGCTCTTTATGACACTCCCGAACAGGTTGCTGAATCTGTACTAACGCATCAGTTAAGCACAGGAGCGTTATGGGAAGACATTCGCATGAAAGGAGGCGCTTACGGAGCTTTTATTAACAACAACTCACTTGAAAATTGCCTGTCATTTGCAACATACCGCGATCCAAATCCAATGCGCTCTCTGGATGCTATCTCTTTAATTTTTAAAGATAGTTCGTACGGAAAATGTTCCGAAGACTACCTTGAAAAATCAATTATCGGGTGTTATTCAAAAGAAACTCGCCCGCGCACCGCCGCTGAAGACGGGCTTATCGATTTTTACCGGTTTCTTTATGATATCCAAAATAGCCACTGGAGAAGAAAACTGGAACGTTTGATTTCTGTTTCAACTATGGATATCGAAACTGCTTTTTCATCTCTTAACTCAAGAGGCTCATCCGGACCTGTAATAATCGCAGGTATAAAAAAAGCGGAAGAAGCGGCAAAAGCGCTTGGAACTGATGTTCAAATGCTGCCTGTGTAACCTGCTTCTTTCCGGATATTATAGTACAAAGTACTAAATTAATGCTGTGTTTTCCTCAATGAATCCTTGAATATCTTGTCCGCATCCAGTTTTTCATCTACGCCGAAAACAGGGATTATTCCCTCATTTTTGACGCTTCGGAAAACTGGCCCGGGGCGATCTGTATATGCCCAGCTGTTTTCGTTGTTTACAATTTGATCCAGTAAAGTAACTACTGACAGTGAAAAGAAAATTATTGTCGCGTTAATTTTTCTTTCCGGCTGAAGCATCATTTCCATCCTCCTTGATACTGGACTGGGTACCTGGAAATTGTATGCTGCCCACGGATTATTAATTCCACTGCACGGAGCTTTAGCTGCCGCTCCTCCTGCGTGTATGCCCTGTTCAATGCCTTTTGCTACCAATGTTAAATATTTGCGCAGCTTTCTTACTTCGGAGTAAATCGGAATAACCTCGTTTTTTTGAAGAGGTGGCGGCCCTATGGATTCAAATTTATAATACGGAAGAAAGTATAACCGTTTGATCCAATGAAGTTCATTCATGCTTTTTTTTGCATAAGCAGATCGCGTATCCTTTGTGTTTTCTAGTACCCGACAATAATCAGTTAAACGCGGAAGGTAATCCCGTGAAAAGCTGTCTTCTATGTATCCGCGCCAGTTATTCACAGTATCGCCTATTTCATCGCTTACTTTTACCATGGTTCCATCAGAACCCTCAACAATACTAAAATTTACATAACGAAGCCCTATAAAAAGGTCGTCCAGTATATTCAACAATATTGATATCTGATGAAGCGGATCGCACGGAGCGATTAATTCATAACCCTGCTTCATGTTATATATATTTGCGAAATACGGATAAAGATCCGGAAATTCTTCAAGTCTGTCCCATCCCGCTTTTGGAAAGAGAGCTCCCAGAGCGGAACGCGCCTGCTCCATGGTTCTATACTCAGACTTTGCCGCATCTTCTTTTGTAATACGTTCAATTACCTTTGGATCGTTCAAATCTTCACCGATATCCGCTTCTCCATGTTCTTGACCATCCTCGGAGATTTCATTATTTTCATCGTCTGATTCATTTTGTATTGCTTCAATATCTATATTGTCAATCTGTTTAGCGTTCCATTCCGAGGAGTCCAATTGCTCAGTTTCGGTAATGTTCAGGAAAGCCATTACGCGTCTGCGTCTTTCGATAAAAAAGCGTTCATAATCAATAAAGCGATCTGAGATTAATCTCATGAGTATAGGATATAAGCCAAAATGAACATGCTTTCGTATATCAACATACGACGCGATTATATTGCGTATAATTTCCTGATATTTTTCTTTTGCTTCCATTGGACTTTCTATGTACAGGATTTTATATATCAATTTATAAGCTGACTTAATATCTTCCAGTTTGATTTCTTCCAGAATGAACATTGGTTTGTAAACAAGGCGCAGAATATCTGAAAAATCAGAACCTGTTACCGAACGCGGATGAGATTGCAATTCGGCAATATTTTTGGAAAGCTGTTCAATGTCCCAGCCACGCATTGTATCAAAAAGTTTATAAACAAAGGGAGACGCTCTTCTTAACTGATTGTTACGTTTTGTATTGCTTTTCGGGAAAAGGCTTCTTGTTGCATATACCATTCTTTCGATTTTATTATAATATTCGTTCATGCGGATTGTTACAAAGCGGGGATTGATAAAATCAACAGGTTCCCTAAAAAAGGAAAATATAGATTTAAGCACACTCAAGGAACTTTTTATTTCAAAAATCAACTGCCCTGCATATTGATCAATTTTTATCCTTTCCCTGTAACTTAGTTTGGAGGGAACTGAAGGATCGTCTCCAGGATACGGCTCTGTTCGTTTTGATTTGCTTTTAATGTCATCATCCAGCGGAACATCTATTCTTCGGATGCGTTTACTTACTTTATCGCCTGCCAGTGTATTTTTTTTACTATCAGCAACATCGGCGTTTCGTTCTGTGCCGACCTCGCCTCCGAGTAAACTCGCCATCCTCTTGGCTTCCGCATCGTCTTTAACGCCCAATTTATCCCTTACACGGCTTAATTCGCCAGGCGCATAGACCTCATTATTGTTCTTTGCCATAATCACACCCGTAAATAAAGTTTTTCTCCCATTCCCTTGATGTTTTTGATATTGACCTGTTCGCCGTCGGAATTAACAAGTACTCCGTTATAAAATCCCAGTGTAATATTAAAATCAGCGCTAGTAATTAATAGTCTTTTACCGCTGATATTCTGCTCTTTTGGAGTAAAAGTTAGATCAACCATACCTTCAACATCCTGTATGACCCATTTTTCATCAGGGCTGTTTGGCATTGTAATCAATACCGGAGGCAGAGGAGTTAATTTTCCGTTTATCCACATCGCGTTTTCATTATTTTTATTTTTTTCTCTTGTTTGATTTTCGGCAATATGGAAGCCAAATCGCTTTTTTTCCTCATTAATTCCTGCGGCACTGCATATGGTGGTATGCATTCTGTATGGAAAAAAACCCTTATAATCACAGAAAACACCCAAGCAGGAGTCCTTTCTCATGGCAATGTGCTTTCCAGCAAAAACCATATCTCCGTAAACAGGAGAGAACGCTTTATATGCGTACATTATTCGTTGCGGCGAGAAACCAAGAGATACCGCCATTGGGGTCATATCCTGGCTTTTAATATTATACGCAAGATGAACGGTCAGAGAAGGATGTTTTTTTGTTGATTCAATATTCATGTCAAGTTTTACAGTATCCGCGTCCAGCCAGCTATGAATACGGAAAAAAAAGTCTGATGAGCGGCTGTCCAGCGAAGAATTCGCAAGACTGACGGGAAGCCGCCAGCCTGTGCCGGGTTTTATCTTTCTGAAAAAAAATGTCTGCTCATTCCTCCTGTCATACAGAAAAATCTGAGCCATTCTGTACATTTTTACATTGCAAAAAAGCGCTTCCAGTGAAAAAAAATCATCATACGCGCTGAAAGACTGCCATTCCTTAATTCTGAGGTCTCCTACCCAGCGCGGCAAAGGGAATCCATAGGGTTTGCGTATTTCCTGTAAATCTACCCTCTCAAATGCCTTATCCCAGGTCCCTATAATGGGATTGCCGTCTTCAACAGGTGAGGCAATTGGAGGCAACACTTCCCTGGTATACATCTGTCTAATACTAGCATATATCATATTATTAAGCTATAATTTGCGGATTATGAACTGTGACCCGTCAAATCCAAAAGGCTGCGGATTTGTAAATGTCTGGCAGGAAACATTCCCTGTACGCTTTGGCACGATAGATAAATCCGACAGATTAACGCTGAATTCAATTTTTAATTATTTTCAGGAAGCCGCTATATGCCACGCGGAAAACCTGAATGTAGGACGAGAAGAAATGATCCGCACAGGGCAGGCATGGATTCTGTCGCGAATGTCCGTGCTGGTTGAAAGACGTCCCAAATACANCGAAACAGTAACGGTGCGAACNTGGCCGCGCGGATGGGAAAAACTCTTCGCTATCCGCAATTTTCAAATTACAGACGCGGATAATGTTCCGGTTGTTTCAGCCCGCAGCGCGTGGCTAATCGTTGACATGGAAAAACGCCGTCCCTTAAGACCGCAGGCATTAATGGATCAGCTGCCGCTCAATGAAGGCCTTGATACTCTTACAGATGGCACAATGGCTCTTGAGGAACGAAAAGATTTACAGAAAATATCGGAGCGAAAAGCGCTTTACACCGATATTGATTTTAATGGGCATGTCAATAATGTACATTATATCCAGTGGATAGAAGATTCACTGGATAAGCAGCTTCTTGAAAACGCCAATAAAATGCGCATTGATATAAATTATCTCAGTGAGATTATGTACGGCGAAGAAGCCGAACTTTTATCATCACCCATCGAAGACACAAACGGCACCGCATTCGCGTTTGAAGGTAAAAAGAAGGAAAACGCTCAGGCAGCATTCAGATCCGAACTGAGAATGCGGGTGTAAATTTATTTTAATAAAATAATGAACAAAACATCATTTAACGCAGGCGTATTATACGGAATGATCGCGTATATATTATGGGGAATCCTGCCTTTATACTGGAAACTGCTTTCCGTAATAAATCCTTTTCACGTCCTTGCGTTCAGAATTCTTCTTTCTTTAATCCTTGTAGGCTGCATTCTTATTATAAAAAAAAATTATACATGGCTTAATTTTTTAAAAGATAAAAAAGACGGCCTATTGGTAATATTAGCGGCGTTAATTATAAGCTTTAACTGGGGTCTTTATATTAGGGCTGTAAACTACGGGCATACAATTGAAGCTGCGATGGGTTATTACATTAATCCGCTCATTTCCGTAGTGCTGGGCCTTTGCGTATTCAGGGAAAAAATAAACCGTCTTCAGGCAGTTTCGTTCGCTCTTGCTGTAACAGGCGTTCTGCTTCAAATAATTTTCACAGGCTCTCCGCCGTGGATATCACTGGGACTCGCTTTAAGTTTCGGAATATATGGCCTTATTAAAAAAACAATAAAATTATCCGCGCTGGAATCTCTTGGAAGCGAAACATTGGCCGCGTCGCCTGTCAGTCTGATACTCCTTATAGGTGCATTTGGTAAATTTCCAAATCCCGAAGGACTTATGTACCTGAAAGATATTCCTGTTTCCACAACTGTAATACTTTCCTTCTGCGGACTTATAACCGCGCTTCCCCTTTTTCTATTCGCAAAATGCGTAAAAATTCTACCGCTTTCTACAGTGGGTTTTATGCAATTCCTCGCTCCTACTCTCACATTCTTAACAGGCGTCTTTGTTTTTAAAGAAGCGTTTTCGTATTACAGCTTGATAGTGTTTGGTTTTATCTGGGCGGCGGTGGTTTTGTATGTAATTTCGCTGAGACACGTATCTAAATAGTGCATGGTATATGTTAATTACAGATAAATTACAACACTGAGTTTCACGATTAACCAGCCTGATATTGTGTGCCATGGCTCGTTCTTGTACAACGGGTTGTACAAGGTATTGGATCGAGTCAAGCCTTGACGAGGGATCTGTTTAATCCTTGACATTATTGTCTGTTTTAGTTCAGGTACAAGTATTTTAAGCTCTCCAATATGAAGCAATTTAACTTTATATTACAGGAATTGCGAAACAAGCCTGATGATTGTCTCTCGTATATATTTGTTAACCGGCTGTTACGCGGTTTGTATTATCGTCAACGCTCAGCCGGAAACCCGCTACAGGTTCGCTTTTGGCAAAACTTGCTGCGGTAATAATTAAAAAAAGAAATGAAAGTGAAAGACTCTTTCATGGCATTTCCTAAAAATTATTTTTCTCTGTACGAACTATCCCTGCAAGTATATAATCACTCTATGAAAATTGATAAAAAAACATTTGGCATTCTTTCCAACGGTAAAAAATCCAAGTTGTGGACGCTCAGCGCGGGTGATTTAACGCTTTCGATTACAGATATAGGCGCTTCATGGACAAGTCTAATTGTTCCTTCTCGTCAGGGTAAAGATGATATACTGCTTGGCTTTTCCGGTTTTGACGGTTATTTATGCAACAGCCAGTATCTAGGAGTAACTGTCGGACGTTTTGCCAACCGTATTAAAAATGCAGCCTTTACATTGAACGGAAAAATATACCAGCTGGAGAAAAATAACGGAGCAAATTCTCTTCATTCAGGAAGCAGAGGTTTCGCGAAAAAGCGGTGGAAGTCCGAAGCTTATGAAGAAGACGAAGGCGTATATGTGCGGTTCGAGCTTTGCAGTCCTGACGGCGACAGCGGTTTTCCCGGCGATTTAAATGCGGTAGTCAGTTACGGCCTTACGAAATCAAATGAAATAATCTGCGATTATCAGGCGGCAGTCAATAAACCGAGCCCGGTTAATATAACAAATCATGCGTATTTTAATCTGGCAGGAGAAGATAAAGGCAGCATCCTTTCGCATGAAATCATTATTTATTCTTCATCATATGTAGAAGTTGATAAACACACCATTCCCACCGGCAAGATTCTGTCTGTTAATAATACGGATTTTGATTTCAGGGTTCGTAGAAAGATATGCGAAAATCCGTCTTCGCTTAAAGCTTTCAAAGATTATGATCATTGTTTTGTTGTAGACGGAGAAGCAGGCGAACTGCGTCCGTGCGCTGAAGTATACGAGGCTGTTTCCGGCCGTTCCATGAAAGTATTTACAACGCAGCCAGGCGTTCAATTTTACACCGGGAAACATCTTGATACCGCGGGAAAATACGGCTCGTATTATGCGAAATATTCTGGTTTCTGCCTTGAAACGCAGCATTACCCCGATACCCCGAATCAGGGCAGTTTTCCTTCCTGCATTGCTTCCGAGGATAAGGATTATCACGAAAAAGCCGTATTTGCGTTTAATTTCTGAGAATATAGGCTGCCTTGTGTCTTTCGAACCGCATGTCTGTGCTCCGGGAACAGCCTCAATTTAAAGCGGATTGCTTTGCCATGTCTTTCCACTTTGATTTAAGTCTGCAAAGGCTCGCGTCGACTGTACCCTTGGTGATGCCGATTATCTCAGCTATTTCCCTGTTGGTTGCTTCTATCCGCACTTCGGCAATGTGTTTCCTCATTATTTCCAGCCTTAATCTTGCCTTTTGCAACCTGATTTTTAGTTTACTGTATGCCGCTGTGTTTTCTTTTAAAAACGAAAGTCTTTTATCATAAATGTAACATCTGTAAAATTGGCAGTATAGTCTTTCTTTCATGGAAAAGATTTTATCATCCTTTTCTTGCCTTATTTCACGCATCCTGTAAATCATATCGAGCAGCTCACCGCTTTTTATACCGATTGCAGGAGCGATTTTTTCAGCGAAATCTTCTGAAATATAGTAATAACATTTTAGAATAAGTGCCAATATGCGCCTTGAGTTTTTTCTTCCTTTTTTGCCAATAACAAGTTTTGACAGAACCATTTTTGTTTCTTCATGTATGTGCACCGAAGGCTCTTCTCGGGCATACATATCCGGAATACGGGCGCTCCATGCAGAATGTTCAATAACACTGTTGGTTATTGTGCGCACATGATACTCTTTTGAAGAAATCAGCATATATTTTTTTATAAACGCCTCAAATGAAGATCCTTTTTCTTCATAGGAATCAATGGCTGTTTTTAACCGCGGATAAAACCATGAAATAAAGTCTTCATACTCATCATTTTTCCAGTGGCATATGCTGGTTCTCTCCTGATTACGGACAAAATAGTGATAAATCAATCCTTCAAATTCTTCCCGTTTCATTTCTCCGTTTATATAGCCGGAATATAAATCGTTTAATGTATTCTGCATGATTACCTCTGTTATCTGATATCGGTATTGAATTGAAACAGATTCTGATAACCGCATGAAGAATTACATTTTTGTGATGCTGTTCATTTGGCAATTGTTTTATTTAACAGTTGAAAATATTTTTAAACGATTCCAGCATGATTTGCTTTACATATGAAATATCACCTTTCATTGTTAAACCAGCTGCATTCTTGTGCCCGCCTCCGCCGAAGGAAGCGGCAATCTGCGACACATTTACTTTATCAATTGATCTTAAACTTACAGTGCAGCTGTCTGCACACTCCTGGCGGATTGTTACAGTAGCTTCCACGCCCTCGATAGACATAAGCATCAAATTTAAATGATCTGAATCCCTGTTTTTTAACCCGAAGGCATTATATTCTTCAAGAGTTTCATGGCTTATCAGTAATTTTCCGTCATAAAATAATTCCGCTCTTGACAAAATGCGTCCCATTAATACCCTTGATTCAAGGCTTTTTCCGCCGTTAGTTATTCTAAAAACTTTCTTGGGGCTCGCACCGTAACGGATCATCTTTGCGGCGGCTTCAAAAACATCCGAATTTTGTTCAGTTAAATGACGAAAAAATCCGGTATCTGTGCAAAGGCCTAAAAACATCAGGGTGGCTTCTTCTTTTGTCATTTTAAGCCCCAGCGCTGTAATCAACTTATGGATTAATATTGTACATGCCGGAGCGTCTGAATCCACATAGACCGGAGCATCCTGAGTTGACTCAGGATGATATTTGGAAGAATGGTGATCTATTATCGCCAGCGGGTAACTTTCTAATTGATTTTTAATATCGCCGATTCTGTCAATGTTTGAACAATCTACGATTATTACTTTTATCCCGTCTGTCCACTTATTCGCCTGAATAAGATCGTCAATTGAACCTGTGTTGAATTGTTTTTTATAGTTTTTTAACTCTGTTCTGTTAAACGGTCCTGCGGAGCATACAACCGCTTCCTTGCCCAGCCGGATCAGCGCGCTGCGAAGGGCAAGCTGGCTCCCTACGCAGTCGCCGTCAGGTTCTTTATGACCGGCAATTATAAATCTTTGACAGTTTTTTATGAATTCTACAAGCTCGCCAGGTACCGGCGGGAACCGCCGCCTAATCAACTCCGGATTTTTAGAATTTGAGTCAAGTTCTTCCGGAATTTCACCATCAGGATACATTAATATTTTACGTCGAAAGATTCCCCGTCGACAAAGAACCTGCTTAAATCTGTACCCATCGGGATACTACCCCATGTCCAGTGCGATTTGGCTCTGTGCGCATAAAGCCTTATATGGCTGAACTCGCCGTTTTTATAAAATACCGACATTGTGGGCCAATCCGAACCTGTCGGTAAATACACCAAATCAGCTTTCCCTGCCGCTTCGGTAAACCACTCATTTGGGATTCCGATAGTTCTTACTATTGAACTGCTGCGGTATTGTACGATATAGCCTTGACTGGACGGAAATATCCGCTCCACAGGTACGTTCACATAGTACATAACTTCGTTGGCGTTATTCTGGGCAAAAACCGGTATAACTAACGCCAGTAAAAATAACAAAATAATGAGTTTTTTCATTATGCAGCCTCCAGTACTTAAATTTTAAATGATGATTGCGGTAAAATCAAGAAAAAATTTAATAATTGAGATATAAAGCTGTTTTCTCGAAAACTGGAGTATTAATAAAGCCTCAACTAATTTCTGAAAGTAACCGTCTTACAGAACCAGGAGAAGCCAGCATTTTTGCAAAGAGTGTCTCAACCTTTTCGCCAAGACCAGCTTCATAAAGATTTATTCCAAAAAAGAGGGGATTTGACAGAATTGGTTCCAGTTTATTTCGGAATGAACCAGTTTGACCCAGAGAGATACCTTTGAGGGTGCCGGAAAGGTTTTCTAGGTAAGGGTCCGGGCTTACTTCAAAAGGTTTCCCCTTATCGTCGATGCCTAAAAGATAGCGGAGCCAGCCTGCGATAACGATAGGAATATAATGCAAATCTGCGCAGTTTCTTCCGGTGTTTTTATAAGCTTTTAACGTCTCGCCGAAACGTATTGGCATCTTTAATGATGTATCCATCGCGATACGCTGGGGAGCGTCCGGCATAAACGGATTTGGAAGGCGTACATTTATTACCTGATCGATAAAATCTTTTGGTTTTATGATGCCGGGATCTGTGACAACAGGCAGCCCTTCTGTATAACCTACGCCTTTAATCAGATTCACTAAGTCAGTGTCCTTCATTTCTTCGCTGATCCTTGTGTAACCGAGAAGACAGCCAAAAACGGCAAGAGCTGTGTGAAGCGGATTAAGGCATGTGCAAACCTTCATTTTTTCCACTCTGTCAACAGTTTCCCTGTCTGTAAAAAGCACTCCTGCCTTTTCCAGCGCTGGTTTTCCATTGGGGAATGAATCTTCTATTATCAGGTATTGGGTTTCTTCGGCATTAACAAAGGGAGCGATATATGTGTTCTTTTTGGTGACAATCCCCTGCATATCTTCAAGTCCGCAGGCTGTAAGCATTTCGCGGACACTGTCATCAGGGCGCGGGGTGATTTTATCGATCATCGACCAGGGGAAGGAAACCTTGTTTTTATCGCGTACATAGTCAAGAAATCCGGAATCGGCTCTTCTGTTTTCTACCCATCCTTTCGCAAACGCTTCCATCGCCGCGAAAAGAATGTCTCCGTTATGAGAACAATTGTCCATGCTTACCATCGCAATCGGCAATGCTTCGCGGATATAACGTTCATGCAAAAGGGAGGCAATGCGCCCGAGATAACTTTTCAGCGAATCCAGCACAGGCCCGGTTTTTAAGTCATCCGCTATATCAGGATAAAATGTTCCGTCCCTGCCTTTAACGCTGTAGCCTTTCTCGGTGATTGTAAAGCTTGCCATCTGCAGTGTCGGGTAAGCGAAAACTTCCTTGAGGTATAAAAGCTCAGTATCCATGCGCAATGAATGTGCCACAGAGCCGATTATCTTTTTATCTGTTGTCCCGTCCGATTTAAGCGTTACGCAGACAGTCAGGTTATCAAACGCTGTAAAAGCCTTATCCTTGATTTCTCCGTCATAGCCTTCGGCAACTACAATGCCTGTTGTTTCGAGTCCCTTATCAAGAATATGCTGCATAAGAGCAGCCGGGAAAGCGCGGAATATATTACCAGCGCCGAAATGCACCCACTTTGCGCCTTCCTTTGTAGCAGCGACCATTTTCCTGCGGTCAAATTGCGGCAGGGTAATACCGGCCTTTTCCCAGAACGCGGTGTCTTTCAGTGATTCATTGTTTAATTTCATTACAGCTGCTCCTTAAATCCGCGCATGGTCCATCTTCCGGCATAAAAGCCTCTTTAAAACATCATGGCAGCATTGTATCATTATATTTGCATGCTGTTAAGAAGCTGCTGTTATTGATACTGCGTTTTACTGTCTCGGCAAAATCAGATAATTGAATCTTGCTGTCGCTGACGGGGTCATTTGCGTACGGCTGCCGGATTCAGCGGTTATTACGCGGTTAAGGCTGTCTTCTGTCATCTGTCCTGTAGACTGGCTTTGGGTAAAAGGCTGATCATATGCGCTTACAATGATAATTTCCTCGCCGAAGGGAGCATGCATGCGGTAACTGGAATTGTCGGGAATACGCCTTGTTTCTCCGGCACGGATAAAGCTGTTATCGAAGGGTGATGCGGGATATATCAGCTGGGTGTCTCCGTTTACATCAACATGAATTACGCGGAAATAGCAATCGCGCTGCGAATAGATGCGCATTGTCATGTAATCGCCGTCATAATAAATGCCGTCCAGCGAATCAGGCGTTACGGTAAAGTTCCATCTGTTGGCGCCTCCCAGGACAGAATCCAGTATCCTCTGCTTTTGCTCAAACTCGGTTTCGGCGGATGTATTATTGCTTTCGGGAAGCAGTGAAAGACGCCGCCTTTCCAGCTCTGACGCAGAGACATAAAAACGCGATGAGGAGAGTACTGTCTTATTCCCGCTCACTGACGTTAGCTGAAGGGACACTTCCGCGCCCGAATCCATGGGTATATAGCTTCCTGTTACAACCGCCTGAACAGCGCTGCCTTCTACAGGGGTTTCAACCGTCATTCCGCGGCTTGCCACCGCGAAGTCGGAGCTTTGGGTTTCTGTCGCTATCTGCAGCTTGTCCTGATACTTTGACGCCGCCGTTATTACGCTGTTTTTCAGCCATGCCGAGAAACTTGAAACTGTCTGGGTATCGCCGTAGCTGATTCTGCCTACGGCAATGGTTGTTCTTGTGTTTACAGACCTTGCCATTAAGGCAACCGCGTTATCAATTTCTTCCTCAGCGGATACGCCAAGAAGGGACGCAAGCCGGTTATCATAACGGACATTATAGGCCCTCTGGTTTGATACCGCGCTTTCAACATCAATCGCGTAGACTGTCAGGCGGTATTCCCCGGCATTATCTCCCCGTCCCAGGGGAGTCATCTGCCCGTAAACCAGAAATTGAGCGCCTGCCTGTCTTGAGACGGAAACCATCAGATTATCGTCAACCCTGCCCGTTCCGTACTGATACATTATCTCGGTCTCAATGCGGTCAAGGTTTCTCCTGTCTACCATGACAAACCGGTTTGAGTCTTCCAGCAGCGTCCACACTTCAGCCAAAATATAGTTTGACAAGCGGTTTGAAGGCGTATCAAAGGAAACAAGGGCAACCCTTTTATCGCCGCCTGGGATACGCTGTATAAAATAAGACGCGGCGCCCGCAATCGCTTCGTCAAGGGAGAGGCTTTCTGTGGAATTGACGGCAGGCTGAGCCGTTACAGGCGGCGCGGTTACAGATTGATTTGCCTGCGGCGGTGCAGCCGTACCGGCATCGCTGTTCCGCCTGGAATCGGAATTGCCTCCCGCGCCGGCATGAGAAACAGCGGCAAACGCCAATACGCACATAATTATTGTTTTATGGAATAATTTCATGTTAGAGCTCCTTTTTGACAGGCGTTCAGTCTTATTGCATTAATATACCTTATTTTGGAGCTGTTTTCCATACATAGCCTGTTCTGTCTCATTTGTATAACTTATCAGCTTTTGTTTGCCTGAGTTGATAATTCATATTTTATAAGTTACATTAGTAAAGTGCGCTTCCTTAAGCTTTTTTTAACAATCATAATATTCACCGGCTTCTCATTAGTCATAACCGCCCAGGAACCGGAAGTGTTTGCGCAGTTGGGGCATGCAAGAGGTGTTTATTCCGTTACATTCAGCTCTGACGGCAGGCAGGTTCTTTCCGGTTCTGGTGATAATACAATAAAATTGTGGGATACAGCTACAGGAAGGGAGATACGGACATTTTCAGGGCATACAAGTTATGTTACTTCCGTTACATTCAGCCCTGACGGCAGGCAGGTTCTTTCCGGTTCTGGTGATAATACAATAAAATTGTGGGATACAGCTACAGGAAGGGAGATACGGACGTTTTCAGGGCATACAGATTGGGTTAGGTGCGTTACATTCAGCCCTGACGGCAGGCAGGTTCTTTCCGGTTCTGACGATAATACAATAAAATTGTGGGATACAGCTACAGGAAGGGAGGTGCGGACATTCTCGGGGCATACAGGTTGGGTTAATTCCGTTGCATTCAGTCCTGACGGCAGGCAGATTCTTTCCGGTTCTTATGATAATACAGTAAAACTGTGGGATACAGCGACAGGGAGGATGATACGGACATTTTCAGGGCATACAAGCATTGTTACCTCCGTTACATTCAGCTCTGATGGCAGGCAGATTCTTTCCGGTTCCTATGATAATACAGTAAAACTGTGGGATACAGCGACAGGAAGGGAGGTGCGGACATTTTCAGGGCATACGGATGATATTAATTCCGTTACATTCAGCCCTGACGGCAGGCAGGTTCTTTCCGGTTCTGGTGATAATACAATAAAATTGTGGGATACAGCTACAGGGAGGGAGGTGCGGATATTTTCAGGGCATGCAAGCATTGTTACCTCCGTTACATTCAGCTCTGATGGCAGGCAGATTCTTTCCGGTTCTTTTGATGTTACCATAAAACTGTGGGATACAGCGACAGGGAGGGAGGTGCGGACATTTTCATGGTATGTAAACGGTGTTACTTCCGTTACATTCAACCTTGATGGCAACCGTTTTCTTTCCAGTTCTGGTGATGATACTGTAAAACTGTGGGATGCCGCAACAGGGAGACGGGTGCAGGCATTTTCAGGGCATACAAGCTATATTAATTCTGTTACATTCAGCTCTAATGGTAACCTTGTTCTTTCAGGTTCAGGTGATAGAACAATAAAACTATGGGACGTTGCGACAGGAAGGGAGGTGCGTACATTCTCAGGGCATACAGGCAGTGTTAATTCTGTTACATTCAGCCCTGACGGCAGGCAGGTTCTTTCCGGTTCTGGTGATAATACAATAAAACTATGGGATACAGCGACAGGGAGGGAGGTGCGGACATTTTCCGGGCATACAAGCTATGTTTATTCCGTTGCATTCAGTCCTGACGGCAGGCAGATTCTTTCCGGTTCCTATGATAATACAGTAAAACTGTGGGATACAGCGACAGGGAGGGAGGTGCGGACATTTTCCGGGCATTCAAGCAGTGTTGCTTCGGTTACATTCAGCCCTGACGGTAGCCTTGTTCTTTCCGGCTCATGGGATGGCACTGTAAGACTGTGGGATGCCGCAACAGGGAGACAGGTACGGATATTCTCAGGACATATAAGCCGTGTTACTTCCGTTACATTCAGCCCTGACGGCAGGCAGGTTCTGTCTGGTTCTATTGATAATGCTGTGAAACTGTGGGATGTCGCAACTGGGATACAGCTACGGACATTTTCAGGGCATACAAGCGGTGTTAGTTCTGTTACATTCAGCCATAACGGCAGTCTTGTTCTTTCCGGTTCTTATGACGGTACTGTAAGACTGTGGGATGCTTCTACAGGAAGGGAAATCGCGCAGTTCATCAGCTTTAAAGACGGCGAATGGGCGGCAATCACACCGGACGGATACTATAACGCTTCCCCAAACGGCGACAAATATATTAATGTCCGTATCGGGAACAATGTCTACGGAATAGACCAGTACCGCGCGGCTTATTACCAGCCGCGTATAGTAGAGGCGCGCCTTCAGGGGCTTGCCGACCCTGTACGCGTAACAGCATCAATCCAGCAGGCTTCTCCTCCTCCTTTAGTTGTGATAAGAAGCCCCGAGAACGGTTCCCTGTTAACCGCGAATCAGGCTGAGCTTTCTGTCTCTGTCGCGGATCAAAGGGAGGCAGTCAAAAGCATAAGGGTGCTTGTTAACGGAAGGCTTGTCGGAAGCGATGAAATGCGGAATCTTTCCGGAACACGGGGGTTATCGGTAGAAAATACAGGCATTGCCGTTGCCGGAAGCGAAAACCGTGTTGATTTCCGCTTTACTGTAACGTTGAGCGCGGGCGTTAACCGCATCGAAGTTCTTGCCTCCAATCAGTACTCGGAAGGCAGGGACAGCGTAGAAGTAACATACAGACAGGCCGCGTCTGCGCAGGTTATACTTCCCAATCTTTGGGTTTTATCCATCGGAGTGAACCGTTATGACGACAGTAATTTGAATAACCTGAATTACGCGGCTAATGACGCAAGGGAGATTATTAATGTTTTTAAACAGCAGGAAGGACGGCTGTACAGAAGCGTAAATACAATGCTGGTCGCTGACGGTACGGCGCTGCCTCCGACAAGAGAGAATATAATTGACAGTTTTGACTTCTTAAGAAGGGCCGGACAGCAGGATGTTGTCCTGCTTTTTATCGCAGGGCACGGTATTAACGATGACGGAGGCAATTTCTATTTCATGCCGTCTGACGCCGGGTTTAACGCTGACGGCTCAATCCGCGCCTCCCGCGCTATTTCGTGGCGTGAGATTCAGTCAGTGCTTGATGTCCCGGGGCAGAAACTGGTGTTTATTGACGCGTGTCACTCGGAAGGAACCAGCGGGAGAAGGACGCGAAGCGCGGATAATAATAGTCTTGTACGGGTACTGGACGACAGAAGCACGGTAATTTTTACATCAAGCCAGGGCAGCCAGCTTTCGCAGGAAGACCAAAGACTGGGTCACGGTATTTTTACATACGCGATACTGCAGGGGATGAGGGGCGCAGCTGATCTAATCCAGGATAAAATTATTACAATGGACGAGCTTAGAACTTATGTATCATCAGAAGTTCCCCGCCTTACTAACGGTCTGCAGCATCCTACAGTTCATACTCCTGACGGTTATGTAAACTTTATTATGGCGCGGATGGACTAATCGTTATTGGCCGTTACATTCCAATTGCGTCAAGAATCAATCTCTTCTGTTTGGCGAAATTAACAGAAACCGCGAATGACGCACCCCGCGGACGGAGCGGCTTAACGTCGATTTTGTGCGTGATTCTTCCTGGTTTACCGTTCATTATATAAACCCTGTCAGATAATAAAAGCGCCTCTTCAACATCATGAGTAATAAACAGAGTTGAGATTTTCATTTGCTGCGCGATGTCAGCATACCATAACTGCATTTTGTTTCTTGTAATCGCGTCCAGCGAAGAAAAAGGTTCGTCAAGCAGAATGACATGGCTTTCTGTCTGCCCGCTCTGACTGTTTGCAGTCAGGCAGGTTCGTAAAAGAGCTGCGCGCTGTCTCATTCCTCCTGATAATTCATTTGGATATTTTCTTTCATACCCTGAAATCCCGAACATCGGGAAAAAACTTTCAGCATATTCCCTGGCTTTATTTCTCTTTTCTCCGCGGATTAAAAGCGGAAGTATTACATTATCAAGCACTGTCCTGTATTCAAGGAGCAGATCTTTTTGCAGCATGTAGCTTACTTTTCCGCTGATACCCGTAATATCCTCTCCGTTGAAGATTACTCTGCCTATATCAGGCTTTTCAACGCCGGAAAGAATATTAAATAGGGTAGTCTTGCCAACTCCAGAAGGTCCTACAAGAGAAATAAATCCGCATTCGGGTAACTCAAGATTAATGTCCTTAACTACAGGTTCACTGTTGTAATTTTTGGTAATGTTCTGACAATGAAAGATTGTTATACTCATGGAAGATATTCATTGGTAAAGCCGCCTGAACCTATATTTACTTCCAATAACCCCTGTTCGTACATCCACCTGTAAAAGCCGCTCCACCTGTCCGGATCAATTTCTCCCCAGCGTTTCGCGTCTCCCTGATAGCGCTGCGCCAGATACTCCTGGCTTCGCATAACAAGGTTTCTGTCAAGTTCCGGCGCGTAACGTAAAAGGATTTCAGCGGCTTCCTGAGGGTTTTCAATCGCGTAATTATAGCCGCGGCTTGCAGCGGACAGAAACTTCTTTGCTGTTTCAGCGTTTTTTTCAGCCCATTTTGTGTTTACCGCGAGCACCGGAGTGTAGAAATCAAGACTGCTGTCATATGTTCCCAAGTCAATGTAATTAATTTCCACTCCGCTGACAACAGCAGCAATTCCGTCCCAGGCGTAATATATCCAGATTGCGTCTACATCGGTTTGCAATGCGGAAATCGCGTCTGTGGCGTTATTGGGAATCATGTAAACTGTATTAAAGCTGCCGCCGTCTTTTTCTACTATGTAGCGCATAACTGCAGTAACAACAGGCGTTTCCCAGGAAGCGAATCTTTTTCCGGCGAGATCAGACGGGCGGACAATGCCGCTTGTTTTAAGAGACATTATTCCCGAAGTATTATGGCTTATAATGGCGGCAACCGCTGTTACGGGAAGCGCGTCCCTCTCCTTTGCTATCGCAGGCCCCATCGACTCTTGAAACGTTACTCCGAACTCGGCCCTTCCCGAAGCGACAAGTACCAGCGCTTCATCTTCAGGCGGCTGCGTTATCGTTACATTCAGTCCTTCTTCGGCAAACCAGCCCTTGTCGAGAGCGATAAAAAGTCCTGTGTGGTTTGTGTTCGGCGTCCAGTCAAGCAAAACACGGATGGTCCCGTCGTTTTTGCCGCAATTTGCAAGAGACAGTATGATAATTACTGATACGGCAATTAATTCCATTTTCTTACGCATATTCATTTTTCCTCCATGGCATTATTTTTTTTTCCAGCAATGATACTAACTTAATCAATAAAAGACTGAGAGCGGAAACAACAAGAATTACAGCGAACATTTTATCAAACGAATATGAGCGCCTTACGCGGATCATGTAAACACCCAACCCTGCGTCTCCGCCGAGCCATTCGGCGATTACAGCTCCGATTATCGAATAGGAAGCAGATATTTTTAGTCCCGAAAAGAAAGCGCTCAGCGCCTGCGGTATTTTTATATAACGGTACAACTGCCATTTTTTTGCTCCCATTGATTGCAGCAGGCGCAGAGTGTCATCATCAGCTGACGCGAACGCTCCCATTAGGCCTATTGTTACCGGAAAAAAACATGTAAGAAAGACGAGCGTTATTTTCGGAGCAATCCCGTACCCCATCCATAAAATCAAAAGAGGCGCAACCGCGATTACAGGCATCGTCTGGGTAAGCAAAAGGATCGGCGTTATGGATTGCTTTACAAAGCGGTTCGCGTCCATTACTACCGCAAGAATAAAGGCCGCAATTACAGCTAACGAAAGCCCTGCCATCGCTTCCATCAAAGTATAAAGAAGATGAGTCATAAGAAGGGAGAAATCGCCGACAAGAACATTTATCACCTGCATAGGGCCTGGCAGCATATACGGCGGGACAATTCTACTGACACTTAAGATTTGCCATACAAGAAGAATTGAAACAATGGGAATAACAGGCAGCCAGCTAAGCCTGTTAAATATGTTTTGCGGTTTTTTCATCGATAGACCATGTTCCGCCGTTAGGGTTATATGCAATCTTTATGTATGTTAAAAGGGAAGCAGCTCCTTCGCGTATGCAAATCATCTGACATTCTTTTGCGATGTCCATTAATTTATCAAACTCGCCTTCGATTACAGTTTCAAATGGACCTACAACCGTTTTTAATCCTGTGCTTTTAATGTAATCGATCACTTTATCGACAATTCTTAAAACATCGTCCCCTGACACAAATTGCGGCAATGTTTGAATTGCAATACTTGCTTCGGGCCTCATATCTGCCTCCTTAAAAAAAATGCCCCCGCAGGATATCTCTGCGAAGGCGTTTTTCCGGGAGACAGGAACAAGGTGTTTGTCTCTTTAAAACATTTCCCTCCGCCGGTATTATCCGGATCAGGTTCGC
>WQSQ01000007.1 GCA_009787775.1 Treponema sp.
GACCCAAATTATTTCAGGGATTACCGGTGGGAATTTACCCTTGTCCAGGACGATACGCTGAATGCCTGGTGTATGCCGGGCGGTAAAGTTGTATTTTATACGGGGATTCTTCCGGTTTGTTTAAACGAAGACGGAGTCGCAGTGGTTATGGGACATGAAATCGCGCATGCAATGCTTAACCACGGACAGCAGAGGATGAGCGGAAACATCCTGCAGCAATTGGGCGCGATTGGGGTATCTCTTGCTTTCTCAGGTTCATCTTCCGAAACCCAAACCATGGTTATGCTTGCTTACGGAGTCGGTACCAACGTCGGAGCAGCGCTGCCTTTTTCAAGAAGCCATGAGAGTGAAGCTGATGACATAGGTTTAAAATTAATGGCAATAGCCGGTTATAATCCGGACGAAGGCTCTCTGCTTTGGCAGCGCATGGCAGCTGCGACAGGCGGAGGAACACCGGAGATTCTGAGCACTCACCCGTCAAATGAATCCAGAATCCAGAATCTCAGAAACTTGGCGCCGGAAGCAAGACAGGTAGCCGCGCGGTTCTGAGTAACCAGTTTATCAATCAACCAAGGTTTAAGATTAACAGGATGCAAAACCTATTGGTGCTATTGCAGGCTGGCATATATGTAGTGTGTTATAAGTGGACTTTGATTGTAAAACCCCTGTTTTGCAGGTCAATTGCTGTGTTTTTCCGCTGCCCATAAATATACGCATATAGCGCAGGTTCCGTCTTGAACAACACTATGAGAAAATGGTTCCTGTTACCATTACACCGCAAATATTAATAATTACTGACAAAGAAAGAAACTATGTGATTTAAATTAACTATATGTCATTTTATATTTTTATTTTACAAGTTAGACGACAGTTTCGCATAATGTTCTAGGAAATATAAAAGAAATAAAAAGTAAAAAAATCTTTTTATCCCACATTTATTCTTCTCTCCACGCCGTCCCGGCGCAGGGACATAACCACAGAAAGGTAAAAAGAATAAAAATTAGGTAACCACTACGCTATATCTGGTATATATATAGCAACTAACAACACTACGGAAAAAGTTTACCTGCTACAATTGTGTTTCACCCGTTTTCAAAAAGTTATGCTTGACTTTTTATTGTCAATAATAAATTTTAACTCAGCTCTTCTAAATCTATCATAATCAAAATCCCCAGTTAGCGTTGGATAATAAGTACTAACACCTTCTTTACTCAGACTAATTCTACCAGTTATATTAGTATATTCAGGTTTTAATGTTAAAGTTATTATTTTGGGGCTAGTTAAAACAAGTTCAAAAGAAAGAATAGAAAAATTATACGCACCATCACCTTTAGCATTATACATGTCTCCATATAGTATCTGTTAATTGAAAATCATTATCAAAGCCATAAGAATAAAAATTTTCATAAGAATCTTTATATAGTTCTCTCCAATTTGCATTTTTTACTGTTAGAGTGAAAGATCTTGAATCTATTTTATCCAAACTGAAAGTAACATCGTCATTAAAGAAATCTGTTAAATCTTCACATCCGGTTATCGAAAACCAGATTACCGCAGCAAATGTAATAATACCGAAAAATTTTACCATGTTTCTCATGTTAAAATACTCCTTAATTTAAATGTCCTTCCGTACAGAAAGGCATAAAACCGGATGAAATTTTCATAATTAAATAGCATACGGCTTCATATTGTCTTATATATAGCATAACGATATTTGTGTCAATAGCTCTGCGCCACATATAATCAACAAATAAAGCATAGAGATATAATGACAGAATTAAGAAAAATACTTGGATCAAATATGAAGGCCTATAGGTCAGAACTCGGTTATTCTCAAGCTAAATTAGCTGAATTGATAGATACAGCAACCAATTACATTGCACAGATAGAAAACGGAAAACGGTTTCCAACCGATACTATGCTCGAAAAAATAGCGAATGCTCTTCAAAAGAGAGCATTCGAACTGTTTTCTTTTGAACATTATGAAAACAAAATGGAAGAAGACTGGCAAACACAGATTTTAATTGATCTTAAGAATTTTATTCATAAACGAATAGCCAAGTTGAAAAAAGAAAAAGCCTGAATATATAACATGAGGTTACTCTGTGTAACAAATTCACGTAAAGTGTATCAGCAACGCTTCTTTCGTACACTCCATTGGCCACGCAAAGGTTCCAGGAACCATTTTTCATGGAATCGTTTAATTGCTCAACCACACCACATAGAGCGTAGCGAGTATCTGTCTGCCTAGTAACCGGCTTTGTTGACAGATACTTGTATGTGTCTAAATGAGAGGCGCTTAAACCTCAGAAACCCGCGTCAATACCTGGCTGATACAACAGGCAGTTTATGCGCTGTCAGGCGTCTTATTCAGCCTTTGACTAGGTTCATCATTCAGCCTATAGTAAGCTGTCACTATAGCCTAAAGTGATATTCAACTATAGTCCATAGTGATAGTTCACTTTAGCCTATAGTGAACATTAACTACAGTCTATAGTGATATATTACTATAGACTAAAGTGTAGTTTCACTATGAACTATAGTGGTATATAGGTCAAGGCAGGAACTTTGTATCAGAATAACAAGGAACAATGCAAGAAAATAGAGACTGTTCCAATGCTTCAGTTTTTGGGACAGCTACCATATACTTCACTACCCTAGAATTGAATTGTCATAAGGGTATTTTCCGAAACTAAGCAAGTTTTGGTAAATGCTCGATCTAATCATTCTTTATAGACAGCTTTCGCAATTCTTAACCGGCGGCTTTTGTGTGAATATTAATCCTTCTTGAAGGGTGCGTGCGTAAAACTCTTCCAGCGGTCTCGGTGTCATTGACATTGCTTGAATCCATCTTTAAGGGCGCTCCCGCAATGCCAAATCAGCGGCCTTGGTATGGATTGCCGATGCACTCTTGCACGCTGATTAGACAGCTCTTGCCCTATCAATTAACACACAGCAAATAAAGTATAAATATTTTATTAATCGTAGCGTGCAAGCTTTCATTAAAGCCACAGCCATCCGCCGCTGATTTGGCATTGCGGGAGCGCTCTTAAAGATGGGTTTAACTAAGGTCACAGCAGCCAGCTGCCGGAAGGGTTTTGAAAACGCGCTCTTACAGATGTATTATTACGGTATTGGTATGCGGCCGCGTCGAGTCTTTAACAATATCTATTCGGATGTATCCCGAATAAAGTAATAGTTTTCCATTTCCCTGAATTGTTCTCTTACGCTCTGCAGGAAATTAAGTTCGCGGTTTATTGTTTTTCCGTAATTAAGGGAGCCGTTCTCAATTCTGAATGCTTCATCCTGCCAGTATTGAACACGCGGGAGATCTATCCACCTAAAACGCCTTTCATTGGCCTTAGCGGCCCAGGCGAGAGCTTCGTCCCAGTAGAAGAGAGCGGCGCGGTAACAGGTTTCGGCAGTCTCAAGGCTTTCAAGATTTTGATCCCTGAACGGAGCGTTATAGAAATAGGCATTGCGTTTGTTCCATTTGTTGCCAAGGAACAGGTATTGTTCTATCAGCTTTAGATAAAGGTGCATATTGAAAAGATAACGGTATTTTTCCCATTGGATTTCATTTTCGATTAACGCGAGCGCGTACAGCGGGTTAGCAAAATCAGCTTTAAGGGCCTGTTCAAGCCAGTAGATGTTTTCAATAGAGTCATCAGGGTATTGGATATAATGAACATGGAATAACCTGTAATATTGTTCCTTATATGTTACAAAATAACTGCTTGCCGGAACCGCGGAAGATAATAAAAGAAGGATGAGAGTTATTCTGAAAGTTAATTTCACTATTTGTCAATTATCGGCATTTTACTGATTAAGCCCCATATTTGCTCTTCAACTTCCTTTTCATTTGCAGAAGCGTCAATTACTTCAACCCTTGCTCCGAGCGCGCGGTATATTTCCATGATGGATTTGTATTTTTCACGTACTTTTTCCTGAAAACCTGAGTATTCATAGATTTCAAGAGAAGAACGGTTTTTCATTCTTGCAAGCGCTGTTTCAGGATCAATATCAAGAAAAATGGTCAATTCAGGAAGCGGAAACCTTGAGTTTAAAAAGCCCGGTAATTCATCGCCGCATTCAATCCCCTGATAAACAAGAGAAGACAGAACATATCTGTCGCTTACAACAATTTCCCCTTTACGTATATGTTCAATAATACCGATATTACTGTATAGGTGTTCATTGCGATCTGCCGCAAAGAGCATGGCGAGAGTCTGCGGTGTAACAGGCCGTTCTCCCTTAAGCGCGGCGCGGATTATTTTGCCAATTTCTCCGTTTGTAGGTTCAAAGGTAGAATAAAGTATAGGGAATTTAATATTTTTAAAACGGTTTTCAAGTAAAGACAGTTGGGTAGATGTCCCGCATCCGTCACCGCCTTCGAGTACAACAAAGCTTTTTATTATTTCCATTGGCTAAAAGGTAGCATATTAGGAGATTCATGTCACTAATTTGTGACTTTATTCCCGTAAAGGTATTATAATTATAGAAAGAAAAATAGTAAAGGATGAGTCATTGCCAATTTTTATCAGAAAAGACGGGAAGAAAGTACTTCCCCGTACATTTTATATAAAAATTCTCATCTTTTGCGGTTTAATTGTAGTATCTGCTGTCCTAATGCAGCCGTTACAGGCTGCGTTAAAACGCATGATGTATCAGATTCATACAGATCTGATAGAAAACCTTGAAAAATATACAGGACTTGCGGTTTCCTATTCATCAATCCGTCCGGCTTTTTTAGGCTCATTCGATGTCCGCTACCTTAGATTTCAAAAAGGCGAAGAACCGTTTTTTAATACAACTCGCATAAGGTTCAGTTTTTCCCTTAAAGAGCTTTTATTTAACAGAAAGCTGCTTATCCATACTGTCCAAATCGAAAAGCCTGTAATTAATATTGATACACAGAGGGATAAGGAAACTATTGATATATTAGCAGCCCTTTTCCGTAACAGGGATGAAAACGAATCTTTCGGGCAAATATCAAATTATCTTCCAAAGCAGGCTGATTATCAAATTAATAACGGCATTTTTCTTTTTTCCGACAGAAGTATGGTCTGCCGGTTAACGGATATTGAACTGAATATCCACAGGGGGGATTTTGATTCCGTTTTTAATATTAACAATAAAAATGATGATTTTATTATTAACGGAAAATCGTCTGTATCATTGTCATATTCAGGGGTATTCAACAGAACAATTATTGTAGCTGCCGGAATCGGCATTAACGGAATGTGTTCAAACGATTTACAGACAGCGCAGGCCGGTATCGCTTTTTCACATATGACAATTTCACAGCAGGCCGGTATTTTAAATGAAGCAGCTTCTTCCAGGACATCAGCAAATACGGAAGGCCAGGAACGCCTTCTTACAGTTCATCCCTTCAGCACCGCAGTCTCATATAAAGACAAGACATTAAATGTAAATCCTTTACAGACAGTTAACGATAATTATTATTCATTCAGTTATAATATGTCAGAAAGGGAAGTTCTTGCGCAAATAAATTTAAACGATTTCCGGCCTGATGCCAAAGCAGTCTTTTCAGGCTTCTGGAGTAACATAAGCCATCTGTTTAGTTTGCAGATAACAGGCAGTTCATCTTTAAGGTTCAGCGGCGCAGATATGGAATACAGCGTGAACTTAAGGGGCGGGAAAATGTCTGGTTATACTGCCCTGAATCCGGCACATGATTTAGCGGGATATCAGCTAACTGATGCATTTATTGTTAACGCATCGGGAAATGAAAAAACAGTAACAGTAAGTGATTTAATTATAAGCTCATCGGCTCTTGCATCCGCCTCAAGTCTTTTCAACGGTATTATAAGTTATTCCGGCATTGTTGATATTTCTCCGCTGTCAGTTAACGGGGAATTAATCCTTGATCGTTTCAGCATGACAGGAGACGACTATATTGGCGCCGTTTTCAGCGTAACGGGCAATAACGGAGAAATTCTGATATCTAGCGAAGAGATTAAAATATCGCAAACTCAAATTAAAAACATGAACATTGTTTTAAGCCCCGATAAAAATGACATTGGGATATCCGTCTCATGTTTGTGCGGCAGCGAAAACAGCGGCGCTGTTTTTATAGACGGCGCATACTTCATGAATTTAAACCAGATAGAAGCTTCGCTTTCATTGAATGATATGAGCGTTTATGAACTAACGGAAATCATCCGTCCTTTTTTCAGTTTTTTCAGTTTTCCGGCAATAAGCCGTAATTATCTTCACGCTTCCAAAATAAACACAGAAGTATTTTTTTCAACTGACTTTAATAATATTGTTTATAACGTACCCAGCCTTGTTTTTGATTCTGAATATATAAACGGAATTATTTCATTGTCCGGTACCGGTCGGCAATTGGCGATAAGCGAAGGAATTGTTAATTTTTTTAATACTGAACTGCTCGCGTCGGCCAGGATGAATTTTTCAAACCCAATGGATATTGATTTTAACATCAGCGCTGATTTTCTTGATCTTTCATGGAGGCTGGACGGACAGATAAATGACAGAAGGACATTGATTATTCATGATCCAAACGGTTTTAATTTATACGGCACCCTTTCTGATACCGGCGCTGTTTCCGGTTACATGGAAATCATTGACTTTCCTGTTCCTGTAAATACACAGACAGTATACCTTAGCTTCTTCAGCTCGCTTCGTTATGAGTCAATGGATTTATGGAATCTGGAAATAAATCAATTTGAAGCGCTCTATAACGGAGGAAATCATTTCAGTGTGTCGGGGATCGCTGATCAAAGCGGCGCGCGCTTCAGGAATTTATCATACAGCGATTCTGCCGGTAATCTTTCGGGTGCTGCCGATTTTTTCTGGGAAAAAGATTTTTCATATATTGAAGTGCATGCCAACGCGACTGACGGAAAAGATGCGGGAGAAAATTATTATCTTGAATGTGTTTATAACAGGAATCATGCTGAATTGCGCGCTTCTGTTTCTCACATGCAGATAAATCGTTTTTTCAGGGAAAGAGCGCCAATGTCCGCAAGCGGAAAAATAACAATAAACTGGGATTCAATTAGTTCATTTATTGTTCTGGCGGATATCACTTCTTTTTATACATTTATTAATAATACCTCCGTTAACGGATCTGTCAGCATAAATCTTAATAATGACGAATTACTGGTCAGCAGTCTCATTTTGAATTATGCGTCAATACAAGCAGAAATACCTGAATTGCAAATCAACAGGGTTTCAGGCATTGTAAAAACAAACGCCGCCGTTCAGGGCATAGACAGGTTCAATATTACAGGTAACCTTGCTCTTGACGCCAGGTTTAATCCAATTGATTCATGGATGGATTATAAAAAAGCTTATGATAAATTCAGCGGAACATTGACATTGCAGAATCTGCATTATAATGACATGAAAAATGACGGGATGGCTTTTGTATTTTCAAGAAATGAAGGCTCTCTTTTCGTTTCCGGCGGCACAAAGAATATGCTCAGGCTTGAAGTGGACTCGGACGGTTATTTCTTTGCGGGTCTTTCATCTCCTTCACCGATCCAGGGTACGGTTATAGGGACAATTAAAAACGGTATTCTGGACGCGCAATTCAATAACTTCTTTTTGGATTTAGTTTCAATATGGGCGTTCGTACCAGATATGAAGGAATTCAGCATTGTAGGCGGATACATCACAGGTCAGATGGATTTAAGGGGACATGTTTTAAGTCCGGAATTTTACGGTACGGCAAGAGCATCAAGTATTCGCCTTCAGGTTCCGGAATATATTAACGCAGATATAAGGTCTGTTCCGTTTAACATTAATGCTGAAGGATATGATGTTACTTTCGGCCCTGTAGTTGCGGCAGCGGGCAGCGGGAGCGGAACTGCGAGCGGCTGGCTTGTTTTTGAAAATTGGATACCGTCCAGCATTACCCTTGACATAAATGTTCCAAGAGAAAGCCCGATTCCTTATAGTCTTGATATATCCGGTTTTTTGGCAAAAGGAAGTGCGTCAGGAAAATTTGACTTAACTGCTGATATATTAAACCGTGTTATGGAACTTACAGGTAATATTTTTACGAATGATGCTGAATTGGGGCTTAATGTAGACAATTTTTCTTCTATTTCAAACAGTATCTACTCTACAGCCAATACCCAGAAAAACAATGAGATGAATACCATGTTAAATTTTACAATAACAACAGGGTCCATGGTTGAATTTGTCTGGCCTGCCTCCAGCCCGATATTAAGAGCCAACCCAGAAATGGGAACTGTAGTATATATTACAGCCGATTCGCAAAACAGCCAATTTTCCATAAATAGCGATGTAAGGATACGATCCGGTGAATTATTTTACTTTGAAAGAAGTTTTTATATTCGTCAGGGAAACATAATTTTCAGGGAGAATGAAAATCAATTTGATCCCCGCATAAGCGCAAGGGCTGAAATCCGCGATCGCGCTGAATCGGGAACTGTAACTATATCAATGATTGTGGATAATCAGCCTTTACTGAATTTTGAGCCCCGTTTTGAGTCAAGTCCTGCTTTAACACAGCTTGAAATTTATTCAATTTTAGGGCAGAATTTCGGTGTTAATCAGAATAATGAAGATATGGATATGCAGCGCTTTATTTTTGCGTCAACAACTGATTTTCTGACCCAGATTATTGCTACGTCTGATGTTTTATCGCAATTTGTGTTTTTCCGTCAATTTGAGCGCGGTGTAAGGAACTTATTGGGGCTTGATATGTTCAGTGTCAGAACAAGATTCCTGCATAATGCAGTATTATCAGGAGTTGCGGGATTATCTCAAGCTGCGGTTGACAGGAATTACAGTGTAGGTAACTATTTTGATAACACAACTGTTTTTATAGGTAAATATATTGGAAGGGATATGTTTGTTCAGGGTATGCTTACAATGAGGTATGATAAGAATAATGTTTCATTTGGCGGTTTAGTATTTGAACCGGACATTGGAATAGAGCTGCAGAGTCCTTTTGTAAATATAAAATGGTCTTTTTTCCCATATCATCCGGAAAACTGGTGGGTAAACGATCATTCATTTACCTTAAGCTGGAATTTTTCATTTTAGGAGTTTTGATGAGATTTAAGGTTATTGCTTTTTTAATGATAATGACAGCCTACGCGGGTTATTCCCAGAATTCCGCTCAATTGCCCGAAGACTGGTACATGAATAGACCTATAAGAAGCGTTGATTTTTCCGGATTAAAAAGTGTTGCTGCTTCGGAACTTGAAGCTATAATGTACCCATATATAGGGCGTGTTTTTGATGAATATATTTTCTGGGAAATGCAGGGGAAACTTTATGCTCTTGAATATTTTGATAGAATAGAACCATCTGTCGCTCCGGTTTATTCACCCGAGCTGCAGGTAATTGTCAGGTTTAATGTAGTCGAACGACCTACAATAGGGCGGATTGTATTTAACGGTAATTCGGGGGTTACACGAAGAGAATTAAACGATGTAATTGTCTCAAAAGTCGATGATATTTATAACCAGTCAAAAGTTCGGCTGGATATTGACGCTATTGTTAATAAATATCTGGAAAAAGGTTACCCTAATGTATCTGTTACAGCATCAGAATCCCAAGCCAGAGATGAAAGCATTACGCTTTTGTTTACCATTGTAGAACATGAAAAAATCTCCATATCAAGAATTGAATTTCAGGGGAACTCACGATTTTCCAATAACGCGTTGAGAGGACAGCTTTCTTTAAAACAACGTTCCATAATTAATGACGGGGCTTTTCAGGAAGCAAAACTCCTCGCCGATTTAGATACAATTGCGCAATATTACCATGATCGCGGGTTTATTGACGCGTATGTCAGGGATGTTACGCGTACTTATGAAGAGAATTCTAAAGGTACAAACATGATTCTGACATTCATGATCGAGGAAGGTACGGAATTCAGATTTGGTGGAGTGTCATTTGAAGGTAATTTTATTTTTTCAACAGAACAGTTGGCAGGGTTGATCGCTTCCAGAGTGGGAGATATCGTTAACATGACGCGGCTGGAAATGGATTTACAGCGAGTCGCCGATCTTTATTTTGAAAACGGCTATATTTACAATACCATAATGAGAACTCCCGATAAGAATGACCAGGCAAATACGCTTTCGTATACAATATTAATAGTTGAAAGAAGCAGGGCTTACATAGAGAACATCATTATAATCGGCAATTCCAAAACGAGAGATAATGTAATCTTAAGGGAAATTCCTCTTGAACCTGGTGATGTATTTTCCAGGACTAAAGTAATGGAGGCGCTGCGTAATCTTTATAATCTTCAGTATTTTTCCATGGTACTTCCTGATACCCTTCAGGGAAGCACGGAGAATCTGATGGATTTGGTTATTACGCTGGAAGAACAGCCTACCACTGATATTCAATTCGGACTGACTTTTTCAGGCAGCGGGGATCCGGATACATTTCCGATATCAGGGTTAATACAATGGAATGACACAAATATTGCGGGAACAGGAAACCAGCTTGGAATAGAATTAAATTCTTCTATTGTCGATTCAACTTCACTTACAATTAATTATGTGCATAGATGGGCTTTTGGTCTTCCGTTATCGCTTGGAATTGATTTTTCGGGAAATTACACAAAAAAAACAGCGACCATGGATAATCAGCCTCCGTTTTTTAACGGCAATGAAAGCCACGCCTATCCGGATGGTTTCGTATCTTTTGAAGAATACAGAAACAGCAGTAAAGTCCCGACAAGGGATTTTTTAATGAGCTATAATCAATTGTATTTATCATTGGGCTTGTCAACCGGGTATAGGTGGTCCATTGTACCAGGAATTTTCAGTGTAAACGGCGGAACGCGTTTTGGTGTTATAAGAAATTCCTACGATAATGAATTATACAGACCATTTGATCCTACGCTGAGAGATGATAACAATACATGGACATTAAAGAACTCACTTTGGGTCGCCTTATCGCTTGATGATCGTGATATTTATTATGATCCGTCAAGCGGTTATTATTTGTATCAGAGACTTGGATTATACGGCTTATTAAGCAATGAGAGAGAACATTATATTCGTTCTGATACCAGGATCCAGTATTTTCATACATTATTTAATATATCTGTGACGGAGAACTGGAGTTTTAAAGGAGTGCTTGCTTTCAACGCAAACCTTTCATTGGTATTCAAACAGCCAGGCCGTGATACTAACTCTCTTATTCCTACCATGGAAATGTCAAATATGCTCGCTGTAGACGGTATGTTTAACGCAAGAGGATGGAGCGGTATATACAGCATTAAAGGTCTCCTTCTTTTGGATACGTGGGTTGAGCTTCGCATTCCGCTTGTACGCGGCATTTTATCATGGGATTTCTTTTTTGATGCGGCAGGTATTGAAACAGAACAAGGTTATTATTTTGGGATTAACAGTGAGGGAAACCGAAATTTTACAGTAGATAATCTCAGGTTCAGCCTCGGTGCAGGTTTAAGATTTACCCTACCGCAATTCCCAATCAGGCTGAGCCTTGTAAAACGTTTCAGGTTTTTAGACGGTGATGTCTTATGGCAGCCTGGTGTGCTTTTTGGAGACGGAACATCAAAGGGATTAGACCTTGTAATTTCATTTGCTATATCATATTAGAGGTGGTTTATGTCAAAAAGAATTGTCATTTTATTATTGTTAATTTTTTGCGCTGGTTTTGCTTTTGGTCAGCAGATATCAAGAATCGCGATAGTGGATTTGCAGCGTGTCAATAATGAGTTTTACCGGGAATCCGCCGCTGTAAGGCAATTCAACGAGCGCACCGCAAGGGTTCAGGTCGATATTGAAAAGATGCAAAATGAGATACGAGAACTAATAGCTAGGCGCGATATTGCTGTATCATTAAATAATCAGGCGGAAGCGAACAGGCTGGAAATCGAAATAAACAGAAGCAGGGAATATTTTGGCAGTTATTACCAAGCAAGGATCGCTGAACTTGAGAGGGAAAGGGTATATTTAATGCAATCTGATACGTTTCTAAATCAAATATATGATGAAATACGTTATATCGCAGAGAGCGAAGGATTTACGCATGTTTTTGATATTAATCAAACGCCCGGTCTTCTCTGGTTCAGTCCCGGATTTGATATTACTGATAGATTGCTTCAAAGTCTGCGTACAAGAATCAGATATTAAACAGGTGCCTGTATGGCCGACAGCACGCCTTTGTACAGCAGCCCGGCAGCCGGTTCAAGTCCGATGCTCGATCAATACAGGCGGATAAAAAAAAAACATGAAGGGAACACACTCTTCTTTCGTTTGGGTGATTTTTATGAAATGTTTGCAGAAGATGCGATTGAAGTATCAGCTCTCCTGAACCTGACTCTGACAAGCCGCAATGGTCTTCCCATGTGCGGAATACCTTATCACGCCGCAAGATCATATATAGCGCGGCTTTTAAAACTCGGAAAAAAAATCGCAGTCTGTGAGCAGCTAACTCCTCCAGGAAAGGGAAACAAGATAATTGAGCGTGATGTAGTAGAAATAATTACCCCCGGTACAACTGTCGATGAAGAATTCCTTGAAAAAGGAAGTTCAAATTATCTTGGGTGCTTGGCTGTCAGCGGTCTGACAGCCGGAAAACTTATACCAGGCAGCCAGAGCGCAAACAACAATAAAAATCGTCTTTCTTTTTCATATATTGATCTTTCAACAGGCGAGTTTTTTGCGACAAGTTTTCCCTGTAATGAAGGAGAAACACTGAGGCAGGAACTTGAGCGTCTTCAGATTAAAGAGATACTGATACAGGAGTCCCTGTTGGAAGAAAACAATGTTATTGCCAGCGCAATTTATGAGCGGAATACCCTGGTTTTAAACCGTTGGGCAGACTGGCTGTTTGATCCTTTTCAGGCGCAATCGAGGCTGGAAAAACAATTTGGACTTGTTAATCTAAAAAGTTTCGGTCTCAAGGAAGACAGCGCGGAAATAATTTCTGCGGGAAGTCTGCTTGACTACCTTGATACAACGTCCAAAAGCCTGCTTCCGCATATCAGAAAACTTAACATTTACAGCGATTGCGAATATATGGGTATTGATGAAGCAAGCCAGCGCAATCTTGAGCTAATTGCGAATCAAAGGGAAGGGGATGTCCGTTTTTCGCTTCTGGAAGTGATGGATGAAACGCGTTCGTCCATGGGACGCAGGCTTTTAAAGAGGCGTATTTTACATCCCCTTCGTGATATAAAAAAGATTGAAGGCCGTCTTGACATGGCGGAAAATCTTTACCGCGATCAAAACCTTTTAAGCCGTCTTCGTGAATTATTGGGAAAGACTCCCGACCTTGAACGTCTTTGTTCAAGGCTTGCGATGGATAAGGCGCATGGAAGGGACATGCTTGCTGTAAAAAACGCGATTAATTTATATCATGAGATTTTTAATAATTTTAATGTTTGCTGTGAAACTTCAGTCGGCCAAACCCAAAATGGAAAAAATGAATTATTATTCGAAAGTGACTGCAATGAAACTCAATTTAATACTTCGTTGAATTTGCAGGAATTGAAACCTGCGCAAAACCTGCTTGAAAATGGAATTTGCGAAGAGCCATCCGTCCTGCTTAACGAAGGAAATTTAATTAAAGACGGCTATAATTCTGAATTGGATGCGCTGCGCGGAATGAGAGACAATTCAAGACAGATTCTTGAACAGTATCTTGAAGAAGAAAAAAACGGAACAGGAATTGCAAGTCTAAAGATTCGTTACAATCGTTTAATTGGCTATTTTTTTGAAGTTACCAAGAGTCATCTTGATAAAGTACCGAAACACTTTATCAAGCGGCAGGGAATTACAGGCGGAGAAAGATACTCAACTGATCGCCTTGCTTCCCTCGAATCAGAAATAAACGGCGCATCAGATAAAGTTGTTGAGCTTGAAAGAAAATTATTCCTGGAAATCCGCGAAGAAATAAAGAAAATCCTTGTTAACCTGTCCGTTGCAGCAAAGCGTCTTGCAGAGATTGATGTTGCTCAGTCAATGGCAAAGGCCGCGTCGATAAGAAACTGGAGGCGCCCATATGTTTGCGAAGACAGTATTCTGGAAATCTGCGAAGGCCGGCATCCAGTGGTAGAAGCTCATTTAAACCGCAGTGAATATATTCCAAATGATGTATTGTTACATGCAAAACAAAAAAATGATACAAAGGATCAAACACTACCGAATGATGCGTATAACGATCAGGTATCTTTTGCAATGATAACAGGCCCCAATATGGCAGGGAAATCCACATATCTTCGCTCTGCGGCTTTAATAACTATTATGGCTCAGACGGGCAGTTTTGTTCCGGCTGCGGAAGCTAAAATCGGGATTTGTGACCGTATTTACTGCAGGGTAGGCGCATCTGACAATCTTGCGCGGGGCGAATCGACCTTTCTTGTAGAAATGAATGAAACTGCTTTTATTTTGAATACAGCGACAGAAAAAAGCCTTGTTATAATGGATGAGGTCGGTAGGGGAACAGGAACCAATGATGGTCTATCCATCGCGTGGGCGGTAAGCGAAGAGCTTTTAAATCGTATAGGCTGCAGGACTCTTTTTGCGACTCACTTTCACGAACTGTCTCTTTTATCACATCCGCAGCTTGCTAACCGTTCCATGGAGGTTTTGGATCAGGGAGAAAAAATTGTCTTTTTGCGAAAACTGAAAGAGGGGCCTGCCGCGGAATCTTACGGTATTCATGTCGCGCATCTTGCAGGTATATCGCAGAATGTTCTTAAAAGAGCTGCTCAGATTATGTCTCTTTTAAAAGAGCGGGATGAGGATTTAAATGAAGCATTCGGAGCAAATATGATTGTTAACCAAACAATCAATAAAGTTAACGATATAAATAAGGCGATTAACCAAGGAGGACACAGATTTACACAGAGTGAAATACAGGAAAGATTAAATGATAATTCAGTTTTTACCGGCAAATTTGAGAGATTATTACAGGAGATTGATCCTGAACAGATGACTCCCCTTGAAGCATTAAACATTTTGTGCCAATGGAAAAAGCTTCTGGAAACGGCAGACATCGATGAACAGATTACATTTAACAATGGTTTATTAAAAACAGATAGACCAAAGCAGAAAATAATTCCAAAGAATGGAGAATTAACGCTGTTTGATTGATTTAAATAATTATTTATGTGATAATTACCCATCATTTTTCAAGGAGAAAAAATAATGAGTAAAAAGCTAATTTCAGTAAAAACCGTAGTAGCAATCGGTATCGGTGCGGCTTTGATGTTTGTATTAATGCGTTTTGTAGCTGTTCCTACAGGGATTCCCAATACTAATATAAATTTTGGTATTGCTATCCTTGCTGTTTTTGCTGCAATCTTTGGACCTGTCGCAGGTTTCTTGATCGGCTTTATTGGCCATACCCTGACAGATCTTACATGGGGCTGGGGAGTATGGTGGACGTGGGTAGCGGGTTCTGCGCTTTTTGGTTTGGGCGTCGGATTCTTTTTTAAATCGTACAGGATCAATGAAGGCGGATTTGGCATAAAACAATGTATTGTTTTTAACATTGTACAGATTGTTACTAATTTCGTAGTCTGGTTAGGTATCGCTCCGACTCTTGATGTTCTTGTTTATGCAGAACCTGCTGAAAAAGTGTATCTGCAGGGGCTTGTAATTGCTCCGACAAACGCCGCTGTTGTGCTAATACTTGGCAGCTTGCTGATATTTGGCTATACCAAAACATTGGGTAAATCCGCTAGCTTAAAAGCGGAGTAGTATTGATTAAGAATTTACCACGAACCAAACTATTGCTTTGATATTTTGTTAAACCTTCATGTCTTTTTGTTGTTTGAAGGATAAAATAAATAACGGCAATCTTTAAGAATTTATATTTGAGGTTCCCTGGTTTCTAACATAAAGTTCGTGCGGTTCGTGGTTGAGAATTGTTATTAATTTTTACAAGTTACCGGTTATATTACATATAGGGGCAGTGATATAATAATGATTAATGATACCTGCACCGTTTCCAAAGGACGCGAGTCTGTTCCGGTAATCGAATTTAAAAATTATACCTTCCGTTACAGAACTCAAATTGAACCTACTTTAGTTGACATAAATCTAACTGTTAACAAAGGTGAAAAAATACTGATTTTAGGTCCTTCCGGTTCGGGAAAATCCACACTTATACATTGTATTAACGGAGTAATTCCCCATGCCTTTACCGGAGAGATTTCAGGCGAACTTTATTTAACCGGTAAAGATATAAATACGCTTAATATTTTTGAAATCTCCAAAACAGCAGGTACGGTACTGCAGGATACCGACGGGCAGTTTGTCGGTTTAAGTGCTGCTGAAGATATCGCGTTCGCACAGGAAAATGACTGTATCCCGTCAAAAGAAATGCACGCTCACGCCTATGAAGCCGCGCGTCTTGTTGACATGACAACCCACTTGGATAAAAGCCCGCAGGATCTTTCAGGCGGACAAAAGCAGCGTATCTCAATAGCAGGAGTACTTGTAGATGATGTTGAAATCCTTCTTTTTGACGAGCCGCTCGCAAACCTTGATCCTGCGGCAGGGAAAGATGCGGTTGAACTTATTGATGATCTCCATAAAAAAACAGGAAAGACAGTTCTGATAATTGAACACCGTCTTGAAGATGCGCTTCATCGTCCTGTTGATCGAATTATCGTAATGAATAAGGGTATGATAACCGCTAACGAAACATCAGCGCATCTTATTTCTTCGGGTATACTGGCAGAAACAGGTATTCGCGAGCCTCTTTATATCAGCGCACTGAAATACGCAGGTATTAAAATTGACGCGGGAATGAATCCCCAGCATACGGATACATTGATTTGCGATTATAAACCGCTTGTTGAATGGGACAGGCAATTGGAAGTGAGTAATGATAAGGTATATGAAACTGTCAGGAATACAGGGCTTGAGATACGAAATCTGAGGTTCAGGTATAGCGATAAAGGAGAAGAAGCATTAAAGGATATTTCGTTTTCTGTCTCAAAAGGCGAGTGTGTTGGGCTTGTTGGAAAAAACGGATCGGGAAAGTCAACGCTGGCGAAATGTATCTGCGGGTTTGTAAAGCCTGATCACGGATCAATGTTATACAACAGTCAGGATTTATCGGGCTTTTCCATAATGCAAAGAGCGGAAAAAATCGGCTATGTTATGCAGAATCCCAATCAGATGATTTCGTTTCCAATGATTTTTGAAGAGGCCGCATTCGGTTTAAAGTGCAGAGGCTTCCCTGAAGCAGAGATTAAGGAAAGGGTATTTGAAGCATTAAATGTCTGCGGACTTTATCCGTTTCGAAATTGGCCTGTAAACGCGCTTAGTTTCGGGCAGAAAAAGCGGCTGACTGTTGCATCAATACTTGTGCTGCGTCCGTCTTTCATGATTCTCGATGAACCTACAGCAGGCCAGGATTTTAAGGCTTATACCGAGTTCATGGAATTCCTTTTTAATCTGAGAGATGAATTAGGGTTATCGCTGTTGCTGATAACGCACGATATGCACCTTATGCTGGAATATACTGTAAGAGCTGTTGTACTTTCAGAAGGTGAATGTATTGCCGATAAAAAACCGTACGAAGTTCTTACCAATGATGAAATAATAAAGAAAGCGAACCTTAAACGGACAAGCCTTTATGATCTTGCGTTAAAAGGCGGTCTTGATGATCCGCAGGAGTTTGTAGACAGGTTTATAAAATATGACCGGCAGGCCAGGGGCAGGAAAACAATATAATGACAAAAAAGAGAATGTTATCCTACATTGAATTATCTTCTCCTGTTCATTCCCTTACGGGTGCGGTAAAATTGATTATATTCCTTTTATGGTCAGTACTTGTAATGGTAAGTTTTAAAACCCCGATTCTGCTCGTGCTTTCTGTATTGGGGTTTCTGTTCTTTAAATTATCAAAAATAAAATTCAGCGATGTTTCATTTATCATTAAAATGATGTCTGTATTTCTTGTGCTTAATCTTTTGGCAATATATCTTTTTTCTCCGGAACAGGGAGTAAGGCTATACCAGACAAGAAATGTTATTTGGGAAGGGCAGAGCCGCTTTACACTTACATGGGAGCAGATTTTTTATGAATTCAATGTGTTCCTTAAATACATAACAATTATCCCGCCTGCTCTTCTGTTAATGGTAACAACTCACCCAAGCGAGTTTGCTGCCTCTTTAAACAGGATAGGAGTTCCCTATACAATTTCGTATTCTGTCGCTCTTACTCTGCGTTATATTCCGGATGTTCAGCGGGACTTTGAAGCAATTTATCAGTCCCAGCAGGCAAGAGGTCTTGAGCTTTCAAGCAAGGCTTCAATAATTAAACGTCTTCAAAGAACAGTACCTCTTCTTTTGCCGTTAATTTTATCGTCCCTTGCCAGAATTGATGTTGTAAGCCGCGCTATGGAGCTGAGGGGATTTGGTAAAAATAAAAAGAGGACATGGTATTCGGAAAAGCCGCCTGGAAAAAGGGATTATATTTCAGTTATCATGGCCGTAATATTATTTACAGCAGGGATTATTTATACTTTCCATGACGGGAATCGTTTCTTTAATCCATTTGTAAATTAAATATCAATCCTGCTATCTTCCCATTTACTGTAAATTGATACATACTTAGAAACCGGAGGTTACTGTATGGTTCAAAACGATATTGTCCGGCCCCAAGATAGGCCAAAGATAGGACATTGGATACCACTTTCTTTTCAACATGTTTTTGCAATGTTCGGAGCGACAATTTTGGTCCCATTATTAACGGGATTAAGTCCGGCGACAGCGTTATTCACAGCAGGGACCGGAACATTACTTTTTATTTTATGTACAAGCGCAAAGGTTCCGGCATTTCTAGGTTCTTCTTTCAGTTTTATAGCGCCTTTAATCGCTGTTACAGCTTCACACGGCCTTTCATACGCGATGGGAGGCGCAATAGCAGCAGGAGCGTTTTATTGTATAATAGCGCAGATTATTCGTTTTTCAGGAACAGGGTGGCTTGATAAAGTATTGCCGCCTGTTGTTATCGGTTCTGTTATTGTTGTAATAGGCCTTTACCTTGCGCCTACCGCAATGGATATGGCGATGAACGACGCAAACGGAAATTACAGCCTTGTATACCTTTCAATAGCTGCAGTAACGCTTTTTATTACCATTATTTCCAATATCTTCCTGAAAGGATTTTTAAGCGCCATACCGATTCTTATAGGGCTTATTTGCGGGTATTTCTTCACTTTTGTTATGGGTTTATTCTTTCCCGCATATGCAATTATCGACTTTAGTATCATTAATGAAGCAGGATGGATTGGCTTCCCGGTATTTATGGCGCCAAGTTTCAGCATTGTGCCGATTCTGATATTTATCATTGTATCGCTTGCGACGATATGCGAGCATCTTGGGGATATGGTGGTAACCAGTAAAATTGTCGGACAGGATTTCTATAAAAACCCGGGTCTTCACAGAACGCTTACAGGCGACGGCCTTGCCTCCGCATGGGCGGCTATCTGGGGCGGACCTCCGAATACAACATACAGCGAGAATGTCGGTGTTATGGCTATAACACGGGTATACTCGGTATGGGTCATAGGCGGTGCTGCGGTAATTGCGGTTCTTCTTTCGTTCTTTACAAAGTTCGGCGCGATAATTCAGACAATTCCGACTCCTGTACTTGGCGGCATCTCCATTTTGCTTTTCGGAATAATCGCCTCAAGCGGCCTTCGCACCATTGTAGAAAGCGGTGTTGATTATAAAGATAAGCGCAATTTAACAATTACATCCGTCATTCTTGTAATCGGTATTGGCGGGGGAAGGCTTGCGTTTAATATGACACAGGATCTGCATTTTGAACTTGCTGGTATTGCGCTTGCGACAGTTGTTGGTATTGTTCTTAATATTGTTGTTCCGCAAACCCCCAAATAATAAAGAACCCCGCCCTAGTGTTCTGTCTTATTCGGTTTCCAATATAACAAAATGCGTTAATTCTTTATTGCATAAAGAATTAACTTAGCAGTACATTCCGTCATTTGAATAAGACAGAACACTAGAGTCTAACCGGAGGTTCGGACGGGGTATCTTTCATCAGCACGAATAAACAATATGCGCCTGCTGGAAGGAAAAATCGTAATTTTATAGAGCTTCTGTCTGAGAAACTGTTTAGCCGCGGTAAAGATAAGCGGATTTTGTATGCGGTTAAGTATAAAAATGTTTTAATTTAAGTCATGCAAACCGGGATATTAAACCCATATATTGCATGAATATTTTAGATAAAATCCTTTTACAGCTTAAGAATTATCTTTTCCCTGCTTACTGCGCTGTTTGTAACTGCAGCTTGTTAAACGTTAACGAGATAAAATACAGCCTGTGCGCTGCCTGCCGCTCATCAATTGTTCCTGTTCAGGGACGAACCTGTATTATATGCGGGAAACCTCTGATCTCTGAAGAAGAAGCCTGTGTCCCCTGCCGCGCGCCTGCCGATCCTGACAGGCGAAGGAATCCTCATGGTAATTATAAATATTATTTCTATGATCGCTTGTGGGTGCTTTTTCCGTATACAGGCAGATACCGTAAACTTCTTGCCGCCTATAAATTCAGGAAAAACATTGTGCTGGCAGACTTTTTTACAGAAAAAATTGTTAATGTAATTAACGAAAACCCTGAACTTCAGGAAGCTGTTATTGTTCCTGTTCCGTCCAGACCGGGAAAGATAAAAGAAAACGGCTGGGATCAGGTAGATTATCTTGTAAAAAGGCTTAAAAAATTATGTAAAGACAGGAGTTTCAGCTTTTGCCTGAAACGCAGAAAATCAAGTATACAGAAATATCTTAACCGTAAAGACAGGCTTGAAAACCTGAAAGATCGTATTTATGTTAATAAAGATGCGTCTGTAATCTCCGCCGGGCAGAAATTACCGGACAAAAGTTTCCCTGTAGAAACTGCTCTGATTATTGACGATGTTATAACAACCGGTTCCACAATGGAAATCTGCGCGAAAGCGCTTAAAGAAACAGGAGTAAAGAGAATCTATGGGTTATGTATTTTTTATGATTAATTCCCTGTTCCCGATATCTAATCTATAGTACAATAACTTATGCGTTACGATTTAATTATAAAGAACGGAACAATTGTAACACCGGATAAAAGCTTTAAAGGTGATGCTGCTGTATATAAGGGAAAAATAGATAAAACAGGGACGCTTGATCCTGAAGACACCGCAGATGAAATATACGATGCGTCAGGTAAACATATACTGCCGGGTATTATCGACGCGCATGTTCATTTCCGCGATCCCGGCCTTACAAAAAAGGAAGATTTTGAGACTGGAAGCATTGCGGCTGTAATGGGAGGAATTACCACAGTCGCCGACATGCCCAATGTAGTTCCTGTAACTTCCACAGTGGAGCGTTTTAACGGAAAGATAAAAATAGCAAAGGAAAAATCATATGCGGATTTTGCGCTTTTTGCTCTCTTAAATAACGACAATCTAAAGGAGACAGAAGAATTAAAGGAATCAGGCGCTCTTGGATTTAAGGTTTTCTTCGGGACATCAACAGGAGATATTGCCTCTCCGTCAACCAAGGTTTTATTAAAGCATTTGGAAAGATGCTCATTGCGTACAGGGTTTCACTGCGAGTCAAATGAAATTAACTCGTTTTATTTATCAGAATGCAGGAGCGCGATATTCGGCAAAGAAAATACTGGTCATATGCTGTCGGAAGCAAGGCCTGTATTTTCCGAAGCGCTCGCGATTCAAACTGTTGTCTGTTACGCAAAGTATACGGAAGCCAAAATACACATTCACCATGTTACTTCCCAGGACGGCTCTTTAATTGTTGCCGAGGCCAAGCAAAAAGGCACTGATATAACAGCGGAAACATGCCCTCACTATCTTTTATTTGACGCGGACAAGTGCGAACACAAGGTTTATCCTCCCATCAGAAGCGAGAGTCATCGCAGGGGCCTTTGGGACGCAATTTATAAGGGAACAATAGACATTATTGCAAGCGATCACGCTCCTCATACAACTGCGGAAAAATCGCTTCCTGTTTGGGAAGAGCCTGCAGGTTTAAGCGGAGTGGAAACATCCGTACCTCTTATGCTGAACGAAGTCAATAAAGGCAGCCTGAGCCTCAATGATTATGTGCGCATTGCAAGCGAAGCGCCGGCGAAAACATGGGGTATTTATCCGCAGAAAGGAAACCTGCTTCCAGGCGCGGACGCTGATTTTACAATTGTCGATATGAACATGGAAAAAACCATTCTCGCGGATGAACTTCACTCAAAGAACAGAACAAGCCCCTTTGACGGAACGAAAGTAAAAGGATTCCCTGTAGCCACTATAATCAGGGGAAAAATAGTCATGCAAAACGGCGAGCTTAAAGGCACAAAGGGATACGGGATATTGGTCAGCCCTAAATAAAAACCAGACAATATTATTCCATCAAACCCATACGGAGTTTTTCATAAATAATGCGCTGTACGGCATCCTGTAATCTGTTTCTGGAAAGCTCCCCTTCTTCAAGAGCGGATAAAATCGCGCTGTGGGTGTGCGCAAGGTCAGGAGGCCATACCAGAATCAAATCAGCGCCCGCGGCAATAGACTGCACTGCAGCTTCATACTTGTTAAAATCCCCTGCAGCGGCCATGGAAAAATCATCGCTTATTATTATGCCGTCAAATCCGAGATCACCTCTAAGCAGGTCCTGCATAACAGCCGGTGACAAACTTGCAATGCGCTGATCCAACAACGGAACAAGAGAGTGAGCTGCCATTATCGCTCTTGCTCCGTTATTAATAAGGTAAATAAAAGGGAAGACAAGCATGTCAATCTCATTCTTTTCCCCGTTTATAACAGAAACCCAGTAGTGCGGATCGGCTCCCGCGGTTCCTGGAAAATGCTTGACGACGCATATAATACCTGCTTTTTGCATGCTTTGTAAAAACGCCCCTGCAGCCAGAGCTGTAAAGAAAGGATCGCTTCCGTAGGAACGGTGTACAAGAAAATCCCTGTTATCGTCATTTAAATATTCCGCGACAGGGGCAAAGTTCATATTGATGCCCAATTCATTTATAATGGATGCTGCTTTAAAACTGTCTTCTTCAATTTTGGAGAGCGCCGCCTCTCTTCCTTCCTCCTGTAAAATATTCCAATATGACGAAGCGTCAGGAAGGTCTGCAACGCCGGGTAAAAACCGGTTTACATATCTTCCCTCATGATCAACGGCGATAAAGGGAGGTATATTTGAGTTTTCTGTTATAAGCGAAGCTGTTTCAGAAAGAAGGTTTTTGATTTCTTCGTTGCTGGTATTTAAGTTGTACCTGAAAAGCATTACGCCTCCTGCAGGAATATTTTTGAGCATCTGTGAAACATGGAGGGGAAGGCTGCCCCTTCCGTCTATTCCGCTGATTAAAACCTGGGATGCAAGAAGGCTGTCGTCTAAGGAAGAAGCTATTTCTTCTGCCCGAATGCGAAGGGGATCGATAATAGCGGTTGTTTGAGCGCCAAGGCTCTCCCGATCGGCATTAACAGAAACCTCCTCAATATCGTTAACATTATCAATAATAAGGTTAACAACATCTGATTTTGTACAGGAAGCAAACAGAGTAAGGCACAATATTGAAGCGATGATTAAGCGCATTGGGTAATTATACTAAAAAAATGCGTTGTGCAGCAATTCCATTGACATATTTAGCTTAAAATGCCATGATCGACCATGGAAGCTATTAAATTAACCGAAGGATTATCTTACGATGATGTCCTTCTATTGCCAGGATATTCGGAAATACTGCCGAAAGAATGTAATGTACAGACAACATTATGCAAAGGCATCAATCTGAATGTCCCGATTATTTCCGCCGCGATGGATACAGTGACAGAAGAGAAACTGTCTATCGCAATCGCACTGGAAGGCGGAACCGGAGTTATTCACCGTAATCTAAAACCCGAAGAACAGGCGCGTCAGGTCGCAGGTGTTAAACGTTTTCTCAACTGGATAATCGAATCGCCTGTGACAATCGCGCATAACGCATATGTCAGGGATGTACGCCTGTTGGTCGACACATTCGGCGTTTCAGGTTTTCCCGTTGTTGACGCAGACGGCGTATTAATGGGAATTATAACAAACCGCGACCTGCGTTTCTGCCGCGACGATTCCCTTCCTGTAACGGATGTAATGATAAGCGATGTTATTACCGCGGCAGGCGACATAACAGTTGAAAGAGCAAGTGAGATATTCAAGAAAAACAGGATAGAAAAGCTTCCTGTTGTGGACAGTGAAAGAAAACTTACTGGTCTTATCACTGTAACTGATATGGAAAAGAATCATAGCTTTCCCAACGCAGCAGTAGATAAAAACGGAAGACTCATTGTCGGAGCGGCAATCTCTCCGCAGGATTATAAAATAAGAATGCCGCTCCTTAAGAAAGCAAAAGTCGATTATGTAGTTCTTGATACAGCTCACGGCGATTCAAAAAATGTAATGGAAGCCGTTTCCCAGATTAAGAAAGAATATAAAATCCCAGTTATCGGAGGAAATGTCGCAACCAAAGAGGGGACAAGAAAATTGATTGATTCCGGCGCAGACGCAATAAAGGTCGGTATAGGGCCGGGTTCAATATGCACAACCCGCATAATCGCCGGAATAGGGGTTCCCCAGTTTACCGCCGTAATGGATTGCGCCGAAGAGGCAGTCAAATCGAAAATACCGGTTATTGCCGACGGAGGCATAAAGTTTTCAGGCGATATTACAAAGGCTATAGGAGCAGGCGCCAGCGTTGTAATGATAGGAAACCTTTTTGCGGGATTAAAGGAGTCTCCGGGAAGCGAAATTATTTATGACGGAAGAATATACAAGGAATACCGCGGGATGGGAAGCATGGGCGCGATAGCGGACGGAGCGGGCGACCGCTATCAAATCGGCAAGGACGAAGAGCCTGTCCCTGAAGGCATTGAAGGCAGGGTTCCTTATAAAGGCGAACTTAAGTTTTTCTTAAACCAGCTTGTAGCCGGCCTTAGGAAGGGTATGGGCTACTGCGGCTGCAAAAGCATAGCAGAGCTTAATAATTACCGCAAGTTTGTAAAAATTACCGCCGCCGGCCTCCGCGAAAGCCATCCTCATGATGTGCAGATAACGCAGGAAGCCCCGAACTATTCGCGGTTATAAACAGAGGGTCAGTAGTCATTCATGAGTACGATTCTTTCCCGATACAGAAATCCGTTCCAGGGTATACAAGCGCCTTGATCCAGCCTTGAATACCATGCCGCTATAGTCTATAGTGATACCTCACTACAGACTGTAGTGAATAGCCACTATAGACTATAGTGAATGGCCACTATAGACTGTAGTGATTTATCACTATAGACTGAAGTGAATAATCACTATAGCCTATAGTGATATCTCACTTTAGGCTATAGTGGCAGCATCGTCTTTGCTGTATTTAAACCTTTTTCCTTCCTTGCATGCTAGAATAAATAGAGTTCTGTAAAATTCGGTTTCCAGTATGACAGACTGCGTTAATTCCTTACTGGAGAACAGAGGTATCCATGCTGAAAATTACCTTTCTTGGAGCTGGAAGTACGGTTTTTGCCCGCAGTGTGCTGGGCGATTGTATGTCAAGTGAGGCGCTAAAGGGGTGCGAGATTGCCCTTTATGACATTGATGCCCGGCGTCTTAAGGAAAGCGGGAAGATTGTATCTGCGATAAACAAAGGAAAAGGTGATTACTCAAAGATATCATGTTACGGGGGAGTTGAAAACCTTGAAAAAGCACTCGCGGGCGCTTCTTTCGCTGTGAACGCTGTACAGGTCGGAGGTTATGATCCTGCGACAATCGCTGATTTTGAGATTCCAAAGAAATACGGGCTGCGTCAGACAATCGGAGATACTCTCGGGATAGGCGGTATAATGCGCGCACTGCGGACGATACCTGTAATGGAAACATTCGCGCGCGCGGTTGAAAAAGTATGCCCCGATGCGTGGCTGTTAAATTATACAAACCCCATGTCGATGCTGACAGGCTACATGCAAAGATACACAGGTGTAAAAACGGTCGGTCTTTGCCACAGTGTGCAGGGATGCTCGTACTGGCTTTTAAAAGAGCTTGGCATGGAAGATAAACTTGACGGGAGAAAGGAATTAATAGCGGGTATTAATCACATGGGATGGCTTTTGGATATCCGCGATAAGGATAATAATGATCTGTACCCTGAAATTAAAAGAAGAGCAAAAGAAAAGAATACGCGCGAAAAACACCGGGATATGGTACGCTATGATTACATTGACAAGCTGGGTTTCTATTGCACAGAATCCAGCGAGCATAACGCAGAATACAATCCTTTTTATATAAAAGCCAAATACCCGCAGCTGATAAATGATTTTAACATTCCGCTTGATGAGTATCCGCGCCGCTGCATTGAACAGATAGAAGGATGGAAAACCGAATATGAAAATCTTGTTAAATCCGATACTCTGGAACATAAAAGATCGCAGGAATACGCTTCTTACATTATGGAATCAATCGTGACAGGCGCGCCTTATAAAATCGGCGGAAATGTTCTGAATACAGGCGGCAGCATAGATAACCTTCCTCACGAAGCGTGCGTTGAAGTCCCCTGTCTTGTTGATAATTCAGGTATCAGGGCGTGCTATACAGGCAAGCTGCCTGTCCAGCTTGCCGCAATGAATATGACGCACATTAATGTTCACTTAATTACACTGGAAGCAGCTGTTACCAAAAAGCGCGAAAATATCTATCATGCGGCCATGCTTGAGCCTCACACCGCGGCTGAACTCTCTATTGACGATATAAGGAAAATGACAGACGAACTCCTTGAGGCGCATAAGGTTTGGCTGCCTGAATATAGGTAGTGTCTATAGTTATTTTGCTTCTTTCTCGTCAATAGACTGCAGGACAATCTGCGAGAGTCTTTTAAAGTGCTGCGGAAGCAGAATCTGATCAGGAGAATCATAATATGCAAGTACGCCGTTTAACCCTTCGCGGGCTTCAGCGTACTTTTTCTGTTTATAATTAATAAAAGCAATATGGTATTCGGATGTTATTACAAGATCGACACTGCTGCGGTTGCGTTCATTCAAGGCTTCATAGTATTGAATGGCAATATTGTAACGGTTTCTGTCCAATGCTTCCTGCGCCCGCTGTATTATCTCCGCGGATGACATATCTTCACCAATCGTTACTGTTGTTGCGCAGGAAGACAGAAGCAATACTGCTCCAAATGATATAATAAAAGCTGTTCTTTTCAATAATCCATTCATAGCCGTAGTATATATATAACCGTGCTTAATGTAAAGTGTAACAGGGAATGGACAATTAGCAGGCAAATATTGCATAATTACGCATGGTCGCAGGTATTATAGGCGCTACAGGGTATGCCGGCGCTGAATTGGCAAGGCTTCTTTCCGCGCATCCTAAAGTCGATAAACTGGCTCTTTCTTCTGTAAGCTTTGAAGGGGAACAAATACAGGATATATACCCCAATTTTATAGGCAGAATTGAATATCCTCTGCTAAAAGCTGAAGATGTGATCGCTTCGTCAGATGTGGTTTTTGCCGCTCTTCCTCATGCGGTAGGGGAGCCTTTTGCCGCCGCCTGTATCGAACGCAGGATTCACTATATAGATTTCTCCGCCGATTTTCGTTTTGATGACGATGAGGCTGCCTATAACGCATGGTACGGCAAATCGTTTCAATTCCCTGAATTGCATAAGAAATCAATATACGGCCTTCCGGAGCTGAACAGGCGGCGCATGAAGGATTTGGCCTTAAAGGAACCTGTTATAATAGGAAATCCCGGATGCTATCCGACAGGCGCATCACTAGGAATCTTTCCGGCTCTGGTAAAGGGACTTACAGGCAGGGTGTTTAACCCTTACAGAAAGCATACAGACAGATGCGGCCCTGTTATTATTGATGCTGCTTCCGGTACATCAGGCGGAGGAAGGGAGCCGTCCCGCTCTTTTCATTACAGCGAATGTGCTGATTCAATCGCACCATATAAGGTCGCAAGCCACAGACATTCGCCTGAAATCTCGCGCAATCTTGATGTGATGGCAAAAGAAGGTAATGTGCCTCCTCCTCTTGTAATATTTACACCGCATCTTGTACCGATGAACAGGGGTATCCTTAGTACGATTTACATCCCATTGTCTGAAAAATGGCGGGTCACTGACGATTACCCTGATACAGTCAGGCTGCCGTCGAAAGAAATAGAAGCAAAGACTGACGAAATACGCGGGTTGTATACCGCTTTTTATAAAGATGAGTCTTTTATAAGGGTATTGCCAAAAGGAATTACTGCTTCCACAAACAGGGTGCGCCAGTCCAATTACTGCGACATTTCCGTCCATGTGGACATTAACGGTTCTACATTGATAGTTATTACCGCAATTGATAACATGGTAAAAGGCGCCGCGGGACAGGCGGTTCAGAATATGAATATCCTGTTCGGTTTTGATGAAACAGAAGGTCTTAACGCTATACCTATGTTGTTTTAAAATTAAATATGTTTGTATCTTTACGGTAAAATAATGACAATAATTTGGAGTAAAAGTTGAAAACTATAACAGGAGGCGTGTGCGCACCTAAAGGTTTTATGGCAGGCGGGATTCGCTGCGGTATAAAACAAGGTTTACAGAAGAATGATCTTGCCCTTATTTATTCAAAAGAGTTCTGTTCAGCAGCGGCGGTGTTTACAGAGAACAAAGTAAAGGCGGCAAGCGTACTGGTTAGTCAGGAAAATATTGCAAACGGAAAACTCCGCGCTGTAATTGCCAATTCAGGCAACGCGAATGCTTGCACCGGCAAACACGGAATGGATGCCGCGAGACGAATGGCGCATCTTATCGCGGATGAATTATCAATCGCACCCTCTGAAGCCGTAGTAGCATCCACAGGCGTTATCGGCGTTCCGTTGCCAATCGAGGCCATCGAAAAGAATATCTCCGCTTTAAAGGCAAGTCTACGAAGCGACGAAGCAGGGCATACAGCCGCCCTTGAAGCAATAATGACAACGGATACGCGCAAAAAAGATATTGCTGTTGAAGTTGAAATTGACGGCAAGATTGTCCGTATCGGAGCGATGGCAAAAGGATCGGGAATGATTCATCCAAATATGGCGACCATGCTTTGCTTTATCACAACCGATGCCGCAATAACTCCTTCCGCGCTTGACTGCGCCCTTCGCTATGCTGTAAATCATTCTTTTAACCGTCTTACAGTAGACGGCGATACTTCGACCAACGATATGGCTGTAATAATGGCAAACGGCGAAGCGGAAAACAATCCGGTAATAGGGTACCAGGGCTCCGGGATCAAGAATCGGGGTTATGAGATTTTCTGCAGGGCGCTGGAACATGTCTGCGTTGAGCTGACCCGCATGATGGCGCGTGACGGAGAAGGAGCGACAAAGCTTATAACAGTTACTGTCAGCGGAGCGCAGAGCGAAGAAAAGGCCGTGCTTCTGGCAAAATCAGCCGCGTCTTCAAGTCTTGTAAAGACCGCCTGCTTCGGCGCAGACGCCAACTGGGGGCGTGTGTTATGCGCAATGGGATACTCCGGAGCTGATTTTGATCCGTCAAAAGTCTCGGTTGGTTTTAGGAGCAGCGCAGGCGAGATACAGGTTTGCAGCGAGGGACAGACTGTTAATTTCAGCGAAGAAAGAGCGAAAGAAATATTATCCCGGGAAGAAATTGAGATACTTATAGGCCTTTCGGAAGGAAATTACAAGGTTTCCGTCTGGAGCTGCGATTTATCATATGATTATATCAAGATCAACGGAGATTACAGATCATGAGCGATTTTGCGGATATAAAACATATCAGCAACAATGACAGAGCCGCAATACTTATTCACGCGCTGCCTTACCTTCAGCTTTTTCAGAATAAAACCATTGTAGTTAAATACGGCGGCAATGCCATGCTTAACGATGAGCTTAAAAAAGCGGTTATTGAAGATATAATTCTTATGACATGCGTAGGGATTCGCACAGTGCTGGTACACGGCGGCGGACCTGAAATTGAAGCAATGCTTAAAAAGACCGGAATAGAAAGCCGTTTTATTAACGGGTTAAGATACACAGATGAAGAAACGATGGATATCGTTCAAATGGTCTTATGCGGCAAAGTAAATAAGGAAATAACCGCCCTGATTCAAAAAAACGGCGGCAAAGCAATCGGCCTTTGCGGTATTGACGGCGGTATTTTAAAAGCAAGCCGTGTTAATGAAACCGATCTTGGCCTTGTAGGTAATGTTGAGAATGTTGACGTATCATTATTAAATGCGGTTTTGGATTCTGGGATTATACCTGTTGTTTCATCTGTCGCTTACGGCAAAGGCGATGATGAAGGAAAAGCCCTTAATATAAACGCGGATATAGCAGCCGCAAAAATTGCCGCAGAGCTGGGAGCAGAAAAACTTGTGCTTATGACGGATGTCCGCGGTATTTTACGCGATATACATGATGAAAACTCCCTTATTAAAACCGTGCAAAGATCGCAGCTTGATACCCTAAAAAAGGAAGGCATTATAACCAAAGGAATGATTCCAAAAACAGACTGTTGTATGACAGCATTGGACGGGGGAGTTATAAAGACTCACATTATTGACGGGAGATTGCCTCATGCCATTTTAATAGAATTGTTTACAGATGAAGGCATAGGGACGGAGATAGTGTAAAAACATTGTTTTTCGGTATTCTACTAGACAAAAAAGGAAAAAATTTGCTAGTATATGTAAAGTAGTGAAAACAGAGGAGGCCAGTTGGCGGAGAAAGATTTACGTATTAACGAGCAGATTCGTTCAAGAGAAGTCCGTTTAATCCGGGATGACGGTGACAAAGGTATTATATCTGTATCGGAAGCGCTTGAAATTGCCAGAGAGGCAGGTCTTGATCTTGTAGAGGTTGCGCCGCAGGCAATGCCTCCTGTTGTCAAGATTCTGAATTACGGAAAGTTCAGATTTGAGAATGAGAAGAGGCTTCGGGATTCAAAGAAAAAACAGAAGCTCCTGAAGCTTAAGGAAATCCGGATGCAGCCGAAGATCGATGATCATGATCTGGATTTTAAATCTAAACATATAAAAGATTTTTTAGCTGAGGGTAACAAAGTAAAAGTAACAATACGTTTCCGCGGCCGCGAACTTGCACATACAGAGCTGGGTTTTGATGTAATGAAAGATGTGCTTTCGCGGATTGAAGGAGAGTACGCAATGGATAAACCTCCGGCTATGGAAGGCCGTTTTATGTCCATGATCCTGAGTCCCAAGGGTAAAAAGTAACTTGGTGATTTTATTTTAAGAGGTGGCAAATGCCAAAGATGAAAACAAAAAAAAGCGCAGCAAAGCGTTATTCTTTTACCGGCACGGGTAAGGTAAAGTATAAAAAACAAAATCTGCGCCATATCCTGACAAAAAAGTCGGCAAAACGAAAACGCAGCTTACGGCATGCTGGTATTCTATCTGATGATAATGTACCGGTAATAAGAAAAAAACTTTTGCCCTACGGGTAAGAGACCTTTAATAAAGGCATTTGAGAGGGAAATATGTCAAGAGCAATAGACGGTTCCAAAAGGAAAAACCATCGTAAAAAAATATTAAAACTGGCTAAGGGTTATTGGGGAAGGCGCAGCACAAATTATAAAACAGCAAAAGACGCAGTAGCCAAGTCATTAGCTTACGCATACCGCGACAGAAAAGACAGGAAAGGTGAATTCCGTAAACTCTGGATTATCAGAATAAATGCCGCTTGCCGTGAGCAGGGGCTTTCCTATTCGCGGCTGATCGCCGGTCTTAAAAAAGCGGGGATTATTATAAACCGTAAGGCATTAGCATACCTTGCGACAGAAGACAATGCTGCGTTTGCGGCGATTACAGATAAAGTTAAGGCCGCACTCGGAGCATAAACGTAACTCACCCGACTGAAAGGAGGTTCCCCTCGTGATTAGTCTTGAACAAGTACAGCTGCTGGAAGCTAAAGTTGCAAAGGCGATTGAGTATGTCCAGACTGTAACTACAGAAAACAACGCGCTATCTGCCGAGAGAACAGGTTTACAGGCAAAACTGGAATCATATCGAAAACGGATCGACGAACTTGAAGTGCTCATTATGCGGTTTAAAGAAGATCAGAGCCGGATAGAAGACGGCATAATTGCCGCTCTTGATCGTTTAAACCAGTTTGAAGAAGCATTTGAAAACAGCTTAAAAGATAATAAGGCTGATGAAAAGAAAGCAGCTGTGAAACAGGAGAAGACGCTTCCTTTACAAACAGCAAAGGAGATTGAATCATCAGGAGTCAATAAGCCGCAAACAGAAGCTGTAACGCGGGTTCCTCCAAACGAACCGGGCAAAGCAAAATTAACAGCCGCAAGGGAATCCAAGGAATTCTTTGAAATCCCTGAAACAGAACCTTCTGTTGATCATTTAATGACAGGTACTCTTGCTTCCGCAGACGAAGAGCTGGACATTTTTTAGGGAAATTAATGGCCAATGAAAAGCGAAGCGGTAATTCAGATACCCACTCAATACTCAAACTGGATATTCTTGGGACTTCGTTTACCATAACTGTTGATGAAGACGAAGATTATCTTAATAAAGTTCTTTCCCAATACCATGCCGCTGTTAAAAACACACAGAGTATATCGGGAATAAATGATCCTCTTAATATCGCTGTTTTAACAGGTTTTCTGTTATGTGATGAAATAAACAAAATAAAGCAAAACATTGAAAATGAATCCGCCGAAGTGCGGGAAAGGACCATGAAACTTATCGCCACCCTTGACAAGGCGCTTAAGGTCTGTGCGGATGAATAAAATATACCGCCTGTCAAACAGGATTAAACATTATGAATGGGGGTCTCCGTATATGATCCCGCAATTTATAAATGCCGAAAATAATGAACTTCGTCCTTTTGCTGAAATGTGGATGGGAACGCATGGAAGCGCTCCGTCGCAGGTCTTTGTAAATAATACCAATCTGCCGGAGGATCTTAAAAATATTTGCGGAGAGCTTTCTTTCCTTTTAAAATTGATAGCGGTTGAAAAGCCGCTTTCTATTCAGGCTCATCCCAATAAAGAACAGGCAGAAGAAGGCTTTAAAAGGGAAGAAGAGTTAGGGCTGTCAATAAACGCTCCAACGCGTAATTACAGGGATACCAATCACAAACCTGAAATACTATGCGCAATTACTCCGGTTAAATTAATGGCTGGTTTTTCCGAACCTGAAAAAATCTGCGAATCACTTAAAGAGTTCTCATCAGGATCGGCGGCAGCAGAAGATATAATTAATCCCTTGATTGACAGTCTTAAAACAGGTTCACTTTCCCTTTTTTTCCGCACCCTTAATAATATTTCAGGAACTGAACAGGAATGCCTGCACTCTTACATCAATGATAAAACAGACAATAGCGCTGATGGTTTAATAAAAGATGAACAGTGGAAACTAATGAAACAGCTTGCTTGCCTTTATCCCGATGATTCGGCCGTATTATCGCCTCTGTATCTTAACTATATAACAATACAGCCGGGACAGGCTGTTTTTATTCCTGCAGGAGTTCTTCACGCATATGTCAGCGGATTTGGCATTGAACTGATGACAAGTTCTGATAATGTTCTTCGCGGAGGTCTTACACCGAAACATATCGACATAAACGAACTTATGAACATATTAAAATTTGAACCGTTTACTGTGCAGGTTATTTCTCCTCTTTCTTCAGAGAATTGGTTTTGTTATCATACTCCATGCAATGAATTCACGCTAGCTTACATGCATACAGAAAGTGAAGCTGTTTTTCAGGGAAACTGTCCGGCTATTTGCATCGTTACCGAAGGAGAATTAAAAACTGCTGATATGTTTTTTAATAAAGGCGATTCATTTCTTATTGCAAAGGGAAGCGAACCCTGTATTTTAAAGGGAAATTTTTCTCTATATGCCGCTTTTTCTGCAGGGAACAATCACAAAGCGGAGGTTACTTGTTTTTTTGAAGGTTTTTAAACTAGCATGCAAATAATAATTGAAAAGTGAAATGAAAATTATTATTGATGCGGATTCCTGTCCCAGACCAGCAAGAGATCTTGTACTGCGAAGAGCCTGTAAACTGTCTATTCGGATAATATTTGCCGCCAATCGTTTAATCCCGTCTGAATATGCAATTAATGGCCAAATAGTGCATGCGGAAATGGTAATATGCCCGGCTATTGATAATTCCGCGGATGACAAAATTGTAGAGCTGGCGCAGCCAGGCGATCTTGTGATTACAAGGGATGTCCCTCTTGCAAAACGTCTAATCGAAAAAGATGTGTTTGTAATTGATGATCGGGGTCGAATCTTTACTCAGGATAATATAAATGAAATGCTTTCCCTTCGCAACTTTAAAGTAGGGCTTGCAGAAAACGGCCTGGAAATAGAAAGAATCGCAGGTTACGGCAAGAAGGAACTAAAGCTATTTGCAGACAGCTTTGACAGAGTACTGACAAGATGCAGAGCTGTAATGAAGAGTTAGAGGTGATTGGTCACTATAATCATGCAGCGTTTTCCGGGTACTGGCTTTGTGTTTGTTTGATATTTGGAAGTATCTCAAAAAAACATTCAATCAGTTCCGGATCAAATTTGGTTCCGCTAAGTTTGCTTATTTCTTCTAATACGTTGCTTTCGGCCCAAGGTTCCTTGTATACGCGTTTTGAACAGAGAGCGTCGTATACATCCGCAATGGCGACAATCCGGCCGCCCAAAGGAATTTCATTTCCTTTTTTTCCAAGCGGTTTACCTTCGTTATTCGTTCTTTCAATAGAGCCGCTGAAAGGATCCACCCAGCCGGGATAGCCTGTACCGTCCCAATTTTCATGATGTGTAAGCGCGATATCTTTCGACATGATATCGATGGGAGAAGAAGTGTCCTGAAACAGGCCTGCTCCGAATAATGTATGACTTTGCATTACTTTATATTCATCAGGAGTAAAACGCGCGGGCTTTTTGAGAATTGCGTCCGATATGGCTACCTTGCCTACATCATGCAGCATTGAGCTGATTTTTAATAAATCGCGGTATTTCTCCCTTTCTATCATGTTTATTTTATTATGATGAGCCCAGCGATCGTATATATCCACAGCGTATCCGGCAACGCGGTTTACATGCGTACCTGTCTCTTTCGGGTCGCGGAGTTCAGACATTTTTATCATTCGCAGAATCATCGCTCTTGTAATATAAGCCCTCTGAAGCACCATGCTTGCGTTATGCGCAAAATGAGTCAGAATTACTTCATCTTCCGAAGTAAACGGAATTATGTTTCCTGCATCGTCTTTTGCGTTTAATACCTGAATAACTCCCATTAGCTTTTCGTCTGTTGAAATAAGGGGAGTTGTAAGGCTTGATATGGTTTTGTACCCTGAGATCAAATCAAAAGATGAATTGAATTTATATGAGGCTTCCGGCGGAATATTGTACATATCCGGAACATTGATCAAAGTTTTTTTCAACGCGCAGTAGCCTGAGATGGATTTTTCATTGATAAGCACCGAAAAAATGGTATAAACCATCTTTTGGCCATGCGGAAGATTTTTTTGAATTGTGTCATTTTGGGAATATTTTATTGCGAGTTTTTCTGTTCCTTCTTCATTTAATTCTACAGGAACAGTGATATAAATTGATCCCGCATCCGCCTTAACTACTTTTCTGGATTCAAATAGTATCCTTTCAAGCAATAGATCATAGTCCTGAATTTGATTTATTTCTGAATCAAGGCGGATGATATTTTTAAAATCTGTTTCTTTTTCCATAGCCGCTTTAATTTTAACCTTGCTCTGCAGATTAATCAAGTTAATCATAAAGGTAAACCCTCTTGCTTAAATAATGGATCATTAATAACTTATAGTGGAGGGAGAAACATATGGGAGTTATAAAGACAGCGCTGGAAATCGCTCTGGAAAAAACAGAAAGTGTTAAAAGTGATAAATCCACAATCGGCCAATTTGATGCAAAGAGAAAAGGCAAGAAACTGGCAAATGATTTTTTGGCAGGTGATGCGGATATAACGGATGGGCTAAAGAAAACACTTGCCGCCGATAAAGAAAGCCTGAAACAGGGGGTTTTTGACGTGCTTATTACCCAAATTGCTTTGCCTGCGCTGCAAGAGACTGGCAATGAAAATAAATTTGATAAAGTGGGTAAAGGACTTTTTGCGATATTAAATCAAAAAAACAATGAATTCTCAGGAATATTAAAAATGCTTACCCAGCTATTCTCCCAATACCTTCAGGAGGCCTCCCATTACGAGCAGGCGATACGGCAGCAATATGCTCCAAAACTCCGAAAGAAAGAAGAAGAGCTTTCCCGCAGGATGGGCAGAGAGATACACATTGATCCGCTGCAGGATCCGGAATTTACAGCTTTTTATAACCAGCACATGAACGCTTTAAAGAGCAATTATGAAGGTACCGTTGAACAAGCAAAGGAAAAGATTAAAGAAATATTTAACAAGGGGTGATTAAATCGCTCTTGTGCCGCCTGTGCGAAGTCCTGCTTCGTAGAGTTTTCCGCAGGCCAAAAACATGGGGAGTTTTGTTCCCGCAAGGATTATATCGGCTTCTTCCGCCATTTCTATCATGTCACGGCCCGGAGCTTTACCCCGTACAAATATGATCGCGTGAATGTCCAAAAGCTCAGCAGTACGTATTACCTGCGGATTTACAAGCCCTGTCAGCAATAGCACCCTGTCTTTAACGAATGCCATTACATCACTCATAAGATCAGCCCCGCAGGCGGATGCAATTTCAAGCTCTGCCATGCCTTCACCGCTAAAATATTGGCCTTCCAGTAATGTAACTGCTTCAATTACCTTCATTATTTCCCCCGTTTATGACAAAAATGTCTTTACATAAACCAATTATTATACTATTTTGTATATAATGTAAAGCCCAGACGGAGGTTAATATGGCCGAACATATAATGCATAAAAAAGAAACAAAGAAAGTTCCACAAAAAAGCCTAAAAGAAAAACGCGAACAGAAGAAAGCAAAGAAGAAAGGTAAAGATTCTTAAAACCATCTGCTCAGATATTTATTTTGTATCAATGGTTATCGTAAAAATGGTTTCCTTATCCTTTTCTGATTGAGCGGAGATGGACCATCCGTGATAATCTATTACCCATTTCACAACAGCCAATCCGAGGCCCATGCCCTGTTCACGGCGGGATGATGTGCCCCTGTAGAACATTTCAAAAACATGCGGAATATCTTCTTTTTCTATTCCAGGGCCGTTGTCGCTAACTGAAAGTTTTATTATATTATTAGTTTTTGCTGCGGTTAAGCGAATAACCGATCCTGAAGGAGTGTGGCGGATTGAGTTATTTATAAGATTTTCCATCGCGCGGTAAACAAGTCTGTCATCCATCGGAATCAGCAAGTCCTCAGGCAGGCTGATATCATGTATTAATTCATGCTGAAACAATTCAACATCTGCACTCATGGTATTTACAAGATTTTTTAAAAAAGCGGTTAGATCAATTTTTGTTAACTGCTTTCTCCATTCTCCTGTTTCCATACGTACAAAATTTATCAGGTCATTAATCATACCTTCAAGCTGATCAGATTTTGTTGCAATTATCTGCGCAGCCTTGCGGCTATCTTCTGCGATATTATCCTCAATCGCTTCAGCATATCCTTTGATTAACGCCAGAGGCGTTTTTAAATCATGAGTGATTCCCATTATAAAGCGGGAACGTCTCAGTTCCTCTTCCTTTAACGCCTGCCGCATTTTATTTAAAGAGCAGGTAAGGGATGTTATCTCATTGCTGCCCTTGATGTCCAGCTGAAGATCCAGCTCTCCTTCGGCGATACGTTTGGTCGCATCATCAAGAACCTGAACAGAATGGGTGATTGTTCTTGCAATAATTATGGACATGCCGACAGCAAATAAAACAAGTAGAATAATAAAAATAAAAACAACTATTGCCGGAATAAAAAAAGGCATCATTCTGACTCTTGCCTCACGCGGCATTATTCTGTTAACGACATAAACCTGACTCTCATCCATATTGCGCCTGACAAGCGAGTATTCATATCTTTTATCTTTGGAGCTTATCAGGGACAGTACGCCGTCCTGGGACGAATAAACACCCTGGTTAAATTCCGGAATTGTAGAATAAAGGACAAGATAATCATCGCGGAAAACAATGATCTCTTCATTTCTTGACGAATGCCCTGCATTTCTTGGCGAACGTCCTGCAATGCGCGTAACGGCCTCCCAGTCCTGAAAGCTTATGGATTCGTCCAGTAAAGCGGAAATATTTTCGTATGAAGGCAGTTCAATTACATCCTCAACAGTAATAAATTGGCGGTATACAAAATTTACCAGAATGATTAGAAGAGGAGTCAGTACAATGCCTGCGACAAGAAAGCCCGCTTGTGTTTTTATCTTCACAATTAAATGTCTCCTGACGGATATTGCGCATTACTTATAGGCGCATCTTTAATGTGACTCTCGCTATTGTTTGTTCTGTTATGCGCGTTAAAGCGGTAACCCATGCCGTGCACAGTTTCCAGATAATACGGATTTGCAGGATCTTCTTCTATCTTTTTTCTCAGGCGCTGTATATAAACCGCGACTGTTGTAAGATCTCCGTAATTGTTTTTCCAAACCTCGGAATATATTTTTTCAACATCCAATGGTTTCCCCGAATGTTCCGAGAGAAGAGACAGACATCCGTATTCTTTCGCCGACAGATGAATCCTTTGCCCGTTTTTCTTCAGAATGCAGGAATCATAATCAATAATAAAAGGACCGAATTTAAAAAGATTTTCCTGGTTTTTTTCATTAAAATCACGCAGACGGCGGAATAATGCCCGTACGCGCGCGACAAGAACCTTCGGAGAAAAAGGCTTTGTTATATACTCATCTGCTCCAATTCCCAAACCGCTGATTTGATCTTCATCGCTGTCCCTCGCAGAAACAATAAGTACGGGAGTCTCGTTTGTCCGCCTGAATTTTTGCAGGAATTCAAAACCGTCAATTCCAGGCAGATTTATATCAAGAATAATTAGCTCAGGTTTCCATTCTTCAAGAACCGAGAAACCTTCCTCTGCGCTTTCAGCGGCGCGGACATTAAAGCCTTCCTTGCTTAAGTAAAGAGTAACAAGGTCAGAGAGTTCTTTTATATCTTCAATTATTAATATATTGCCTTGCATTTAATACCAACTCAATATAACACCTAAGTATATTTTTCATATATAAATTGAGCAATATTAAAAACAGAATATAACAAAAAATTATTTTATTTTAATTTTCTGTAAATGGTATATCATTTTTTCATCGATTAATTTATTATCAAGATAAAAGGCATGAAAAATCAGCAAAGAGGTATTTGTTACCTTGTTCTGTCTTATGTTGTTTTTTATTCCGACGGAGGTATTTTCAATAACATGAAAAAAAATGTAAACCGCATAACGGTTTTTTGCCTTTTCATTTTATTCAGTGCGTGTTCAGGCAATAATTCAACGACCGCCACATATGAATTTTCAAACATACGGCGCGGAACGATCGAGCGCACTGTTTCATCCAGCGGAACAATCAACCCTATCGCTACTGTAAGAGTTCTGCCGCAGATGAGCGGCAAGGTAGAAGAAGTATTTGTTGATTATAATGACAGTGTCACGAGAGGGACTATACTCGCGCGGCTTAATACCGATATGTTGCGTCTTACGAGAGACCGGCAGCAGGCATCTGTCCAAAGCTCGCGCGCAAACTATGAATTACAGCTAATGAACTACAGAACACAGGAAGCTCTGGCGCAAAGAAACCTGATTTCTGATTACGAATTGCGTCAATCCAAAACAGCGCTTGATAACTCTGCCGCCAACCTTGCAACAGCCGAGGCTGATTTAAGGACTACGGAAACAGAGATTAATCAATATGCCTATATCACATCTCCGATTACAGGTATTGTTCTTGACCGGAATGTCAATGTAGGAGATACGGTTGTGGGCGGTTCAAACAGCAATTCAGCAACAATGTTCACTATTGCTGAAAATTTACGCGAAATGCAGATTGAAGCCTCAGTCGGAGAGCTTGATGTATCTTCAATACACAAGGGACAGGATGTCCGTTTTACACTGGAAAGCCTTCCTGGGAGGAGGTTTTCCGGCGTTGTAGAAAATGTACGGATGGTTCCTGTAGTTTCAGGCGGAATGGTTTCGTATACAGTGCTGATTAGCGTGGAAAACCGTGACGGTTCTCTTATGCCGGGTATGACATGCGCGGTGGATTTCATTGTGGAAAGAAGTGAAAATATTTTACTTGTCGCAAACGCGGCATTGCGTTATACACCGACAAGCCTCAGCGCTGATCAGATTTCGGAAATGGTATTTAGCGCAAGCCTTGCAAATATGAGCGATGAACAAAGACAGGCGGCGGTTATTGCAAGAACGCAAGCCTCGCAGGGCCAGAGCAGAAACCAAAACTCATCAAATCAAAGCGGCGGCATCGCATCCCTTATGAGCATGGGCGGCGGAGCAAGGATGATGATGCCTTCAGGGAACTCAGGGAGTTCAAGGCAGGCAAGCACAGGTCAGGCGCGAAACGAGCCTGTTATGCGAAATCTATGGTATATTAACGGCGACGGGAAGCTTGATGTAATGCAGGTGCTTACAGGCATAAGCGACGGCTCCTTTACGGAAGTTTATCTGTCTGCGGACAGCGACAGTATGCAGGTAATCTTGAGGGAGAGGATTTAGTGTCTGTTATTGAAATGCGCAGAATCAAGCGTGAATACCGCATGGAGTCTAAACGCGGGAAGAAAAAATCAAATTCAACTGCAATAATTGTAAGAGCTCTTCGAGGGGTTGATTTTCTTGCGGATGAGGGAGAGTTTGTCTCTGTAATGGGGCCTTCTGGTTCGGGTAAATCCACTCTTATGAATATTCTTGGATGCCTTGATAAACCTACAAGCGGGACTTATACACTTGACGGCATAGAAACCTCAAAATCAAATTCAAATACATTCGCATATATCAGAAACCGTAAAATCGGATTTGTGTTTCAATCCTTTAATTTACTTGCCCGAACAACTGCGCTTGAAAATGTAGAACTTCCGCTTTTTTACCGGCAGAAAGACAGGAGTGATAAAAATAAAACAAATATTAGCCGTAAAGAAAGAGCTATAACCGCTCTTAAGGAAGTCGGGCTTAAGGAACGCATGGATCATTTTCCGTCTCAGCTTTCAGGAGGGCAGCAGCAGAGAGTAGCAATCGCAAGAGCGATGGTGAACGATCCCGCGTTTATTCTTGCGGATGAACCTACAGGGAATCTTGATACAGGCATGACTCTTGAAATTATGGGGCTTTTCCAGCAGTTAAACGACCAGGGAAAGACAATCATTATGGTAACCCATGAACCGGAACTTGCAGCTTACACAAAAAGAATCATTACACTAAGGGACGGCGAAATCGTATCCGATATGCCGGTTACCGAAAGATGCAATGCGTTTGATGATCTTGCCAAATGGAAAAGCGATCACGCGCTCCTTTCGGAGGATCATTCGTGAATGCCATACAGCTATTACAGACCTGTCTTAGATCCATTTTCCGCAACCGGATGCGCAGTCTTCTTACATCGTTAGGTGTTATTATAGGCGTAGGTTCGGTGATTATCATGGTGGCTATCGGCGAAGGCTCGCAACGGCTAATAGAGGCAAACCTTACCGCGATGGGCACAAATCTCCTGACAATAACTCCAAGCCGGGCCGTCAGCCGCACCGGGACAGCGATGATGACGCGTGTAAGCTCTTTTACAAAGAAAGATATTGAAAAGCTCCGGAATGAATCAACTTTCGCAAATGCGATTTCAGCAGTTGTACAGAGTAATTCAAATGTGACCGGATCTCTTGGCAACGCCTCCATTTCAATTCAGGGAGTTGAGCCTGATTTCTTTATTGCGCGTAACTGGACCATAGCCGAAGGCTATTTCTTCGACAATGAAGACCTGGAATTGCGGAACAGGGTAGCTGTAATCGGGAACTCATCCGCTGAAAGTCTTTTCGGAGACGCGCAATCCGCAATCGGGCAGCAAATAAGGATTGGTACCAACTACTTTACAGTGATCGGCGTTTTACAGAGCAAGGGAGCCGGTATTATGGGCAATCAGGATGATGTTGTAATTCTTCCGCTTGACACAGCGATGACGCGTATTAGCAATATGCGCAATATTCAGCAAATAGTGGTAAATGTAATTAGTTCGGATTATATGACAGCTGCGATGAATGAGTCTGAGCAAATACTCCGCGAATCGCGCGGCATTCAGCAGGGAGCAACTTCTGATTTCAACATTATGAATCAGGCGGATATGCTGGATATGGCATCAGAGACCATCGGTGTTTTAACAACATTACTGGCCGCGATTGCAGGCGTATCGCTTCTTGTAGGCGGAATCGGCATTATGAATATCATGCTCGTTTCTGTAACTGAGCGTACACGGGAAATAGGAATCAGAATGGCAGTCGGAGGAAGAAAGCGCGATATTCTAATGCAGTTCCTTACAGAGTCGGTCATTTTAAGCGTTATGGGAGGCCTTCTTGGAGTAGGCCTTGCTTTTCTCGCATGCAGATTGATGAACATGGCCGGAGTTCCTGCTGCGATCAGCCCGACCATTGTTATGATTTCAACTTTATTTGCCGCGTCAATCGGGATAATTTTCGGATACTATCCCGCGCTTAAGGCGGCAAAATTGTACCCGATAGACGCGCTTAGGTACGAATAGTGTAATTAGTCACTCTATATTAAGGATGGATAAAAGATGAGAAGAACAGGTATTTTGTTTTGTCTGGTTCTATTATTGAATCTGGCGGGTTATGCGCAGACAGTTATAGATATTGATACCGCAAGGCTTTTGGGGCTTACGAATTCGAAGGATATTGCAGGATCCGATGCGTCAGTCAGAACAGCCTTGCTGAACGAAAGAAGTCAATTATACAGCATGCTGCCTCAGGTTTCCGCAGGGTACAGCGCTTCAGCGAATTTCCTGCAGAGTTCTGAATTTGTAAACCCGGTTGATTCCTTTAGGGCGGGGGTAAGTTTATCACTAAATTATTCCATACAAACAGGAGGAAACGATTTTATATCAATGTCCATTAATAAAATCAAAACGGACATAGAAAGGATTAATTCTCTTTCAACGTACTACAAAGTGCTTGAATCAATTGACAGCGCATATTATTCGGTCTTAAGAGCCGCAGCCGCCTTTGAATCGGCGGAGTCATCGCTCAGGGCCGCGAATCTTGCTTTGGAAATTGCAACTGTACGCTTTAATAACGGAATTATCAATCAAATTGATTATCTGGAAGCGCAGGCAAACAGGGAATCAAGTGAAAATACATACAATCAAAACCGGCGCTCTCTTACGCTTAGCATGATTACATTAAAAGATTTAATCGGCGTTCAGGGAGATATAATACTTGAACCTGTTAACTTCAGCATATACGATGACGTACTGCGCCGTCTTGCCGTGATTTCCAATGAAGAAGCCGATGTTTTATACAGTAGTCTATGGAACGCAATGCTGGCAAATAACCCTTCTCTTAAAACAGCGGCGCTTAATACTCAGGTCGCCGAAATGAATTATACAAATTTCTTCAGATCGTACGCGCCTACATTGAGCATAGGTGTTAACTTCGGCGATATTCTAAGTTACTCTACAAATAACGGCTTTAGCGGCCCGGATAAATTCAACGGAAGCATTTCGCTTAGAGGAACAATTCCAATAGATTTCTGGAATCAGTCAATCAAAATAGAAAATCAAAAGAGAACACTTGATAACTCATCAAATTCATTTGCCAACACGCTCAATGATTCACAGAAAAATCTGTTAAGCAATTTATATGATGTTCTTTCACAGGCAGGCTCGGTTCTTTCCTCGCGCCGTTCACTTGAAATAGCTCAAAACAGATATGATTATCAAATGGAACGATACAGGCTTTCACAAAGTTCTGTTAAAGATGTTGGCGATGCTTCCATATCTTTAATGAACAGCCAGAACAATCTTAACAACGCAAATTATACTTTTTTACAGAGGCTTTCAACTTTGCGCTCTCTTTGCGCGCTTGATGACGAGGAGCGGCTTATTAATATTTTGCTCGGAAGATAGCGGCTAACCTGCTATTTCCTTTAATCTGTTAATTATATCAATATGCTGGGTGCAGGCCTTTTCGCACTGGCCGCAGGCAGTGCATTTTGCGGCTCCAGCTCTTTCAAGGCTCCAGTGCCATTTAAGCCTTTCTGATATCGGGTCTTTTGAGTTTTTGTTCAGTATCTTTTGATTGTACGCATCCATGTACTGAGGGATAGGAACTCCGGAAGGGCAGTCATTACAGTACGCGCATCCTGTACATATACCTTCAAAAGAAACGCCTGCTTTTAATTTAACATCTTCAAGTTCATTCTGAGTTCTCGGTTTATATCCTTCCATAGCGTTTAATGCTTCATTCAAATGTTCCATTGTATCAAAACCTACAAGCGTGTTTGTAATTTCTTTGTGATCCCACAGGACACGCAGAGCCGCGGTTACAGTACTTTCGCCTTCCCGCCTGATAAATTTAAACAGTTCAGGATGCTCAGGTATAACTCCGCCGCCAAGAGGGTTCATTACAACAGAACCCAGGTTTTTCTCCTTAATTGCGTCAAACGCTTCCTGCCTTGTCTTAAAATTGTACGCCGAATAGCCGAAAAGGACGCCCTCAAAAACTCCCTCCAAAAGCAGTTCTTTTATTTCATTTTTTATAAGATGGCTTGATACGCAAATATGCTTTATCAGCCCTTCTTCTTTTAACTTTCTGAAAGTGTTAAGTATTCCGTCTTTTTTTCTATTCTCCCAGTTTCCGAGGTCTGTTATGCACCAGATATGGTAAAAGTCAATTGAGTTAATATCCATTCGTTTTAGCTGGTTCTCAATTTCCTTACGTACAGCGCTTTCCTTGCTTTCAAATGTTTTAGAGGCGCAGAAAAAGGGGAGCCCCTTTTTTTTAATCTCGGCGAAACCCTTGCCGAAGACAGTCTCGCTTCTTGTTTCAAAATATCCCGGAGCTGTATCAAAATAATTAATCCCGCCTTCCGCAGCGGCAAGCATCAGCCGGACACATTCATCATGATCATCAATATTTTTGAATCTCATCCCGCCGAATCCAAGAAGAGAAACCTTTTTGCCGGTTTTACCGTATTCCCTGTATATCATATCTGCCTCCGCCTGAAGTATAGCAAATAATCAGGAAAATAATCAATAAAGTGAATGATCACACCAAGTTTGACGATTTGGGAAAATCGCATAGCGGTGTTTATCGAAATAAAGTAATTTTCTTTATTTTATGCAGAAATTTCACATTATTAATAAAATGCCGATATTAATAATATCAAACTAGATAAGGAGTAATTTATGCCAGCAGCAAAAAAGACAGAAAAGAAAGCAGCACCGAAGAAAACTGCTACGAAGAAAGCCGCCACAAAGAAGAAATAACCGCAACTTAAGATGGGACTGTCCGGGAAGTAACTCCCGGGCAGTTTTTTTTTATCTATACCTGAATACCTGCTTTAAATTATTTTCCGGAACCGTTGATCCCTGTTTGTTTTTACGGGCCGACCTTATCCATGTAAACGGACCTGCCTTGTCTTGGTTTAGGCTTCTTCCGGTAAAAAGCCGCTGGTTATTACCTTCATCGGTTTAAGGAAATGAAATGGTTCCGTATATGAAATCTATCGCTAATCCAGATAAAACTGCAAAGATCACGGTAAATAAGAGAAAGAAAATAAAATGTTTTATTCCAAGTACGATTTTTACCGCTCCTAAATTCGTAATTTTCAATGCCTGTCCTGTGATCATGAACGCCGAAGCTGATCCTAATGACATGCCTCTTAAAAGCCATGATTGAAGAAGCGGGATTGTTCCGCCTCCGCAGGCGTATAACGGCACGCCTATTGCCGCAGCCATAAGTACGCCGAAGCCCCTGTTATTAATAAAAAGTCCAGTGAATAAATCCTGCGGTACATATCTTTGAAAAAGAACCGAAAGAACAATGCCTATAAAAAAATAAAGCCACGTCGCTTTTATATTTCTGCTGAAATTTTTTATATAGCGTATGAATGGATTAGGGTCTGTGTCGCGGTTTGCCATGTTTTCAAATTTGGTAAATTTAAAAAACGGCTTGTTTCTGAAAAAAAGCCTTACGCAAATTCCAGCAGTTATGCCCAGTAATAAACAGACTGTAACTCGAATGATTAATACAGGAATTCCTAAAGCAGCGCTGTAAAATAGTAATTGCGGATTAAGAAGGATTGAACTCATAACAAAAGCCGCGATCCAGTCTTCTGACATTCCCTTTTCGGAGAATGAAGCGGCTATCGGTATTGTACCGTACATACAAAGCGGAGAGGCTATTCCCAATAAAGAAGCCGGAATAATACCGAATATTCCGATTTTGGTATTCCGCATTTTGACAAAGAGAGCATGTATTTTCTCTTTGCCAAATACTGATATTAATGATCCCAGAGCCATTCCGAAAATCCAATACCAGATAATTTGTTCTGTCTGGATTGTGAAGTAATACCAGAAAAATATTAATTCCCTTCTAAGTATTTCAATCATTGCGGCTTACATCGGCTTGTACCAATATTTCATGTTTATTATCAAAGCCTTACAAGTTCATAAACTTTGCTTCCAACGCCGAGGGAGGCGGCATGATCAATTGTTAATAGTCCGTTTCTTGATTCGATGCGCTGTATTAAATCCCTGCTGTCAGGCGCGGAATAAACCAAATCAATACAGGCTTGATCGAGAGCGACAGGATCAAGGGACGCGAGTATGCCGATGTCCGCCATTGTAGGCGCGGCGGGTCTTCCGTTACAGTCGCAGTCAACAGAGAGGTGGTTCATCACATTGATATAAAGAATTCTGCCGTTTGCGCTGTCAACGATTGATTTCGCGGCTTCCGCCATTGATTCAAGAAAGGCGTTTTGATCGCCGCCTGACATGCTGGTTCTGCTTCTTCCTGCGGTATGTATCCAGTTCTTGCCCGCGGATGACGCGTAACCTATGGATAAATTTTTTAACGCGCCGCCGAAACCGCCCATCTGATGTCCTTTAAAGTGGGACAGAACGATATGAAAATTAAATTCATTGAATCGCGATCCTACAATGTTTTCTGTCAGGTGTTTTCCTCCAATGACAGGGATACTGATATCTCTGCTTTCATCGAGTATCACAAAAGGAGCGATAGCGGTAAAACCATGATCGCGGGCTACCTGATAATGCGCCTGAGTGCTTGCCCTTCTTCC
>WQSQ01000008.1 GCA_009787775.1 Treponema sp.
GACTACCGTAAAAACTTGGACAAACAATTCAAGAAAAATAATTCAAATTTTAAGATAGCAATAGTTGTTGATATGTGGATAACAGGTTTTGATATTCCTTCGCTTTCCGTTATGTATATTGATAAACCAATTCAACGTCATACGCTTATACAAACAATTTCCCGCGTAAATCGAAAATTTGAAGGCAAGGACAAAGGACTTATTGTTGATTATATCGGTATTAAGGAAGATATGATGCTGGCAGTTAAGAAATATTCTGGTCCTCAGGGAAGTCCCGTAGAAGAACTGGAAATTGCGATAGATGTATTTAAAAATCATTTAAAACTTGTTTCAAATATAATGCACGATTTTAACGCAGACAATTTTTATCACGGTACACCGCTTGAACGTCTTGTTTGTTTAAATCATGCTGCAGAGTTTGTTCAGTTAAAGAAGGATATTGAGACTCGCTACATGAATCTTTCACTTAAATTGAAATCAGCTTATGAAATTTGTTATGCATCGGGTCGCCTGACTGACAGCGAAATCGAACAAGCGCAATTCTTTCTTGCAATTCGTTCCATTATTTACAAGCAAACAAAGGGCAATACACCTGATGCGGAGATAATGAATCGTCATGTTGAAGAAATGGTTATGAAAGCCATTAGCTGCTCCGGTATAGAAAATATCGTAAATTATAAGGAGAGCGAAGATATCTTCAGCGAAGAATATAAAAAACAACTTGATGTAATAAAATTGCCAATAACTAAATTTAACGCACTCTTACAGCTTCTAAAGAAAGCAATCTCCGCTTATGGAAAAACAAACAAGGTAAAAGCCATTGTTTTTGATGAACGCCTTAAAAAGGTTGTAGAGCAATATAATAGCCGTGATAAACTGGTTTTTACCAGCGTAGTTGTAGCAGATTTTGTTAATGGACTTTCAGACGAAATTATTAAGATAATCGATGATCTTAAAGAAGATAAAAACTCATTTGAAAAATTGGGTATCACATACGAAGAGAAGATTTTTTATGATATCCTTGTAAAAGTACGTGATGATCATAAATTTGAATATGCAGAAGAAAAATGTGTAAATCTCGCCCGTGAAATAAAAAAGTTGGTTGACGATAAATCAAAATACACAGACTGGGCTACTCGTGAAGATATAAAGAGCGAACTAAACATGGATTTAACCATGCTTCTTTATAAAAATGGATATCCCCCTGAATGGGATGACGAAGTTTTTCAACAGGTTTTGGAACAATCTGAAAATTATAAGAAATACTCAAGTTCTGTCGTGTTTGAATACCCTGAAACAAAAAATGGGTATGCGTTTGGAATGGCAGCGGAGAAAAATCCTTTATAGGTAATCTTCGTTTAGGTTCAAAATATCGGTTAGCGTTCATTAAGTAATTTATTAAAATAATTCCATTTGTTTCTTTTCTTTCTCTGCAAATGTACTCATGTATTTAAACAGATTATCAGCGTTGTAAACAATGTTGTGTTTTTCGCAGGCGGCATGCAGCGCTTTAACAAGTTTTTCACTGTTGTCGCTTATTATTTCGTATTTATAGTCGTACTTTTTATGATAGATATCTTTTAGTCCGGAGAAATGTTCATCAAGCTTCCGATAGAAGTAATCGCGGCTGCCCTCTCTTAAGGTCATACCTATTCCCCAAAAAATGATACCGTAAACGCCTGCATCAACGCAGTAATTTAATAGTCCGTGTAAGTTTTCTTCGGTGTCATTTATAAAAGGCAGAAATGGACAAAGCCACACGATTGTTTGAATACCGTTTTCCCGTGCGATTTTCAGCATTTCATAACGGCGTCTTGTACCGCAGACATTGGGTTCTAATTTTTTACAGAGATCTTCGTCAAAAGTGGTTAATGTTGTTTGAATAATACAGTTTGCTTTTTTATTTATACTGGTTAATATATTTAAATCATGAAGGATTAGATCCGATTTTGTTTGAATTGCAATGCCGCAATTATATTTATCAATTATTTTCAGGCATGATCTAATATTCGCAAGATTTTCAGGGATGTTAATATAAGGATCGCTCATTGCTCCTGTGCTGACAACGCATTTATTACGTTTTCTTTTAAGCGCGTCTTCCAAAAGAAAAGGCGCGTTTGATTTTATTTGCACATCTTCAAAATCGTGATCTATCTGATAACATCTGCTCCGCGAATCGCAATAAATACAGCCATGAGTGCAGCCCCGGCTTATATTCATGCCGTTGGATGCGCTTAATATTCCATTTGCTTCTTTTAGGTGCATATTTAAAATCCGGATTAATAATATCTATGCTGGTTAACAAATGTCAAGCAATATGTTATAGCATAACAATTATTTTACTTTTTTGATAAAATGATCGTATTGTGAAAAATAAATACGGAAACATCATCGAATTACTGGCTCCTGCGGGAGATTTTTCCTGTTTAAAAACCGCTTTTTATTTCGGTGCGGATGCTGTCTATTTGGGAGGGAAAGAATACGGTTTACGTGCAAAATGCGGTAATTTTTCTGATGACGAAATAATAGAAGCTGTTAAATATACTCATGATCTGCATAAAAAATTTTATGTTACTGTTAATATTTTTGCCAGAAATGCTGATATTCATAAAATAGAAGAATATGCATTGTTTTTGGAAAAAGCGGGCGTGGATGCAGTTATTGTATCTGATCTTGGCGTGTTAAAAATCTTTAAGTCACTGACAAATTTGGAAATCCATATATCTACCCAGGCCAATGTTTGTAATTCTCAGGCGGCAATGCAATATATTGAGTTAGGCGCAAAACGAATAATTCTTGCGCGTGAGCTGCCTGTTGCAGATATCAGTGAAATTTGTAAAAACCTGGAAAACAAAGCGGACATAGAAGTCTTTGTTCACGGAGCGATGTGTATTTCATACTCTGGGCGCTGTTTGTTGTCGAAATATATGACAGGAAGAGATGCAAACCGCGGTGATTGTGCGCATCCATGCCGTTATAAATATGAAATATTTTATGCACTGCGGGAAGAGAAACGGCCTGGAGAATATTTTTCTGTCGAAGAAGACACTAACGGTACATATATTATGAACAGCTGCGATCTATGTTTAATTAATAAATTAAACGAATTGGCTGAAGCCGGTGTTGCAAGTTTTAAAATAGAAGGCCGAATGAAAAATGAATACTATGTAGGCGGCGTTCTAAACGCATACAGAAGAGCAATGAACGGTGAAAATTTCGATTGTACACTAGCGCTGGAAAAGCTGCCTCACCGCCCGTTTACAACAGGTTTTACATTTAATGATAAAAACAGAGAATATACAGAGTCATCGGCAATCATTTTAAATTATCAAATTGCTGCTGTTGTAACGGAGAAAAATCAAATAAGAATTAAAAATAAAATTGCCAAAGGAGATGAAATAGAAATATTGTCTCCTTCCTGCAGCAACGGAAAAACATTTATATTCAACGGAGATACTTTAAATATTCCTGAGCAGATTTCATTTATAGACTGTCCGCATAATATTCAGCCTTGTGACATTCTAATTAAAAAAGTGCGCTAATTTCATTTGCATTCATACGAGATGTGAAAACCGCAATGTTTTTTACTTCAAGTGCGTCCAGTTTTAACCATTGTAACATTATTCGATTAATTCCCATATTGCGTACAAGTGAATAAAATAGTCATTAGTTATTGGCAATTTATCACCTGGGTTGTAGGAATCATCAGTATCTTTCCAATGGGTATTCCAGTGTTTAAATGTATGTCCTTCTTTAATAAATGTATTATTTAATACAACAGCTTCCTGACCAGAAGTATAATTGTTTGGATCAACAGGCCGGCCTCCACCAATTGTTTCATTGGTTCCATTACCATCATAAATAATTCTGCAATGTTTTGTTACCTGTGTTTCGCAACTTGTAATAACTATTCCTAATGAGAGAATGACAATTAAAAACAATAATTTTCGCATAATAGAACTCCAATTAAAATATCTTACTTTATTATGCACCTATCAGGCGGTATTTGTCAAGTAATCTATTGAATAATGTTACTTGATTTATACTTGATAACTAAGAAAGCATTAATCTGGATACACCGTAAATGATTTTTGTGTTTGACGCGCTGTTAAAAAGCGGATAACATTAAATAATATTATGAAGACTAATATAAAAGACATTAAAGAGTTATTCTCGCTAATTAAGGAGTCAAAATATTGTGTAGCTCTTACAGGCGCGGGAGTCAGTACGCTTTCCGGTATTCGTGATTTTCGCGGCAAGAATGGGCTATACAACGATACGGACGCAGAAAAAATCTTTGATATCAGTTATTTTGAAAAAGATCCTTCTCTTTATTATAGTAAGGCGGGTTCTTTTATTTACAATCTTGGTGAAAAAGAAGCGTCAATTGTTCATACAGTGCTTGGCAGATTCGAACAACGCGGATATTTAAAAGCCCTGATAACGCAAAATATCGATCTTCTTCATCAAAAAGGCGGCAGTAAAAATATGATTGAAATTCACGGATCGCCTGAAACGCATTACTGTCTGCGTTGTGCCGGAATTAGGGTTGGTTATGAAGAGGCGGCTGTTGTTGTCCGCATGGGAGAGATGCCCAAATGTCCCAGCTGCGGAAGAGTATTGAAACCTGCGATTACATTTTTCGGTGAAAGCCTTCCTGCGGATGCTCTAAGACGCGCTGTAACAGAATCACAGCAGGCAGATTTGATGCTGGTACTCGGAACTAGTCTAACTGTGCACCCAGCAGCTTCCATGCCTGAATATACCCTGCGTAACGGCGGCAGAATTGTTATTGTAAATAATATGCCGACTCCATTGGACAGCAGAGCATTTCTTCACCTTGATGATCTGGGTACAGTCTTTGAGGAATTAGACGATTATTTACAAAATAAATAATCGTTTTTCATAACGGTTCTTTTTTAGCCGCAATCTGTCAGGCGGGCAAAGGCTTTTTCTATTCTTTTCAGTGAACATTCTTCTCCAAGCAGGCGAAGTGATCCGAAAAGCGGAGGGCTTACGCGGCTTCCTGTAATTGCGACACGCAGAGGCATCATCAGGTCTCCAAGCTTAATTTCTCTCTTTTCCGCTTCTGCTTTTATAAAACTCTCAGATTGTTCATCATTAATCGCTTGTGCCAGATATTTCACAATCTCTTTTCCGATTTGTAAAAGCTCTATTGTTTTTTCAAGATCGCATTTTTTAGGGATAAACTCTTCTTTTGCCGGAACATCTGGCTCTTTAAACAAGTATGCAATCTTCTCCGGTACTTCGCTCAAAAACACAAGTCTCTCTTTTACTAATGACATCGAAGCAAGAAAAATCTTTCTTTGCTGCTCCGTAGGACTCTCTCCTGCGAAAAGTCCCTTTTCAATCGCGTACGGTAAACAAAGCCGCGCCAGCACTTCATTACTTTTCATTCTAATGTACTGGCCGTTGTACCATTCCAGTTTTTTATAATCAAACACAGCAGGTGCCTTGTTCAGTTTTTTTATACTAAAGTGCTTCGCGAGCTCGTCAAGTGTGTATATTTCCGGATGCTTTGCATCCAGGCTTTCTTCATAGGAGGCGCCCAATAGCGCGATGTAATTAAGCAGCGCTTCGGGAAGATATCCCTGTTTCGCAAATTCATCAATGCTTGTGGCCCCGTGCCGTTTGGATAATTTTTTTCCGTCCTGACCCATCACCATCGGAAGGTGGCAAAACTCAGGTGGTGTCCAGCCAAAAGCGCGGTACATGATTATATGCAGAGGAGTGGAAGCAAGCCATTCCTGTGCGCGAAGAACGTGGGTCACTTCCATTAAATGATCATCAACAACATTCGCAAGGTGATAAGTCGGGAAGCCGTCTGATTTTAACAGCACAGGATCGGGATTGATATCATCGTTCAGCCATTCAATATCGCCAAGCAGTTGGTCCTGAAATATTGTTTTTTCTCCAAGAGGGATTTTAAGCCTGACTGTGCAGCTTTCTTCTGCGGCTCTTATCGCAGCTTTATTTGGCTCGATACTTCTGCAAATACGGTCATAACCTGTCTCCGATGAGCGCTCCGATTCCCTCTTTTTTCGAACATCTTCTATTCTTTCCGCCGAACAGAAACAATAATAAGCGTGACCCTTTTCAAGCAGTTCCTGCGCATATTTTTTATATAATTTCGTGCGTTCAGATTGAATATACGGACCAAACGACCCGCCGATGTCAGGCCCCTCATCCCATTTAAATCCCAGCCAGTTAAATGTATCGTAAAGGTTTTTTACATAACTTTTGTCAAAGCGGGTTCTGTCGGTATCTTCCAGCCGCAGGATAAACTTCCCTTCTTCTGTATTAAAGGAACGCGCAAACAGGAAATTAAAAAGGGCGGTACGTATTCCGCCGATATGCTGAAGGCCGGTCGGAGAAGGTGCGTAGCGTACTCGTATTTTCATAGAAAGCAGTGTACCATATAGAATAAATGGTGTCATGCAGCGTATGAATGCACCGCAGGAGAACATTATGGCAAAAAACGAAAAAAATAAAAAAGAAAAACTTTCGGACAGATTGTTTTATAAATTAAAAAACTGCTGGGAAGGAATAGATAAAAAAACCGAGAAAGAAGTAGAGGATTTTGCTTTATCATATAAGCAGTTTCTTGATAAGGGAAAAACAGAACGCGAATGTGTTGATGCAATTTGCGAACTGCTTGACAAAGACGGCTTTGTAAACGTTGAAACATTAAAAGACAAAAAGCCTGATTCCGGCATGAAAATATATCAAAATATCAAAGGTAAGTCCGTTCTTGCTGCTGTTATCGGGAAAAAATCTGCTGTAGGCGGCTTTAATATTTTAGGCGCGCACATAGACTCACCCCGCCTGGATCTTAAGCAAAACCCTCTTTATGAAGATAACGATCTTGCGTTATTTGACACTCATTATTACGGCGGCATCAAGAAATATCAATGGACAACCATCCCGCTTTCCATGCACGGTGTATTTGTAAAGGAAGACGGAAAAAGAATACCAGTCAGAATCGGCGAAGATCCCGGCGATCCTGTTTTTACGGTAACAGATTTATTAATCCATCTTGCAAAGGAACAGATGGAAAAGAAAGCATCTGTTGTTGTGGAAGGCGAAGACCTTGATATATTAGCCGGTTCACGTCCTTATAATGACACAAAAAATGAAGAAAAAGAAAAAGTAAAACTTGCCCTTCTAGACCTTTTAAATAAAAAATACGGTATTACGGAAAAAGATTTCGCGAGCGCGGAAATTGAGTTTGTTCCCGCATTTAAAGCAAGCGATGTAGGACTTGACCGCAGCATGATTGGTGCATACGGACACGATGATCGAAGCTGTGCCTTTCCTTCTTTACGGGCTCTTACCACTATGGCGCGCGAAAAAAACGTGCCCGACAAAACACTTGTTTGTTATTTATCTGACAAGGAAGAAATCGGCTCTGCAGGGAATACTGGGGCGCGGTCTTATAATTTTGAGAAATTCCTCGCGTATCTTTGCGGCGGAAGTGATGCGGATTTTAGAAAATGTTTGTTGAACTCGGCAATGTTATCTGCTGATGTTGACGCAGCTTATGATCCGTCCTACGCTGGTGTATTTGATAAAAAGAATGGTTCTTTCATCGGAAAAGGGCTGTCTCTGAGCAAGTACACAGGTACAGGCGGCAAGTACGGTGCAAGCGATGCCAATGCCGAATTCTGCGCTAAAATTCAATCAATCCTTGACAGGAACAATGTTCAGTGGCAGTTCGGCGAATTGGGAAAAGTAGACAAGGGCGGCGGCGGGACAATAGCTCTTTATGCCGCCCAATTGGGTATTGAAGTTCTTGACTGCGGAGTGCCGGTTCTGTCAATGCATTCGCCTTTTGAGGTTATCAGTAAAATTGATCTGTATACAACATACAGAGGTTATGTTGCATTTTTGCGCGAAGCATGATAATTGCATGATATTCGGTTTAGTTTTTATTAGATATGGTTATTTTTAACTGTTTTTATTGTTGAAGTTATATTATATTTGAAATAGTACCGCACGAGGAAAAAAATGAAGTCATTGGATACACCGCAGCAAAAATTAAAGAAAATATCTCCTATTGCATTATTCTCATTGCTGACAGCCATAATTTTCTGCGCATTTATTATCAGCGCAACGATTATTGACAGAATGAAAGTGACCAATATGGAATTGGAGCAGAAAATACTGGAAAAAACACATCGGATCACTGAAACAATTACTAAGCTATTATATAAAACACATATATTGGCGGCACTGGCTGTTCACGACAGCGGTGACAGTTTTGATATTATTGCGCCTGCTCTTGTAGATGATCCGTCTATAAGAAATGTGCTTATTGCGCCGGACGGTATTGTTTCAAAAGTATACCCTCTCAGCGGAAACGAAAGTGTTATAGGATTAAACTTTTTTTCCGAGGGAGCGGGCAATAAAGAAGCGGTGCTTGCGAGAGAACTGGGCGATCTTGTATTGGGCGGCCCTTTTAATTTAATTCAGGGCGGACAGGCGCTTGTCGGAAGAATGCCTGTTTATACTGATACATCAACCGGAGAGCAAAAGTTCTGGGGGCTTGTTTCTGTTACATTGAATTTCCCCCAGGTGCTTGATCATTCTGAACTGGATATATTTGACGAGTTTGGCTATTCCTACGAACTGTGGAGAATTAATTCCGATACGGGCGAAAGACAGATAATAGCCGGTAATTACAGTGATAATACCAGTTCGCATTTTATTGAGAGATCAGTTAAAATTCTTAACGCAGAATGGTTCGTTAGAATATCGCCTGTGCGCATGTGGTACAATTATCCGGAAAACATTGTTCTGATTATTGCGGGTATCTGCATTAGTTTTATAGTTTTCTTTGTTATGCAAAACAATTTTGATATGAAAAACATGCAGGTTATTTTTGAACAGATGGCAATAAGCGATCCGTTAACCGGTATATTTAACAGGCGTCACTTTATGGATATAATGTCTATCAATATAGAAAAATCGCGCAGAAAAAAAGAGGACTGTTATATTATAATGTTTGATATAGACGGTTTCAAACAGATCAACGATACATACGGACATCAAATCGGCGATAAGGTTTTGATAGAGGTAACAACCAGAATTAAAAGCCATATTCGTCCCTATGATTTGTTTGCAAGATACGGCGGCGAGGAATTTATCATCTTTACGACAGATATTTCAAAGACTGACGTTAAGGATATGGCAGAGCGTCTTAGGGTAAGTCTATGCGGCAGTAAGTACGAATATGACAGGGTCAGCGTTAACTCGTCTTCCAGTTTTGGAATTGCACATATTTTCGATTATGATCTTGATAAAGCCGTTAAACATGCTGATGAAGCTCTTTACAAGGCCAAGAAAAACGGGCGTAACTGTGTTGTTTTTTATACCGACGATAACTGTCAATAGAAGAGCAGTTAATTCCGGAATACCCTGTATGTTTCCAGAAGTTCAAGAAAATTTCTGCGTGACATTTCTTCTCCGCCGAGGCTTATCAGATGCTTGTTGGGCACCTGACAGTCAATAAAAGCGGTATTATGTTCAAAAAGATACTGTGCAAAACTGATAAAAGCCGCTTTTGACGCGTTTGCTTTATTAGCAAACATTGACTCTCCGCAGAATGCTCTGCCGAGTATTATACCGTAACAGCCGCCCGCCAGCTCTCCGTCTTGCCAGGCTTCCGCTGAATGAGCCCAGCCCAGCTTATGTAATTCAGTGTATGCCTTAATAATATCGCCTGTAATCCATGTTCCGTTTTGATTGGAGCGTTTTTTTTCCGCACAGCTCTTGATTACACCGTCAAAGTTATTGTCAATTGTTATTTTAAATGTCCGATTTTTTAATATTTTCTGCATTGAAGAAGAAATATGAAGCGTATCCGGAAAGATCACACAGCGCGGATCCGGTGACTGCCATATGATCGGGTCTTCCGGATTGTTCCAGGGAAAGATTCCCTGTTCATATGCGGATAACAGCATTCCAGGCGATAAGTTTCCTCCTATTGAAACAATATCATTATCCCATTTTTCCGGATCCGGAAATTGATAACGGATTGTTTCATCAAGATAGGGAAAGTCCGGATCAGGCCCTGGTGTAAATAATGCTTTTATTCCCACTTTACACTCCTAACTCACTGTAAAAGCCGGTAAAGAGAAGTGAGAAGCTATACTATTTCCATTAAATAATCGCTTTGCCAGTCAACAACCGCGCTGCCGCCTTCGCTTAAGCGTCCAAAGAGAACTTCATCTACAAAAAAGCTCTTGATTTTATCTTCAATGAGCCGCCCGGCGTTTCTTGCGCCGAACTCACGGCTGTAGCCGTCTTCTGCCAGCTTGTCCACGCATGATCCCGTAACAGTAAGGGTAACGTTCTTTCCCGCAAGCTGCGCTGTAAAGGTATCAAGTTCTTTTCGAACAATTGAAACCATGATGTCGCGTGAAAGATGCCCGAATCGCACCACTGCGTCAAGCCGATTACGGAACTCAGGCGTAAAGATCTTTTCAATAGCGTCTGTTACCGCTCTGTCGTCCTGAACCCGATCTCCGAAACCGATTAACCCTTTGCCGATTTCTCTTGCTCCGGCATTGCTCGTCATGATTAAAATTACATTGCGGCAATCCGCCTTGCGTCCCTGATTGTCGGTTATAGTCGCGTAATCCATTATCTGAAGAAGTATATTAAAAATATCCGGATGAGCTTTTTCAATTTCGTCCAGCAAAACCACTGCATGCGGCTGTTTGCGGATTGCGTCTGTAAGCTGCCCTCCGTCGTCGTAACCGACATAACCGGGAGATGAGCCGATAAGACGCGAGACAGTATACTTTTCCTGATATTCGCTCATGTCGAAACGCAGCATCGCGACGCCGAGAATATTGGCAAGCTGACGCGCGAGTTCTGTCTTTCCTACTCCTGTAGGGCCCGCGAAAAGGAAGTTTGCGACAGGTTTTCCGTCCGCCCTGAATCCCGCTCTGGATCGTTTAACCGCTTTAACAACAGCAGCAATAGCGTCATCCTGTCCGAAGACACGCTCTTTAAGCCTTTTTTCCAGTTCCTTAAGCTTGTCTTTTTCGCTTTCACCGACAGATCTTTGCGGTATCCGCGCGATCTTTGAAATAACTGTTTCGATAACAGGCAGGCTGATTTCTATTTTTTTAATTTGCGCGTCCTGTACTGTAGAAGAATCCTGTTTCTCTTCCGCGGACACGGCTTCATTTGCCGTCATGCTGTCCGCGGCTGTTTCTTTTCTTACTGATTCGTCCGTTGTCTCTTTCTTGTACGCTTCAATCCGCGCATACGCGCCGGCTTCATCAATAACATCAATCGCTTTATCGGGAAGGCGGCGCTCTGTGATGAATTGCGCGGAAAGACGCACAGCGGTTTCTACAACTTCGTCGCTGTAAAGAACATTGTGGTAATCCTCGTACCGGCTTTTTACTCCCTTTAGGATGTCAATTGCTGTTTCTTCGGATGGTTCATTTATATCGATTTTCTGAAACCTTCGCGAGAGCGCCCTGTCTTTTTCAAAAAACTTATTATATTCTTCGTGCGTAGTCGAGCCTATGCAGCGAAGCTTGCCGGAAGCGAGAGCGGGTTTAAGCAGATTTGACGCATCCAATGCACTGCCTGAAACAGAACCCGCTCCCACTATAGTGTGAATCTCGTCAATAAAAAGAATGACTTTTTCTTTCTTGAGCAGTTCTTCAATAACGCGTTTGATTCTCTCTTCAAAATCACCGCGGTATTTTGTTCCCGCTACAAGAGCACCCATATCCAGGGATAAAATGCTGAAATCTCGGAGAATCGGCGGCACCTTGCCCGCTGTGATTCTCTGCGCAAGGCCTTCTGTTATCGCTGTCTTTCCTACGCCTGAATCTCCGACATGAATGGGGTTATTTTTCAGCCTGCGGCAGAGCACCTGTACCGTACGATCAAGTTCGTCTTCCCTGCCGATAACAGGCTCAAGTTTATATTCACGCGCAAGAACTGTAATATCTACAGCGTAACGATCCAGCGCGGTTTTCTTTCCTGTCTTTTTCTGGGTATCAATTTCCTCTTCAGTGCCTGCGTACTTGCCGCCTTTCTCCGTTTCCGGGAGAGCGTCATTCCCGTAACTGTGGGACAGCACCTGCAGCAGCTCAAGCCGGTTGATTCCTGCCTTGCGCAGATAATAGCCGCTGTAGCATCTTTCTTCGTCATAAAGGGAGACAAGAATGTCCGCAACATCGATCATATCTTTCTGCGCGGACCTGCAGTGAATCAAAGCACGCTCTATTATATTGTGAAAACCTACGGTTTTTGTCGGTTCTCCGGACGCAATCGGCATTTTCTGCTTAAAAAAGTTTTCCATCCCGTGTTTTAGCTGTTCCAAATCGGCTCCGCACGAGAAAAGCACCCCCTGTACCTCGTCAAAAGCCAGCGCTGCAAACAGAATATGCTCCGGCGTTAGGTACTCGTGGCTGCGAATCTTGGCTTCATTGTATGCGGCATCAATTATTGCCTGTACATGTCCGGAAACTCTCATTATATTTAATTATAACACAATTGGCAGTGTAAAGAAAGATAATTGAGACTGTGCTATAAACACAGCTCTTCGGTTTGAAAACTTTATAACAGTTTCAATTTTAATTCGGTATCAGATAAGCGCATCTCAGACTTTTTCTACAATACATTTTAACGGGAAATTATTTTCCTTTGCTGCTGTATGCACTTGTTCTGTTTTGGTTAATGCGATGTCCCAGGTAAAAACCCCGACCAGTCCCTTGCCTTTTTTATGAACATCAAGCATTATCCTGCTTGCTTCTTCGATGCTTTTATGGAAAATGGCCATTAAAATTTCAACAACAAACTCCATTGTTGTATAATGATCGTTAAGAAGAATCACCTTGAATTGTTCCGGCTCCTTTACTCTGTCGTCAATCTTGGATGCCGGTTTATTTTTGGTTCGTATTCCCACAAGACTATCTTATGAAATCGGCGCACGATGGTCAATGGATGAGCTGGAATTCTTATTCCAGTCAGGAATATTAAAATTCGCCGCGGCTCGGTAGATGCATATTATTACATGGAATAATAGGGAGGCGATACAGAATTTTACTTAAAATAACATACTTTGAGTAATGAGAAATATGGCAGAAATATACTGAATACCATGTACCTCAAAATTTATCATTGAATTAAGTATTTAAACATAGATAAAAAATACCATTTCCATTATACTTTATATATATAACCTATACACTGAATACAGACGAACTTACCTCTCAATTCGTTTCTGCCCTGCAACAAACCTATCCTGGAAAGAAGATCGAAATTGTTGTCCAAGAGGCTCAAGATGAAACAGAGTATTTATTAAAGGATTCTCAGCTTCTTAATGCTGTTGAGGATATAAAAAACTGCAAAAATCTGGTTTCTGTCTTATTAGGTTAATCTATAATCATGAATATTCAGTTTCAACATTCCTCTTTATAATGACTATCAACAATGGGCAAATGATGACAAAAATATATTTTAAAAAATAGGCAGCCTTATCAAAGAAATAACAAGAACTCATTTTACTGGTACGGGTAAACCAGAACCGTTAATAAGGTAGTCTTTCAGGCTTTTGGTCTCGCCGTATTACAGATACTCATCGTCTTGTTTATAAATTTTAAAAGGATGTTTTTTAATTGCCGTTTGTAAATCTCATTATAGAGAAGGATAGATAGGATATTTTCTGCAGCACGAGTTTCTAAAATACTAAAATGAAAAAGACGGATCACAGTTGACACCGCATTACGATTATCTAAATAATTTGGGAACAGCGTTGAATTTTGGGTTGGCATCTAGACTGATTATGAGATAAGAAAAGCAAAAAAGATTTTAGAAAAACAATTGGCACAGACAAATCGGACGGAAGCAGTGACAGCATAAATTCCAAAGCTTATATCGCAAATGTACCCATGCCTTAAAATAGTTTTTTCACCCTGCCAGTTCAATCTCGCTCCCTGCCTCAACAATCAGTTTGTTAGGTGCATTAACACGCTCAGCGGATTCCCTGTCGAACAGCGTTCCCGGTTTTGTGTGCATTGGAATAGTGCGTTTAGCGCCGATAATAGCGGCGCATTCCGCCGCGGTTTCTGTGTTCATATTGTAAATGCCGTCGCAGGGAAGAAGCGCGTAATCAAGGTTTCTGGCGGCGAAGGAACTCATCTGCACTGTTTTGGATGTATCTCCAGCGTGATAGAGGCTGATGCCGTCAATTGTGATTATAAAGCCGACGCACTCAAGAGGATTATGGTTTTTGTTTGATGCTTCCACAGATTCAATTTTTATTCCCTTTACATTAAATGTGTTGTGCTTTCCGCCTTTGAGCGCTTCTTTGTTTGTAATCACAGTACAGCCGTTTTTTTGCGTAATTTTTTCGACTTGATTGTGATCGCCGTGCTGATGCGTAACAAGAATAATGTCGGCGGGTAAATCATAACCTTCGCCCGCGTATGGGTCAATGTAAATCACTGTTCCGTCTTTTGCGGTAAGACGGCAGCTTGCATGTCCTTGATATAAAAGCGTTGTTTTGTTCATTTCTTTCCCCTTCTTAAACTAACTTATTGATCCAGTCTTCAACTTTCTGCTTTTTCTCATCGCTTTCATTAATTGGGTTTAAAAAATCAATTTCCGCGATTATTTCATTATCAGCCAATGACATCTTTAATTCTTCAAGAGAGTTACCTTTGCCTCCGGCGTGACAGACATAAACAGCTGTCTTTTTTCCTTTAATGCCTGCCTGTGAAAGAAAGGCTTTTACAGGCGATGCGGGAGAGCCTGCCCAAACCGGAGCGCCTATTATAATTAAGTCATAAGCCGATGGATCAAATGTATAAGGGAGCAGTTTTGGTTTTTTAGAAAGCATCACGCCGATTGCCCAAAAGAAACCGGCTGCTTTGCCGCGTTTTTTTTCATTTTTTATATGTAAACGAATTAAATCGGCATCTAATCGAGATTTAATCTTTTCTGCGATATGGGCGCAGTTTCCGTCAAGTGAATAAAACACAACCGCTATTTTCACATTCTCTCCTTAAATAAACCAGAATTTAATTATATAGAATCAAATCCGCTCTTTCAATGGATTTAAACCTTTTGGTTCGCCTCCGCAGTTGCTTATGATATCTGTTTGGATTATCTTTATTGTATAGTATGAAAAATTCTACAAAGACTACGGTGAATGTCAATACATCCGGCACCCGGGCATTAATTGTTCAAAGCGATAAAACCCTGCTTCTGGATGTCCATTGTGAAAACGCGGAAGAAACAAGACAGGCAATAATACCGTTTGCAGAGCTGGAAAAGTCGCCTGAACATGTTCATACATATCGAATAACGCCTATTTCTCTGTGGAACGCTGCAAGTGCAGGCCTTACCCCGCAGGATGTTATAAATACTCTTAAAGAATACAGCCGCTACGAGATACCGCCGGGGATTATCGAGGGATTTTCCCTTGTAATGTCCCGTTACGGAAAAATCAAAATGACTGCGCAGGATAAAAAAAACGACAGTCAGGATGACAGGGAGGAAAGGCTTATCCTGCGGATTGATGATAAGATAATACAGCTTGAAATAGGGGAAATGAAAGCGTTAAAAAAACATCTTGTTAAAACTTCGGACGGGTTTTCCCTTTCGATGCTCGACAGGGGGACTGTCAAACGTGAGTTAATACGAACCGGCTGGCCTGTACAGGATCACGCTCCGTTTGTTAAGGGCGAAGATCTGGAAATTAATTTACGTACTAACTGCCTTTCCGGAAGGCAGTTTACGTTGCGGGATTATCAGATAACAGCGGCGCGTTCTGTCATTGGCTCGGGAGGTGCAGGTTCGGGTTACGGCATTGTAGTGCTTCCCTGCGGTTCCGGAAAAACAATTGTCGGCATGCTGATAATGTCCATGCTTAAAACAAATACGCTTATCCTTACAACAAATGTAGCGGCGGTGCATCAATGGATAGAAGAACTTTTGGATAAAACGACTCTTTTAAGAGAACAAATTGCAGAGTATTCAGGGGACACCAAAACAATTGCGCCTGTAACTGTCGTCACATATCAGATAATTTCCTGGAGACCTGACAAAAATGGTGATTTTCCGCACTTTAAACTTTTCCGCGAAAGGCCGTGGGGGCTTGTCATCTACGATGAAGTTCATATGCTTCCTGCGCCTGTATTTCGCGTAACGGCGGAGCTTCAGGCGATTAGGCGGCTTGGGCTTACTGCGACGCTTATCCGCGAAGACGGAGAAGAGGACGCAGTTTTCAGCCTTGTCGGCCCCAAGCGCTATGATGTACCCTGGAAGGTTCTTGAGAATCAGGGCTGGATTGCCGAGGCTCTCTGTACGGAAATAAGGCTGGATTTGCCGCAGAATTTAAAAATACCGTATGCAACGGCATCGCCGAGAGACAAGTACAGAATAGCCGCGGAAAATCCTTTAAAGGAAAATGCAGTAATACAACTGATCGAAAACCACAGAGAAGATCAAATTTTGGTTATCGGTCAGTATCTGACGCAGCTCAATTCTCTTGCCAGGCTTTTAAAAGCGCCTCTTATCACGGGGAAAACTCCGAATCATGAAAGGGATCGAATTTACCGCAGTTTCAAAAACAGGGAAGTGCGTGTTATTGTCGTGTCAAAAGTAGCCAATTTTGCCATTGATCTTCCCGATGCTTCCATGGCGGTGCAGGTTTCAGGTTCTTTCGGTTCGCGCCAGGAAGAAGCGCAAAGGCTGGGACGGATTTTAAGACCGAAAGGCAAAAACAACGCATGGTTTTTTTCACTGGTGTCGGGCTATACAGTAGAAGAAGAATTTGCAGCTAACCGCCAGAAATTTCTGACGGAACAGGGCTATAAATATTCGATTCAGCGATGGATGGATTGCAAATGAAGAAAGATATTTTCCGTACTGTAGAATTCTGGAAATCCGCCGTAATGACAATGCCGGATAGTTCTTTCTTTGAATTGATGCGAAGCGTATTCGGAAAAATTAAAACGCCTTTTAATAAACAGCAACTTTTAAACGATTTGGAAACATTTTTACTTCGTAATGATATTCAGAAAACAATTGTTTCGTATATTGATGAAACTGACGCTAAAATAATCGCAGCAGCTGCTCTCTACTGCGAACCTTTTCCTGAACAGCTTGGAAAATTTTTCTCTGATGAGTATAGTTACGCGCAGCTTCAGGATATAATCGTGAATCTGGAAGAACGCTTTATTTTATATCGGTTCAGGGAATATACCGCAGTTACACAGAAACACAGCAGCTCTTTATCCGGAAAACCGCATTACAGCAGCCGCCTTGCCCTTAACCCGGTCTTAAAATCCCTGCTGCTGCCAATCACATCAGATACATCCGCTCTTTTTCCGGTGATGCGCGAATGTAAAACATCATCTGCTTTCGGAACGCAAAAGATATTTTTTAGCGATCTTGTGCTTGCTTCGCTGTTTTCTTTTATTTCAAAATGGGATTCTTTTTTCAAGTCAGAAGGCATTATACGAAAACGAATTATTGAAGAAGGCAAAAGAATATTTCCAGGAATTGATTTGGAGAATATTCTTGGTGCTTTACAGGTGCTTGGTTTGCTTTATACTGACGGCAGCAGGCTTGCTCACGACAGAAAATGTGTTAATGAATTCAGTCAGCTTTTGCCGCATGAACGTATAGAATATATTGCTGCTGCTTTATTGGTTTACGGAGAATCACAGCATCCTGCGGAAATACTTCCTCCGCTCTTCCGTAGTAAAATACGCAATATAGTAAATATAATACACAGTTTCTTAAACCAGCTAAAAGAAAAGTCATTTTACCCTGAAAAAACATTAAAAAGAATGATTGAAATACTTATTGCGCATACGGATACAAACATTGTATGCGAGAAACTGTTCGGAGTTTTGGAAAAAACATGTCTTATAGAAAAATCTGCGCATAAAATATTTTTTTCTGGCTCGATTCTGATTAATAAAAAAAATATCGTTGATTCGGTAATAACTATAGATTCAGGATCATCAATTCTTGTATATCCTGAAATAGAATTTTCTGATGCTGTTAAACTGGCGTTCATATTGAATGTCTGCGAAACAGGATCAGTTCCGGGAAGCACTGTTGTTCGTTTTGAACTTGACAAGGATTCCGCAGTCCGTTCCTTTAATAATAATATAAGCGCTGATGAAATAATTGAATTATTAAACAGGCTTTCCGGAATACGTCTTTCGAACGGCGGCAATGCGTGGGACACGCTGATTTGGAACCTTAAAGATTGGGAAAAACGTTTTCATGAGGTTTCTTTAAGAAGGGGAGTGATCTTAAAGCTTTCGGAAGATCGTGTTTTTCTGACAGAGACACATCCGCTTTCACGTTTAATCATTGAAACTCTTGCTCCGGGTATTTATCTGCTAAATGAAGACTCAATGCATGAGGCAATATACACCCTGCATAATGCCGGAATAGATATAATCGCATGTATGAAAAACAATGCTAACAGCAATGCGCCCGGAAGCGAAGAAAAGGAAAGTTCTGCGGCAGCTTTGGGACATTTTTCTCCGCCGGAATCAAATGCAATTCTTTCGGACAGCGAATATGAATCCGTTAATACAGTTCCGGACAGGATGTTTTCAGATAATCTGACAGCCGACTTTCGCACGATACTCGAAAAAATGCAGATGGGCGATGCTGAAAAAAACGAATTGGCTGCAAGAATTGACAGACGGCTTATACTGTGCGAAACACAGTTAAGGGAAGCAAATATTCGCTATGAAAAACTTGAAGCCCGCCATATGGATTATGCAGGAAAACAGATTATCGCAAAACAGGCAATATCGCAAAAATCACCTGTTGAGATTATTTTACCGGAAAAAGGAAAAGACAAACAAATCTTCGGGATTCCTCTTGCGCTGGAAAAAGATGAAAAAGACATATATCTTGTCATTGACATCATGTCCTCATCAGAAAATAAAGGCGAAGCTAACTCTGTAAAACGCATACCGCTTGCAAAAGTAAGTCTTTTGCGCAGAATTAAAAAATCAATATTTGAAACCTGAGAGAAAACCATATCTGTTCTGTTTCATGCTTGCAGGAAACTTTCAATTGTGATTATGGCTTTTTTAAAAGCGCTGTGCAGTAAATGCAATGCAATATCATCCAAAAGAGAAGTTTCCTGCTTTGGCCAGGTTTTGGTTTTTAATTCATCAAGCGCCAGCCTGGCTGTGTTTTTATCAAACGCGGCGCATGCTGTTATTATAACCTGCAGCTTTTCATGCAGAAAAGCAGAGTCCTCTGCAGTAATTTTTAACGAATTATATTTATCTTCAGGTTTATTTTTGTTAATCAAGGATTGAAGCGTATTGATAAACGCAGGCGTCTCACTTGATATTAAAGAAACATTATTTTCTTCGCCTGCCTGTTCCAGTTTTTTCGCGAAGGCGGAAGCTTCTGTCTCTCCTGTGTTCGCCAGAGCGCTTTTCATTCCGTGTACAGTTGTTATGTACAACTCTTTTTCTTCATTGTCAATTTCCGGTAATTTCCCGACTATGGTTTCCAGTATTTTTACCGCGTTTTCGGCATCATGTACAAAAAATTTCTTTTTTTCTGAACTTATAATAACAGGAGTTATTTTAAATTTCTTTTCCCGCTGCTCCCTTCTCGCTTCTTCCACGGTTTCCTGCGATTTTTTACTGCGGATAAAATCATTTAATATCACATTTAATTCGCGGGAATCTATCGGTTTGGATATAAATCCATCGAATCCGTTTTTCATAAACATTTCCGCGCGGCCGATTAACGCGTTTGCTGTTAAGGCAATAAGACTATTTTTATATCCATAGTCGCGTATTATTTTTGCGGCTGCGATACCGTCCATTTTCGGCATCATATGATCCATGAATATAATATCGTATACTTTACCGCTTTTAATTTTATCTATTGCTTCAAATCCGCTGGATGCAGTATCTATGTTTAAACCATACGGCATCAGCATGCCTTTTGTAACATAAATGTTTGAATCCATATCATCAACAATAAGAACGCTACCGTACGGCATATACTCGCGGAAGAACTGAATCTTTTTTGCAATGGTTGAACCTTGAAAATTGAAATTCCGCAGTTTCTCAACAAGTTCAGTTCCGCATACAGTCGAACCAATCCGTTTCTGCGGAATGTGTACCGTGAAAACAGAGCCTTTGCCGGCCTCGCTTTTAACATCAATTTTACCATTCATCTCATTTAAAAGACGCATTGTAATACTCATACCCAGGCCTGTGCCGACAATAGCGCGGTTGGTTTTCATATTGAAACGGGTATATTCATCAAAAAGCATTTCAATCTGCTTTTTTGTCATACCTTGTCCGGTATCACTAATGCGGAAAACAAGAATTACATCATCAGGTATGGAATTTTGCACTGGTTCAACAGATATAAAAAACTCTATCTTGCCTTCGGCAGTATATTTAAACGCATTGGATAAGAGATTATTCAAAACCTGTTTAATGCGAAGCTCATCACCGAACAATTCAAGCGGAGTATTCTCATCCATCTGCAGAATAAATTCAATTGGATTGCTGTCATAACGCAGGCGGTTTAAAAGAGCTGTGTCATTAATCAAGCTTGATATATCGTACTTTGCCGGAGTCAGTTCCAGTTTACCAGCTTCTATTTTTGACAGGTCAAGAAGGTCGTTGATGATGTTAAGAAGTATATCGCCTGATTCATATATTTTTGCGATAGCTTCCTGTGTATCTGTATCAAGTTTTTCTTTCTGAAGCTGGATTTCTGCGATTCCAAGAATTGTATTCATTGGGGTGCGAATTTCATGGCTCATGTTTGCCAAAAAAGAACTCTTATAACGGCTGCTCCTTTCTGCGAATTCTTTTGCTGCGACCAGTTCTGTTGCGTCAACAGAATGCTGTACATGAACAGTCTGTCCATTGGGCCAGTCTATATATCTGTCGGTATTGCGGTATATTTTATTGGTTAATGTGTTGTGTTCTTCCCAAATTATTACCTTCTCAGGCTCATTGTCAAGCTGGAAACAGGGACAGAAACTGCATCTATTATAAATATCTTTTTGAAAAACCTCGTAGCATAATCTTCCGGTACAGTCTCCTGCTATATCGTAATGTTTCTTCATGCTTTCATTAACAAAAAGAATTTTGTTGGTACTCGGTTCGGTAACATAGATCATCGCATCAATGCTGTTCAGAATGGTTTCCATTGATCTGGTAGAAACATTTTTAAGTTTGTTTGCTTCATTTGCCTTATCTACCAGTTGGGCAAGTCTTCTTCTTTCATCACTGCTTCTGTAGAACATCACCAATAAAAGAAAAAGCACAACGGCGAACATGGATATTGCGCCAAGCAGCCATGGCAGACGCGCTTCCGCCACATTTACACGGTAATCAAAAGTTCTCTGCGACCATTGAACTGTAATTGCGTCAACACTAATTAATTTAAGCGATTTATCGATAATCGAGCGCAGGACGGTTTCATTTCTGTTAAATCCGAATCTTGTTTCTATCGGCTGGCTGAATAACAGGTTTATTTTATAGCCGGTATGTTCCAGATAATGAGTCTGCTGCATTAGCCTTCTTTGGGTTGTCATAACAAGGTCGACTTCGTTTTTCTGCATGGCCTCGAAAGCAAGATCAATTGTTTCATATTCAATTGAGTGCTTATGATTGGGGAACCATTGCCTGAACATATCGGCATGAACTGTATTTGCGGCAAAGCCTACTTTTTCCAGCAGAATCTCATTAAGCGAGACATTGTGATGTTCCAATTTTGAAACAAGCGCGTAATGATCTGTCATTATAAGCACATCAGACCAGATGAAAAAAGCTTCGCGTTCTTTTGTCCTGACCAGTTCCGGAATAATGGCGGCATCTCCTTTTTTCAACAGTTCCTGAACAGCCGGAAATAACGCCTTATCATCATTTACTACATTGAATTTAATACCCGTAAGCGATGTAATTTCATTTACTAAATCAAAAAATATTCCCTGCCATTTCTTTTCGCGCGAGTTGTAAAAAGAAAACGGATAATTATTTGACTGCACCCCAACCGGAATTACCGGATTGTTTTTTATATATTCGCGTTCTTTATCGCTGAGCAAAATGGACAGTTTATATTTTTTATAATCCATATTTCCCTGATTGTACAAATTAATAAGATGGTACATGGCGCCGTTTCTTAACGCTTTGTTAACAACAGAAATGACTGGCATCAGTTCAGGGTTAGCCGTTGCCATGGAAACAGGATTGAAAAGCAGAGGAAAAAAATCTTCTATGACAATATTGTCATAATTAATTAACGCCGCGTCTGTGGTGCTTGTCGCGATATACGCGTCAGCTTCATCATTTTCAAGCAGGCGGTATGCGCCTGAAAACCCGTTTACAGGTATTACTTCATATGTGCTGGCTTCCATTACAGATGCCACGGCTTCTTCAAGGGGAGTGTAAGCCGCAAACGCGAACCTGAGCGGGCGTTCTTCCAGTATTTTATCAATGGAGCGGCTTCCTTCAAGCCTCACCATTACAAACTGTCTTTCGGCAATTGTGTCAGTCAAAAAAAGCGTTCTTAAACGCTCCTCGTTCGGCATTATATTACCCGAAAAATCAATTTCCCTGTTATTTAATCCCCGGATTAGTTCATTAGCTGCATAAATTTTTGGAATAAAAGGAATATTAAAAAGCTGCGTCAGCCATTCGCAGAAAAGTGCGGCATATCCGCCTGTTTCGCCGTTTTCTTTTTCAAATGCCTCTGTAGAAAGAATCATTCCGTATGTAAATGATTCATATTTTTCCCGAAGCGCGTTTATTTCCGCAGTTTCATGTTCTGTTACTCCCGGAATGCTGCGAAATGTTTTAAATAGTGCGTAATCATGAGAGTGTTCAGTTGAATTGTTCGTACAGTAAGTAAGGGCGCAAGCGCAAAGCAGTATTAATATAACTCGGTTTGCGTTTCCTCTCATTCAGTACTTACTCTTTCTATTTCGCTTTCACACTCAAGAAAAACATTTATTAACTGCGGGTCAAGATGGGTACCGCCGCTTTTTTTTATTATCTCCACTGCATCTTTATGCGAAAACGCATTTTTATATGATCGTTTGGAAACAAGCGCATCGTAAACATCGGCAATTGCCATAATGCGTCCCTGAAGAGGTATTTCTTCTCCTTTCAGTCCGTGCGGATATCCTTTCCCGTCCCATCGTTCATGATGGTAACCTGCAAACATTTTTGCGTATTGAAGAAATATCTCATCTCCTGAATCCTCTATAATGGTATCAATAATTCTTTCGCCTTCAGCGGTGTGTGTTTTTATTATTTCAAATTCCTCCGGGCTAAGGCTGCCGGGCTTGTTTAAAATTGAATCTGATATAATAATCTTTCCGACATCATGAAGACGCGCGGACGATATGGCAGTTTCTAAATCCCATCTTCTGACTTCATCGGAATAAACACCAAGCTCCAGCATTTTATTAAGGATTAGCCTGATGTACTTGGTTGTGCGTTCAATGTGACTGCCTGTTATTGTGTCACGGTTTTCTACCATATTCGCCAGAACAGACACAATACTATTTTTCATTTTTTTAATATTTTCCGTACGTTCGCGGATTATATCTTCAATTTCAAGATGTGTTTTTATGCGGTTTAACAGCACTGGCCCTGAAAACGGTTTTGAGATAAAATCTATCGCGCCTATTTCAAAGCCAAGAGATTCAGTCAGAGGATCATTTCTGCTGGTAACAAAAATTACCGGAATACCGTTATACCTGCCGCTGGATTTCAAGCGCTTCAGCGTTTCAAATCCGTCCATCTCCGGCATTAAAATATCAAGAAGAATTATATCAGGTCTTACATCATCCAGCAGTTCAAACATGCTCAAAGCCGACGGCAGTGTGTAAACCCTGTAAAATTTTGATAGTGCTTCGTCAGCTGACAGTAAATTAACATTATTGTCATCAACAACAAAAACAGTTTTCAATCAAAACCTCTCCATTTGTTTTTTATATTACGTCATTAAAAGATATCTTTCAATATGGGTAATATATCCTGTTGTTGAAGTGTTTTTTCTGTTTTATCTGAAAAAATGGAATTTTCCGAATTTATGGAGTTTGCCGTTAGAACTTTTTCTTATGTCTTCCAGCGATTTGAATATATAAGATGCGAAAGCCGCTTCGTTGCCGGCGTCTGTCGTGTAGAACCCCATCGTTGTATACGGTTCATTGCCTGCGGCTGCAAGAAGTCCGTTTGCAAAAGCACGGAACGACGAGAGCGCCGAAGGCCCGAGCATGTCGACAGTATCATCCTTTCCTGAACTCGGGATATCGGGATATACAAGCGCCATGGTTCCGTGTTTGCGTATTCTGAACAGAACAGCCAATTCCTTTACAAGGAAAAACCATCCTTTAATTTGGTCGTTAATCATCATGTCGACATCAGACAGGGAAAGTTCCGCCGCGCTGCTTCGGATTGAAGGAGGTGAGCAAATCAGAATAGCTTCACCAATGTGTTCAAGCCGGTTTTCCGCAGCGATTGCCAGCGTCCGCGCCGATATTGGACTCGACGGATTCCACTCCAGAGGAAGCCGTCCTGTTTCCTGAGACTGATTTTTCGATGCACCGGAAATTCTGTTCGGTATTATGGCAGAAACATACTGTTCCACTCTTCTTATAGTCTCAGTTTCAATTGCCCGGCTGAGAGCGCAATCATTACCTGCTATAAGGATACCCCTTGTCATACAATCAGTGTATATTTATATTTAGTTTCTATCAATACCAAGTGACAATCGTTTTATTACTTGTTATATTTTTTATATGAATCTAGTAAAAGCAGCCATGATTGGTGACGTAGTGGGATCTTTCGGTCTGGAAACACTCGAAGCCAGATTGCCTGCCCTGATTAAGGATCGCAGTATCAGTTTTGTTACTGTTAACGGAGAAAATGCCGCGCAGGGTTTTGGCATGACAGAGAGCGATTACAGGCGCATCATCGCGGCGGGAGCTGATGTAGTTACTTCCGGCAATCATGTGTGGGAAAAACGCGAATTCTGGACAATACTGGAAACCGAGAAAAACATGCTGCGCCCTGCGAATTACTCCTCAGGTTCGCAGTGTAGCTTTAATGTTGCAGGAAAAGGGTTCATTAGTTTAAACAAGAAAGGAACCATCTGGACAGTAATAAACCTTCAGGGGCGTGAGTTTATGAACCCCATCGACTGCCCTTTTAAATGTTTTGACTATATATTTGGTTTAGTTAATGGAGATAAGAAAGATACTCATTCTTTATCATTGGACAGCAGCCCTTCTGCCGCTTTAAGTATTGTTTTGGTTGACTTTCATGCCGAATCCAGCCGTGAAAAAGAGGCGCTTGGCTATTTTGCCGACGGCCGCGCCGCGGTTATTGCCGGAACGCATACTCATGTTCAGACCGCTGATGAACGAATACTGCCTGGAGGCAGCGCATACATTACAGACCTCGGTATGACCGGAAATACAGACAGTGTAATTGGAATGGATCCGCAAATTTGCCTGGAGCGCGTCCGCAAACAGGTACTGTATCACATGGAAACGGCTTTACCGAAAGGTCCGGGGCAAATGCAGGGGATAATCGCGGAGATAGACGCTGATACAGGAAGGGTAGTTTCGATTGAGCGAATAAAATAAATTTATATATGTCCACATTATAGACGGACACTAACAAAAGCCAAATGCGCTGTTAATTTTTCTTAATACTCTTGCTTTTTGAAAAAATAGGATCAAAATATTTTTCAACGTCAATTTTCTTGATCAGGACTTTTAAGACAGCGCGGTAAACTAGAATTGAAACCGCAATGGCGCCGATAAAGATTACTGTAAAGCTCCATGATTGGCTGCTTTCCGGCAGTATTGGATGAATGAATCTTGCGTATAAAAAAAACAGGATTAAAAAGCTCGCTATACAGACAATGACATTAAATAAAGTTGCACCCAGAATAAACAGTACAGTATTTGTTTTTTTATTCACTTTTTGACTCCTTTTCCGTTTTTTCTGAATGTGAAAAACATGGTAACAAGCAAAAGAATACAGCACACTACGACAGATGCGTCAGCGGCATTAAATGTCGGCCAGCGTTCAAAACCGAAAAGACCGTAAAATTTTATGCTGATAAAATCCACTACTCCGTCGGGACGGAATATCCGGTCGATAATATTTCCCATACCGCCGCCGATAATGCCTGCTGCAGCCCAGCGCTGAATACATGTAAACTCATCTGTCCTGAAATAATACCACACAAGAAACCCCAAAACCAGAATCGGGACAATAATGAATATAACCGGTTTGATAAAATCCGGAATGTTCTCACCCAGGCTGAAAGCTATCGCCTTGTTCCGTACATGGTATATCCAGAGAAAGTCATTGTTAAAAACATCATGTATAAATGCGGGATGTAAGGGCTTGATTTTAACGATAATTGCTTTGGATATCTGATCTATCAGTAAAATTAAGGCAGTAAGCAACAAGGGTAATAGCCGTTCTTTCGCAAATTGCTTCATTAAAACTCCGGATAACATTATATTTAAATACAGATACAGTTTATGTTTTTAATTGGGCATGGTCAAGGCAATAGCACAGTTCTTTTATTTCCGGAGAATTATGTTTCAGCAAAAACGGTATTACAATCCTGTAGGAATATCAATAAATTCAGCATCAATGCCAAGCCCGGAAATACAGTGACGCATAACGGCCTGAACTCCCCAGACTTCGGTACTATAGTGTCCGCCTGAAATCATGTTTAATTTTTCTTCAAGGCATTTATGGTATATGCTGTGCCTGCTTTCGCCTGTTACAAACAAATCAATCCCTTCTTCGATTGCTTCGTTCGCGTTATCAGCAGCGCCGCCTGAAACGACGGCCGCGTTCGCGCATTCGCTTTTCCCAAACGGGAAAACGCTTAAAGGCGGCCTGTTAACAAAACTGATTTTCTTTACAGCATCATCAATCTTTACAGGTTTTGGAAATGTTCCCTTATAGCCGATCTTGCGCCCATGATATGAGCCAAAAGGCTGGATATTCTCCAATCCCAGAAGCTGCGCAAGAACTGCGTTATTTCCAAGTACTGGATGCTGATCGAGAGGCAGGTGAACGCCATAAAGGCAAATATTGTTATCCAGAAGAAACTTGATCCGCCGCCTGAGATTCCCGGCTACTCTTAGAGGTGTTCCCCAAAAAAGCCCGTGATGAACAAAGAGCATACCAGCTCCCATAACCGCAGCCTGTTCAAATGTTTCAAGGGCGGCATCTACTCCAAATGCAATTTTTCGGACTGCGCTGCCGTCATTATCGATCTGGATTCCGTTTTGGGAATCATCAATGGAAGAAAATCCTTCGATATCCAGAACGCTTTTAAAAAAGGCATCAAGCTGAGCTGTTGTCATTTCTTTACTCATAAAGGCAGTATACAGTAATAAAAAATGAATGTCATGTTACAAGAGACAATTAATATTGGACTTGTAGGGGAACCTGGTTGGTTCCCTTACAAGTTATGCCGTGTCATACGATAGTTGTCTTGACATGGGTGAATCTCATCTGTAAATATATTATTAATACAAAACAAGAGAGGAATATTATGATAAAAAAAACAATATTGGTTCCATTGTTTTTCATAATACTCTGTACAGCCGCCTGCGAAGATAAAACAGCGCTGAAAACGATATATAAAAATGATTTTTTAATCGGGAATATTATCACTCCAGCCTATATGGACGGTGATAATTTTGACCTGTTAAAAAAACATTTTAACATTGTAACATGCGAGAATGATATGAAACCTGATCGTCTTGCTCCGGCAAACAAGGGCGGAGCATACAGGTGGACGGAAGCCGATCGCATGGCTGACAAGGCAAAAGAAAACGGTATGCAGGTTCACGGTCATGTTCTTGTATGGCATTCCCAATCCCGCGCATGGTTTACGGCGGGAACAGCGGAAGAAGCAAAAGAGAACATGGTCAACCATATCAATACTGTACTGGATCATTTTAAAGGCAGAGTAGTTTCATGGGATGTCGTAAATGAAGCAATGGGGGACAGCATTACAGATCCTTCAGACTGGAGAAGCAGCCTGCGAACTAACAGCGGCTGGTACAGAACGCTTGGGCCGGACTTTATAGAACTCGCTTTCAGAACCGCGCGCGAGGCAGATCCGGATATTATTCTTTATTATAACGACTACGGTCTGAATAACCGTAATAAAGCGGCAGCTGTCAGGAATATGGTTAAGGAAATTAACGATAAATACAAAGCCGAGGGCAATAGCCGAAATCTGATTGACGGAATCGGTATGCAGGGACATTACGGGCTTTGGCTTAATATTGGTGATGTACGCAATTCTCTGGAACTATTTTCGGGAATTGGAGTTGAAATATCCATAACCGAGCTTGATGTTGAATCGCGCCAGACAAACTCAAGTGAATGGGGAGTAAACAGAAATTCTGTAATGCCGGAGCCGCAAGCTCAGGCGCAGGCTAATCTTTACGCAGCGCTCTTCCGCCTGTTCAGGGAATACAGAGACAAAATAGCACGGGTAACATTCTGGGGAATGGACGACAAGAACAGCTGGAAATCAGTCGGGAATCCCTGTCTATTCGACGGAAACATGGAACCTAAACCTGCGTTTCTTGCAGTTTCAAATCCGGATGATTATTAGTATAAAACATTTTATTACAGAGTAAACCAGAACTTCAGCTCCGTTAAAGATTAAAGGACATAAAAAAACCGCATAAACTTTTCAAGCATATGCGGTTCTTTGTGAACGGCAGGAGCTGCACGAGAAGACGGAATAACTTCTTCGGACACCTCTGCTGTAAGTAGCTGCTACCTGTTGCCCTTTCTGGCTGTAATAAGGAGAGAACCGAGAACCATTGTATGAACACCCAATCTCTGTAACATGTACCAGATAGTAGTATTGCCGGGACTTGTAACCCACGAAATAATACCAATGACGATATACGCTGCCCAGATAACCGCAAGACCCAACGCAATATAATCCAAAATGCGAATGGTTTTGCCAAACATCTCAATTACTACCATAATACCTGCTATTAACGATAAAACAGCAATTATCGTTGCAATGATTGACGGAAATTTCATTGTGCCAGTAAGTATTGTATGATAATCACCGCCACCCATTAATCCTAAAACACCATTTGCAATCAAATACAGCGCAACCGCAAGCTTCCACAGAAAAACTCCTATTCCATCCTTAAACATAATTAAACCTCTCAAAATCAGTTTTAACTTAGATAAAAATTTTTAAATTTCTATCAATAAGCACAGCTCAACGAGCCATATAACTCAACGAGTTATATGAAAAATTCTATAATAGATAGTACGGAAATACAAGTAAAAAAAAGAAAATAGTTAAAAATATAATAACTTATTCTGTAATTTTCTCATATTCACCGTTGAAAAATCCATTTAAATATGAATGTTCAATAATGAATTTATCCGGCTCCATTATACCGTAATATGCCTGACTTGCCATTTTTTCCTGATCGAACGGTACATAACTGTCCATTAGGCTTGCTCCGTATTGGCTCCAGATAATGACATGATCAATATACTTTTTATATTTTTCAAACAATTTAAAAAGAAGCGCGTATTGATAACCGATTGAATCAGCCTGCTTTTGGTTTAATACCGCCGGAGCATGAGCCTCTCCTCCAGGTGCGATATACGGCTGCCTCATGTCAACGCTTGAGTAGCTGATACAATCAAGCAGACCTTCATCTATTAGACTTGCAAACATGGCGGCTGATCGCCTGTTCTGACTGGCTGTAACAGGAGTAACAATTTCATGTCCCTGTATTCCCATACACTCAATCAAATTTCTGCCGTCATAGAGCGGATCGTTTTTCCATTTAGCATTAAGTTCCTTAATCATATTGTATGCAACTTTTGCCCTGAACAAAACAAGAATACTGTAATCACTGTAGACAAGTATGGGAGGCTTTTCTGTAATGAAAGCGTCAATACTGCCATTATCATCATGATTATCCGTTTTCATGTATTCCGGTATTATTCCCGGATCGTTAAAATGGGTTTTGTATTTGGCTGCCATCTGTGAATTGGGAACTGCAATATGTGCGAACTTAAACAGCAGATAAATATAATGATTTTCCATGTCGTTAATATCCAGATCAGTCATCGCCATAAGCCATGAAAGGTTTTTCATGGCGGATTTCCACTCATTGGGTTTAGCATTAATTATAGAGTCATATCTGCTTTCGTGAATTTCTTCTGACACAACACTAAATGAATGAAACGGGATAATACCCCGTTTTTCGCTTGAATCATATCTTGCATCTGTTGTCATAAAGTGCCGCATTACATACAGGACATGATTAAACAACAGTCTGCGGGCAGCATCCCTGCTTACTTTAATATACGGTCCTGTTGCATTATTACCTCCTGTATAAAACAAACAGTCAGATTTCCATTGCATGGAAGTAACATTTTCAGGAATAATCTGCCACATCCACGGAGGCGACTGATTAGTCCATGCCAGACAATGGCCGTGTAATTTATATTTTGCTCCCGAATCCCTGATACTAATGTAAGCATCGTCAGGCATGTTCCATTCCGGCCCTTCACCGTCAAATTTGAATTTAAAATCCGGATATTCGTTCCTGAGCCATATTGGAGGTCTTATATGACAATCCGGAGTAAGATTGTCCTTATCAACAAAAATTTCATAGTGGCGGGCCCTTATTGAATCGGGCGCAATGGTTCCTGTCCCTGAAGTGCCAATAAGAAAATATCCGTTATCAGGGTTATACTTTCCTTTAATTGGATTGACATCCATAAAACTTTTTATATTAACCGCATCAGGTATATCCGACTCGCCTGTTTTTATCTGCGTTAGCAGGATATTTCCGATCATAATTTGATCGCCGTTCAGCTTTGCACCGATTTCTGTGTGCAGATCGATATTCATGTATTCCCAGCTTCCGGATGTTACCGGAACTGCCGCGTAAACAGATCTCTTATACCATGTGTCTCCGTTATAAAAACCTGCTCTGTCCGATCTTATTATTTCGATACTGTCCAAATCGGAGGCTCTTATATAAATCTGTGTTCTGCTGCTTCCGGCAAAACCGTTAACCCCCTGTTTCCCTTCGCCGCCGGAAGAGGTAGACCAGATTTCAAATCTCATATATTTCCCGACTGCACTGACAGGGTAATAAAGATCAAATTCAATAAATGTATGGCTGCTTATGGTTACAGGGGGATTGATTGGTATTCTCATACCGAATCCGCCGAAGGATTTTCCTGCAAAGGCAGGATCAAAAAAAGAGGTAAGTAAAATAAGGCTGCCGCTGCCAAAGGGATTTATAATTTGTGAAAAGCTGCTGTTAACATTAGGAAGAACCCGCCCGTCATTGGTACGCCAGGATTTCCACGCAGAAAAATTATTTTCCAGATCAAATTTAAAAATTGTATTGTGCTTTAGATCTGAGCCGGATACGGTAATATTTTGAAAATTTATACTGTTTACGCTTTCCTTTTGGATCATTTTATATATGTTAATTGTAACATGTTATTGGCATGTATGCAAAAGCTTGATCTATTATTAATAAGAGCTTTTTCCGAAACCAACCTGGTTTTGGAAAAAGCTCTTAAATAAGTTTTATATTATCCCACGAGGATAACAGCTTGTTCCGTTTTTAAATAATCTTTCTGTCAACCGCGGCGCGAATGGCTTCAGGCAGACTGAATACACCTAATTTATCATAGATTGAATTAATTGCTTTTTTTACCGTGTTAATTGAAAGATTCTGATTGTCCGCTATCTCATTACGCGAAAATCCATCCGAAAGATCTTTCATGATGTCGGTTTCCCGCCTTGTCAGAATTACTTCTTTCCTGATGTTATTGGACAATTTATATTCAGATATATTTTTAAATTTCCGTTTCGCGTAGGCTGATGATTTTCGGTTAATGTCTTCCAGCCATTTTTTTGGAATTAGGCATGTGTTATCATTCATGCAGTTATCTTTAATAACGGCAGTTGTTAATGTTCGAATGTCCTTCTCGTATTTGGCGAACATCACAATGATATTGTTTGATTCTGCCAGATGCCAGGCTTGTTCGAGCGCTGTGATTGCTTCATTCCGCCGTTTAAGCCGGTAAAGGGACAGCGCCTTCAGCGTTGTTAATTCAATTTGACTTAATAAAATCGTTTGCTGTTCCGTAGAGTTTTCTATAAAAGCCAACAGTGCGCTGTACTTATGTGTTTTATAATGATACTGCAGTTTTACGCGGTTAGCATAATTTTCCAGAAAAGACGGATGAGTATACGGTGAAAAATCACTTTTCAGCCAGTCTGGTATATGTTCGCATCTGTCCAGCGACAGTTGGTAATATCCGCAGGCGATATCGTACATAGTGTAACGGACTCCGTAATCCTCCTCGCTTATCATCGCTTCCATCTCTTTGAGTTTTACCGTTGCTTCATTAAGATCTCCGCGGAAAAAAGCGAGCTGCATCAGGTATATCAGGGCGCGGGTCTGTGTGAGATACTGTCCGCAGACGCGCGCTTTTTCTACCGATTGCTTAAGGTATTGCTCAGCATCATTTATCTGTCCGCGGCAAAAACACAGTTCACCGCGCGCAAGGTCGTCAAAACCGGTAAGAAAGCCTTTTCCCAGAATGGATGCGTAAGGAATTGAACGGGAAATGGCGTCAATGTATTCTTCCTGCGCGCCTTTTCGGTTTGTTCCTACCAGAGATGCCCATGCGCTCATCGGTATAATGTTAAATGAACCGATAGTCTTGAACGAAATTTTGCTGCAGCACTCTCCCATTTTTTTATAATACTTTTCAAAGTCATAAACATCAGTGTATGTGCACATGAACATTAATAAAATTGCCCAATTGCCGTAAATGGCAGTGAGAGCATGGTTTTTTTCGAATGATTCAGGCTGCGCTTCATAATTTTCTGCATACATGCGGGCAAGAGCTATTGTACTTTCATCAAGCTGGCCTGTGTTTATTCTCAGTCTGATATGCATTCCCGGAAACATTATATTTTGGGACTTCGCTTCGTCAGGAGCGCTGTCAAATATGCGCAGCGCATATTTCGCCGTATCCGGCGGCATCTGTACATTCAGTGATCCTATTTTGTGCGCAATAGCACTGTAATCGCCGGACTTCTCGTAATAGGAAATTGCGTCTGTGTGATAACCGTTTGTGTCACACCACTCACCCGCAGTCTGGTATGTCTGTCTTCTCTCGTTTTCCGTTAACACCTGTTCCTGTTTCTTCTTAAGGTAATCACGCAATAGATGATGGATCATGTAGGTATCCAGATTAAAATCATATCGTATATAAGCATTTACTGTTTCCATTTCCCTAACGAGCGAATCATCTTTTGCCAATAATTTAATCAGACTGGCGGCAAGATGATCGATCAGCGAAATACGCAGCAGGAAACGCATGAGCGGCTCTGTAACAATATTGGAAATTTCCGCCTCGATAAGACGGTAAATGTTTTTCTTTGTCGCTTCGAGCGCGCTTCGTTCATACTTGCAGACGCTGTTTGCGCGTTCTTTAACCAAAGAACGTCCGATCATATTTATGGCAAAAGCCCATCCCTGTGTGTCATCGTAAATATTCCGTACATCTCCCCTCATGACAGGAAGATTAATCTGGCTGAAGAACCCCGCGATTTCGTCTTCGGTAAAGCACAATGTATCTTCGCTGATTGTGACAGTGCGTTCAATAAGGTTCCTGTTTATCAGATAGAAGTCCGGCATGGTTCGTGAGATCAGTATTATGGCTACATTTGGCGGACATGAATTGAGTACCTGTTCAAAAAACCTGAGCAGGGCGGGATTGTGCAGCAGATGGAAATCATCAAATACCCTGATGTGCTTACCAGGCAATGATGCCAATCCGCGCGTTATCGCAGAATATTTTAAATACGCTTCGTTAGTTTTGGGGAATCCTATTTCTTTTAAACGCGCTCCGGCTCTGGGCTGGGAAAAAGACATCATATTGGAAAAGCTTTCCCAAAAACGGGCTGTTACATTATCGTGCTCTGAAAGCTGAAGCCATATTGAAGCCGCTTTATACCTGGATAAAAATGAAAAAACTGCCCTTGTTTTGCCGTAACCTGCGCCGGCGCAGACGATAACCAGCGGATAATTAACTGCTTTTTCAAATAACGCATTCAGGCGGGGGCGATCCAGATGAGCGCCAGTTTGATGAAAGATTCTTTTATCAGCGATTAAGTTCGGCATCAAGCCGACCTTTCTTCCGCTGATTCTTTTATTTATTAGATTATTTTGTGTTATAGCCATTCCTTCTCCTGCAATAAAGCTGCGATAAGCTCATACATTGCCATTTCATCTTTTTCCAGTTTGTTAAAGATGTCCTGAGAAGGGCCCGTCATCCGCCAGAGAAGCTCGTACAATTTGACACAATCAATCAACACCGAAATAATACGCACATCATACGGAGCAAAGTGGCCGTTTTACAGGAAAACACCGCAACTCCAACAATGATTATTACAGCCCATTTTAAAGTATCAGAGTATATATTTCAATAGATTATTCGTTTTCCCTGATCTTTTTACGCCGGGTTAACGGTAGAGCGTTCATTTTCTCCTGCATAATCCATCCGCTCTTGCCATAAACTCATTCGAAAGCCGTTTTTCCCACTTAATGCACAGACTGACAGGCAGATGCGACTCTTTAAAGTCGTTTAACAGCGTTTGAATTCCCCGTATATTGGGATTTTTCGTAACATTGGCAGTATTTCCGTTAACCTTCGCGATTATTGCCTGAGAATCGGTGGTAAGAATATAATTATCAGGGTGATTTTTGGCGTACTGCATCGCGTGAATAATCCCTTCGGATTCTGTATCGTCATTGCTGGTAGATGCAGAGATACCGTATTTCCCTGATTCTTCATGGATTATTTTGTTTTGTTTTACAACAACAAAAGCCCATTTCTCTGGTCCGCCGTCAGTGTATATGCAGACATATTTGGATGACTTCCCTTTCTTTGGACTCAACCGGCGTTCCCCGCTGCCAATTCTATCAGGTTAAAACTCTTTTATCTCGGGCATCCAGAAGCTTCTTAGTTCACTGTAATTAATCCTGTTGAAAAGCGGCTCAATATCGGCGTTTTCTTTTATTATTTCAAAGAGGAAAGAAGAGAAAGTCCTGTGCTTGTCCATTACATATTCGGCGTAGCGTTTCTTAGCTTCCTTTGGGTCTTCGCTGCCGTTTCTGCATTCCTGATAAAAACCAGCGGCGGTTTTGCAAAGCGCTTTTACAGCGTTCCTGAAACCAATCCATTCCGAGGTAATTTCGTCAGTTCTTTTGCGGATTTCCGGCCACGCGACAATCGCGTCATCGATGCTTCCCTGCTTGATGGCGGAAAAGAGACGCTCGTCAGAAAAATGATCCTCGCCTTTCAGGTAAAAAAGGCTTCTGTAATGATCTGTTTTAACCTTTATGCGGTTAAAATTGGCATCCTGAACAACAAAGCCCTCCCGGTCGTCAGTATCTACAGCCTGGCAGTACGCGATTATGGCATCAAGGTTTTTAAGCGGAAGAATCTGCGGCGTGGAAAAAGACAGACCGAAGCTGTCCGCGGTCCATTCGGGAGTATGTTCCTGTCCTTCGCTGTCGCGGCAGCCCAAAAGGTATAATTTTGTTTCCCTGTACGGGACAATTATCCTGTTGTAGGGAGAAACAAGCTCAAACATGAACGTCCAGCCTTTCGGCAGGCGCTTTATTTCGTCTCTGCGTCCGCGCAGCGCGTAATCGCGCAGGCCCGCGAAAGTATACGGCGGCGGAAGGTTTTCATCGTTATCTGTACGGATAAACTCCGGCACTTCGGCGTTTACGTCAAAACTGCCGTTTGTCGTCCAGAGATCGTTTCCGTCATCTTCCTTGAGGAGCTTAAGGAGAGAACCGTCAAGTTTGTCCCTTACATACAGTTTGCTGTTCCAGTCGATGGGGTCGGCGCCGGCTTCGCCTGAATTCATGAACTTGAAAAAAGGCAGAAGGCAGGGTTTTACCGTTCCGGCTTCCTCATTAATGTCGTAAACGGAACCGCGGCAGCAGCGGACTATAGGATTTGTAAAGTCCGATTCAAACTGGCTGTACCTGAACATGACAAGATTCGCCCGCCGGGGATGACGCTTTACCTTTACGGCGTAAGGAGCCCCGGAAAGTTCTTCCTCAAAATTGTTCAGGTTCTTTTTGAGGAAATTGGTTAAATATTCCCAGCTGTCATATTGTCCCATATATCAAATATAGTGTTTCTTCAGCGCTCCGCGCAAGTTCTCCCGGGTTATTTCGCATAAAACAGGCGGTATATGAAATGTTAAGTTAATTGAGCTTTTCCCAAAACCCGGCCGGTTTTGGAAAAAGCTCCTGCAATAAGGAATTTACGCACTTTGTAATTTTTGAAACCGAAAACCCCCGATCCTCGGTATTTACATAGGGCTTCCCATGTATTTACATGGGAGATTTTACGCGAATTTTGGCATTTCCTGGGTATTTACATGGGATACATTGTTTTTATTTTTTAATAATATTTTCTTAATATTAATTTCTTAATTAAGGAGTATTAAATGAAAAAGACAAAGTTTTTAATCGGGATTATCACCATGCTGGCGGTAATCGTATTAGCGTTCGCCGCATGTCCCAACGAACCTGCAGCCAAGCCGGCGTCGAAACCGCTTTATACGGTGTATACATGGGAAGAAGGCGACTATGATTATGAACTGACCATTACTGATCCCAGCGCCAAAGCGGCGGTAACAGCCGGCACGTATGTATTATTTATCTTTAATAAGCTTACAGATGAAATATTGATAAGCGAAGGAACAGCATCCGGCACAGAAGGAAACTTTATATTACAGCCTGATTACACCGATGCTCCGATCGTAACCATAACAATAACGGGTAATTCAATTGTTGTTACCAGCGACGAACCTATTAAAGCCGTAAGAGTTAATGATACTGATGGAACGAAGGTTGAAATAAACATTACCATCGAAGAAAGCACTGTTACTGTAGGTACCACCAATACCGGCAGCAATGCTTGCGCGCACACATGGGAATGGAAAGTGACAACCGCTGTAAGCGCAACAGCTGACGGCGTAATAACAAAAACCTGTTCCAAGTGCGGCGCTGCAGACGGCACGCAGCCCATACCAATGTCCGGCACCCCCGGCCTTGAGTTTACGCTTATAAACGACGGTAAAGAATATGAAGTATCAGCGGGAGACGCAACATCAGGAGTAATAGTAATTCCCTCTGTGCATAACAATAAGCCTGTAACCACAATAGCCGACGGTAGTTGGGATTACGATCCACCGTCAGGCGGTTTTATTAAAACTGAAATAACAGGAGTTATCATCCCCTTAAGCGTTACAAAAATAGGCGGTAACGCGTTCGAAGATTGCCATAACCTTACAAGCATAAACATACACGCCGGCATTACCGATATCGGCGGCACCGCATTCAGAAACTGCAAAAGCCTTGCGGTTATTAACGTAGATCCTGACAACAAGCATTACAAAGTTGTTAACGGCGTGTTGTACAACATAGAGATGACCGAACTTATACTGGCGCAGGTAACATTAAGCGGAAACTTTACTATCCCCTCTACTGTCGAGATCATCAGAGACGCCGCATTCCGTAACTGCACAGGGCTTGTAAGCGTAACAATCCCCAACAGCGTTACCGGTATTGAAAGAGCCGCGTTTGAAGACTGCACCAGCCTTACAAGCATAACAATCCCGGGAAGCGTCGAGTTTATCGAAGATTTTGTGTTTGAAAATTGTCCAAAACTTATAAGCATTACTGTTGATGCAAGCAATCCTAATTTTTCAAGCCAGAGCGGAATATTGTACAACAAGGCAAAAACTGAGATTTTACATGTTCCTCAGGCTATCAGCGGAAGCATAACAATTCCGTCAAGCATTACTGAAATCGGTGAAAGTATATTTAAGAACCGCTCAGGCATTACAAGCATAACAATCCCCAACAGTGTTACTTCTATCGGCGATTATGCGTTCGAACATTGTATCAAACTGACAAGTGTAGTAATCCCTAACAGCGTTACTTCCATCGGTAAAAACGCATTTGGAATGCCTGATCATCAGTTTAATCCTGTAGATAACCCGATACCCTCAGCTCTTACAGATGTTACAATCGGCACTGGTATTAAAAGCATCGGTGTCATGGCGTTCATAAGCTGTTACAGCCTTACAAGCGTAACTTTCAACGCGGTTGTTCCTCCTACGTTTGAAAATCTTGTTGAAGATAATGGAGACTCAACTCGTTATTCTGCGTTCTGGGGTACACCATTGTCAGATGAAGGGCTGCCTGGATTTGATGAAGCGTTTATCTATGTTCCTTCAGCCAGCGTTGAGGCGTACAAGAGTATATTCAACTCTGACGGCAGACCGGATAAATTTGTAGCAATAACACCGTAATTTACTGTGTAAAGACAATTTTCGGGGGTTTCCGTAACATTTCCGGCCGCCCCCGAAACCTATGCGGGCGTTCCCGCGAAAGTCGCGAGCGCTCTCGCGAAAGCTGCGAGCGCTCTCGCGGAAGCTGCGGGCGCTCTCGCGGAAGTTGCGAGCCCTCTCGCGGAAGCTGCGAGCCCTCTCGCATAAGTTGCGAGCGCTCTCGCAAAAGATGCGAGCGCTCTCGCAGATAGTTAATATCAACAGGCGGCGCGCCAAAATCTGCAAGAGCTTTTCCGAGCTTTTTTAAATTTTTATTGTCCGTGAAAATAAGAAAATCAATGTCTTTAGTCGCTCTGGGATGACCGTATAAACCAACCGCCCAGCCGCCGACAAGCAGATATTTAACCTTGTTTGAGTTTAGACAGTGTATAAAATCTTTGAAGTCTTCCGGTAGTTGCTTCCTTTCCATAAAAACATTCCCTTAAATATGTTATTGTTTGTAATTTTTCCTTTATTGTCGCTTTTTTCCAATATTCTGAATCATCTTTATCAAATATTTCCTTATTTCCGTATGATATTTTACTTCTGTCCATTTTTTCAGAAAACATACAATTAAGCTCCTATTCTTTAAATAATACCAATATTATACCAGAGTATCATGAGAATAAAAATTATTTGATATATCTCACCTCAGGGGGCAGACCGAATAAAGCCGAAGCAAAGTAAACCGCGTCAAGCCTTGGTGTGAGATCGCGTCAAGGCCTGGTGGATGATCGCGTCAAGGCCTGGTGGATGATCGCGTCAAGCATTGGTGTGGGATCGCGTCAAGCATTGGTGTGGGATCGCGTCAAGCTTTGGTGTGAGATCGCGTCAAGGCTTGGTGTGAAACCGATATATTCTGGAACAATGTCTGTAATTAATTGTTATTACCTATGGCAAACAGTTAACTGCCGGTATACAGGCAGAAGCAGACGTGCTGTTGAAACTTTTGCAAAGAGCCCGCCGCAGATGAGTGATTCATTGAGAGGGATGTTAAGTTTTTCTGTATGTACGGCTGCCGCTTCTGCGTTTAAATAACGCCGCAGCCGCAGGTGTTTAACGCTTATCCACGCTTGTGTACTCGAGCTGCGGCTGGACGCATTTGTACGCGGGGCGGATGATTCTGCCGCCGGCGGTGATTTCTTCCAGACGGTGGGCGCACCATCCGGCAATCCTGCTGACCGCGAATATCGGGGTGTTCAGGTCTTCAGGGATTCCGAGCATTTTGTAAACAAAGCCGGAATAGAAATCAACATTTGTGCATATATCCTTGTCGGAGCCCTTAACTCTTTTAAATACCGAAGGAACAAGCCTTTCAATCAGGCAGTAAAGATTGAATTCCTTGAGCATGTTTTTTTCCTCCGCGAGCGCTTTTGCCTTGTCGCGCAGTAAAATCGCGCGCGGATCTGTGATTGTGTAGACAGCGTGGCCCTGTCCGTAGATCAGCCTTGTACCGTCATAAGCTTCGCCTTTCAGGATTTTTTCAAGGTATGCGGCAACTTCCCTTTCGCTTTCCCAGTCTTTTACATTGTTTTTTATTTCATCCATCATTTCGATAACTTTCGCGTTCGCTCCGCCGTGCTTGTAGCCCTTAAGCGATCCAATGCCTGCAGCGATGGAGGAAAAAGTGTCGGTATCGGATGAGGAAACAACGTGCACAGTAAATGTTGAGTTGTTGCCTCCGCCGTGCTCCGCGTGAAGAACAAGCGAAAGATCCAAAAGCTGCGCTTCGTATTGGGTGTATTTCTTGTCAGGCCTGATTAGGGAAAGAAGTATTTCCGCGCAGGACAACGAAGGATCAATTTGATGAATGATTAGGCTGTCGCTGTCAAAGTGATGTTTCTTTGACATGTAGGAATAAGCCGCGATGCTGGGAAAACGCGCGATTAGTTCAACGCACTGGCGGAGAATATTCTCAGGGGACTGGCTTTCTGGGTTATCGTCATAGGGGTACAGCGCGAGTATGGAAGAAGCGAGTTTATTCATGATGTTGCGCGAAGGCGCCCTCATAATTACGTCTTCGACAAAGTGGCTGGGCAGCGCGCGGTTTTCCCCGATAAGGACATTGAAAGCCTTTAATTGATCCCTGGTCGGCAGTTTCCCGAACAGGAGAAGATAAATTGTTTCCTCAAAGCAGAATCGGTTTTGGCTCGCGGCCTCGGCGGCTATCTGCCCAACGTTTATTCCCCTGTAAAACAACTTTCCTGGGACAGCGGTCTTTTTTCCGTCTATTACTTCATAGCCATGCACATCGCCGACCCGTGTAAGGCCGACAAGTACGCCCGTGCCGTCTTCGTTGCGCAGACCGCGTTTTACGCTGAACCTGGTAAATAATTCTGAGTCAATATAATCATTGCCTGAAATCTCGGCTAAGTGTTCTTTTACGTCCATAACTTCTTCTCCTTTTTTATTTTATTACTTTGGTTCGGTTTTATCCGAGTCTTCTTCGCGAATCTGCACCCTGCGGATTTTTCCGCTTATGGTTTTTGGAAGCTCGTTTACAAACTCAACAATCCGCGGATATTTATAAGGGGCGGTGGTTTTCTTTACATGGTTCTGTAGTTCGGTTTTTAGTTCGTCTGCTGCCGTATAATTTTTCGCAAGAACGACTGTCGCCTTGATGATTGTGCCGCGTTCTTCATCGGGGACGCCTGTTATGGCACATTCAAGAACCGCCGGATGGCTCATAAGAGCGCTTTCCACTTCGAACGGCCCGATTCTGTAACCGGAACTTTTAATAACATCGTCATTACGGCCGACAAACCAATAGTAGCCGTCTTCGTCTGTCCACGCGACATCGCCCGTATAATAGATATCGCCGCGCCACACGCTTGCGGTGAGATTTTCGTCTCTGTAATAACCCCCGAACATTCCGTAGGGTTTTCGCCTGCCTGTTCTCACAGCAATCTGGCCTTCTTCGCCCATGGCGCACGGCGATCCATCTTCGCGCAGCAGCCCGATGTCGTAACCGGGCGCGGGCTTTCCCATGGAACCGGGTTTCGGTTCCAGCCACGGCCATGTACACAGGGAGACAGTAAGTTCTGTCTGTCCGTAACATTCCCTTAATTTAATTCCGGTACCGGCAAGAAACTGTTCAAAGATTTCCGGATTAAGCGGTTCTCCTGCTACGCTGCAGTGTTTTAAGGCGGAGAAATCATATTTCTTTAAATCTTCTTTTATAAAGAAACGGTATATTGTAGGGGGAGCGCAGAAGCTTGTCAGGCGGTATCTGCTTATTATCTCCAGCATTTGCCGCGGATCAAAACGGTCATAATCAAATACAAAGATTCCGGCTTCGCATAGCCATTGTCCGTAAATGCATCCCCACGCGGCTTTTGCCCATCCTGTGTCGGCAACAGTCAGATGCAAACCTTCCGGTACTACCTGATGCCAGTATTTCGCGGTTGCGATGTGGCCCAAAGGATATGTAAAATCATGGCGCACCATTTTCGGCATTCCTGTTGTGCCGGAAGTAAAATAAAGAAGCATGATGTCGGTTTTATTATTTACAGCCGGTTTTTGGTAAACATCGGAAGCCTCTTTAATTTGCAGACTTAAATCGTTCCATTGCAGCGCCGGATCGGCTGCAAATACGGATTTTGCCGGATCATGATCTTTTGGTGTGTGAACCGAACGGACAAATGCCTTGTACTTAAGGTGCATCTTTTCGGAGAAGCCGCTGCTTTGTTCCATGGCGGCTTCAGCTTCATTAATGCGAAGCATCAGATCGTGATCATCAACGCAGACAATTCCTTTAATACCGGCGGCATTGCATCTGTAAACAATGTCTTTTGCTGTAAGAAGATGCGTTGCCGGAATTGCGATCGCTCCAAGTTTATGCAAAGCCAGCAATACCGGCCAGTATTCCCACCTGCGCTTTAATATCAGCATAACAGGATCGCTTTTTTTTATTCCGGCCTTGTCTAATACATTAGCGGCCCTGTCCGTCAGATTTCTTATTTCAGAAAATGTAAAGGAAGCGTCCGCGCCTTTTTCATCACACCATTGAAGCGCGCGCCCGTTTGGTTTTTCCTGTGCAAGAACGTCAACTACATCATATGCAAAGTTAAAATTATCCGGAATATTGACGGTATAATTATTATAAAAATCCTCGTAGGATTCGAAATCTGTTCTTGGCAAATATTTGTCAAGCAAGGACATATTGTTACTCCTATAAAAAAAATAATTGCGGCGGTTACGGCGTTTAAACGCCTTATCGTAGTCTAGAAAACAAACGCCAGAAAGCGGGCTGCTTTTCCTCCCAATGCCTTCATGCCGTGCGGCTCTGAAGAATTGTAATAAACGCAGTCGCCTGGATTGAGTTCAATTTCGTGGCCGCTGATCGATATCAGCAGCCGCCCCTCCAATACATAATTGAATTCCTGTCCGGGATGTGTGTTTAAATTAATTTGTTTGTTTTCTGTTTCTGCGGAAGCTTCAACCAGAAAAGGTTCTGCGTTTTTGCCGTGGAAATTATAAGCAAGATTCCAATATCCGTACATCGGGCGGCGGGTTACTTCCGGGGCTTGCCCTGACCGCGTAACACAGTATGTTTTTAATTTTGATGCCGCTCCGCTTATTAGCTCAGACAGGTCAACTTTGAACCTTGCGGCAATTTCTACAAGAGCTCCTACCGGAAAATCCTTCTCCCCTGATTCCCATGCTGTATATTCTGCCGGATCGAAGCCAAGCTCTTTTGCCAGATTTACGGCTGTTATTTCCTCAATTTCCCTGAGTACGCGTACACGGGATGCGATTTCCCTTACGCTCTGTTCCGTGGAGCCATGTTCCAGTTTATCTTTTTTCATTAACTTTTCTCCCGTACTGTTTGTCTTTAACCAATCATCCTTGTTTCTACTGTTCCGTTGGATCGGGCGACGTAGACTACCGGCGGATTCTTTGTAAAAAAACCATTCTCCACAACACCGGGGATTTGATTTAATTCTGTTTCCATTAACGAAGGGGTTACCGCAGACCCGTGAAACTCCATCCCAAGACGGATGTCCAGAATTATATTGCCATGCTCGGTTATAACAGGCCCAGCTTTTCTTAGTGCCTCTCTGAGTATAACGGCTGCGCCGTGTTTTTCAAGTACTCTTGTTACCTGAACTCTTGCCGCAGGGATTACTTCCAAAGGAACGGGAAACCCGCTTCCAAGCCGGTCTGTAAGCTTGGATTCGTCTATTGTAATAACATACTGCGAGGACGCGTAAGCCGCCAATTTTTCTATAAGCAAAGCGCCCCCTCCTCCCTTGATTAAATTATTTTGTTTGTCTACTTCGTCCGCTCCGTCAATTGTTAAATCAAGCCCCGAGGAGAGTTCGCGTGAGTTCAGATTGTAAAACGGGATATTTTGCTTTTCACATTCAATTTCGGTCTGAAAACTGGTTGCGAATGCGCAGATGTCGCGTAATATTCCCTGTGCAAGCAGTTCTCCTATTCTGCGGACTGCGTAAACCGCTGTAGAACCTGTCCCAAGACCGAGCTTCATGCCGCTTTTTACCATGCTGTCCGCAGCTGCTTTACCGGCACGCTGCTTTAACAGCGCCGCTTCATTCATTAACCTGATTGTATCCTGTTCCATGTGCTTGCTCCCATTGTATTTAACCTTGTTAAAAACTGCTGGTGAATTTCTGTGCCAAAAAAATTATAATATTGCATACAGGCCTGCCGTATAACCATATCGTAGCCGTTAATGGTTTTGCATCCCGCCTCCGCGGCTCTTTTCAGGAAAGGCGTTACCGCCGGCGTATATATCAAATCCATGACGCTTTCCTTTCCGGTAAAAGAGTATAATTCCAGAGGATCAACTGGAGAATCTTCATCCGCGGACTTTTGACCGTATGAATCCAGTGTTGCGGAATCTCCGTTAGATATTGATTCAGCAAAACCTTCCATCCCGACTGAGCTTGTCTGAATAATTATATCGCTGTATTTTGCCATGAGTTCTATTCCGTGATTATCCAGTCCTCCAAAGCGGAAATTGTACTGAGACGCGATGTTTTTTGCTTTATGGACAGTACGGTTTAATATAAGGGCTTTGCCGCCCAAACGGTAAATTTCCGAAGCGACAGATCGCGCTACGCCGCCGGCGCCCACAATAGTAATCTTTTTATGTTTTAGGTTTTTTTTATTAAGGAATTCCAGAAGCGAAGCGGAGAACCCCAAACAATCGGTATTGTCTCCGTACCATCCGTCTCCGCTGCGGAATACTGTGTTGCATGCTCCAATGGACTTTACAGCGTCAGAGCTGTCTGTAAGCTCATTAAGTACTGCTTCCTTGTAAGGTACTGTGACTGATAACCCCTGAACATCCAGTTCTTTTGCCAGAGTAATAAAACTGCTGATGGAATCTACCGGAAAAGGAACGTACACTGCGTCTGTATTTTCCATGTTAAATACATTATTAAAAAACCACGGACTGACGCTTGCTTTTAAAGGATAGCCGACGACGCCGTATACTTTGGTATTTTTTGTTATTTTTTTAAACTGATAAAGTTCGGCCAGTTCGCGGACATCCATTTGTCCTGAAGCTCCGGGCGTTTCATCTTCAGATAACGCGCTTGAATATGTCAGGAATGAGCCGAATTTTTCTGTAAGGATTCTTGAATAAATACCGTAATGTCCCATGCAAATCAGGATTTTATCCTGTCCTTTAAACTCGCCTGAAGCGTTGAATACCCGCAGAACATCGTTTACCGAGTTTACTTTTAGCGCAAATTTTACTATCTCATCTCCGACTCGCTTCATGGATTTCAGCTTGTCGTGAATATTGTCAATGATGCCGTTTACATTATGGCAGGAGCGGATAATTCGTGTTCCGAAAGTACGTGCGGCTTCTTCAAGGCTGGGTACGTCAAAATCGTCCTCAATATCTACATACGCGAAATTATATCTTGAGTCCGCGTTCGCGTACGCAAGTCCGTTTGCGAACAGCCTTACCCTTGCCCCTTCGCCCTGTGAGTAATACCCTCCGTCAACATCGCGTCTGATTGTAAGGATGACAGGCATGCCCGCCAGTTCGGGGAACCGGCGTATATATAAACGCTCATCATCATCAAGGCAATCTACCCTTAATTCCGCAATATCCGTATATTTGCCGTATTTGTTTAATATTTCCAGATTTCGCTGAATGGTTTTTGCGGTAAGGCATAAGCAAATCTTTGCCATTGTTAACCTCTGTTATTTTGCGGTGATATCACTGCAAATTGAATAGTATTTTTAAAACTAACCGGGTTTTGTAAACAGTTCATTATACTTTAAAAATCGGGGCGGTATATATATATTGCGGCAGCCAGCTCCGTATTGTTAACATTGCTGAAATTAACGCGAAGCATCAGCGGCCAGTCCCTGCTGTTTATTGCCATAAGCACATAATCTCCGTAATCTACCGCCCTGTTTCCCAGAGTCAGCAAAACGACCGCTTTTCTGTCTCCGTTTGAGATGCCATGCGTTGAGACAAGTTTAACCTGCCAGACACGATCCCTGTAAATATAAAAATCCGCTCCGTTGTACTGAAAAACAACATCGTCCTGCCAAGTCTCCATTCCTCTTTCTGCGGCAACTGTTCCAGGCGGTCCAAACCGCTGAATTAAATCAGGTATCATCATTCCGACAAATGAAAGATGTTCATCACTGCCAAGGCCGGTAATCGGCAGTGATTGCTGCGCGTTTAACGCTGAAGAGACAAGGAAAAACATTAATATAACTAATCTGCGGCTCATAATGCTCTTTTTAAACCTGCCTGTTATTATACCGAAAACAAAGCCAAATAATCCATAGAAACAATCAAATTGAACGAAAAAAAGAACGTAAAAGAAGCTATTTCGGCGGATATTGATCACATTTTAACTATTAGATTACTTGAAGGGGAGTAAATTCAATTCTTTCAAATATACGTTATTGGAATAACGTAATCGTTTTTTCCGGTTTCTGATCCCAGATTAGTCGAAACAGAAAATAAGGTCAATATGCAGTTTAAAAAACGCGGTTGTCTCTCTTGCCTTGTAAAAATATGCAAATCCCCGTAAACTAAAATAATGCAAAGTCTTAACAAAAATCAAATGCTTAAAATAATGGAAAGATACGGCAATGATCCTCAGCAGTTAATAGCTGTCTTGCTGGATATTCAGGCCGCGTCGGGAAAATTCTGCGTTGAACAGCATTGGGCTGAGCTTACCTCGGAAGTTTTGGGTGTTCCGCTGTCGAAAATTTATGATGTACTGACTTTTTATTCCATGTTTAAAACAGAGCCGCACGGCGAGTTTATCATCGAAATTTGCCGCAGCACTCC
>WQSQ01000009.1 GCA_009787775.1 Treponema sp.
CGAAGGCAAAGTGACGGAAGTCTCAGGCGCAGACACATTTACACTGAAGCCGAATGATGAAAGCAAGCCCGCCATTACCGCGAAAGTTTCCGGCACTAACACATTAACCGCTTTAACACCTGATGAAGGAACAGTTATAGTATGGGACAACGGCAGCCAGACAACCGCGCCCGGCGCTGCAATAGAGCCTCCCACAACACAGCCTTCTACCCCCTCAGGCGGCGCAATTACCGTAACCAATCAACAGTTATATGAATATGATTGGGAAACAGATGAATTTACCGCGTCTTCAAAAACCGGTAAAGCATATAACGAATACGGATTTTGGGATGAAGAAATAGGAGAATACATAATATTTGATAAAATCGAAATCGGCACGGTAACCAATGGAAAAATCAGCTTTAAACTGCAAGAAGCCCCGCCTGTATCACAATTACATGATTTGGCTGAATTATGGGGTGAATTTGGTCCCAATGTTACTCAAACCCCCAATAACGCTAAAGCTGAATTTGCTACTTTGGTTTTCTATGACAGTGACGATAATAGACACGTATTTGGTTGTTTCAGTTTCAGTTCTTCTTTGGATTCTCATATCCTCTATGTTGACAGGAATGCAAACATAACCGGAGTCGAAATCATAGAAGATGAATATTATTATGAGGAAACCTGGTTTAATATGAATTTAAAAACCGGCTGGAATATTTGTTATTTTATTCAGGATGATGATAATGAAGAAATCTATAAGTTTACTACCACTTTACCAGATGGCGCCGGCCAGTTGAATTGGGGCTATGGTGTTAGACCCTAGGCGCTCTTTTAGGCAAAAACAACCGTAATTCATAAACACCAAGGCTTGGTGTGAGATCGCGTCAAGCTTTGGTGTGGGATCGCGTCAAGGCTTGGTGCGGGATCGCGTCAAGCTTTGGTGTGAGATCGCGTCAAGCCTTGGTGCGGGATCGCGTCAAGCTTTGGTGTAGGATCGCGTCAAGCTTTGGTGCGGGATCGCATCAAGGCTGTCACATTGTAACAATAAAAACATTTTTTCCTTTTCGATCATGCAAAGCAGCATATTTGAACCCATATAAGGTAAGCCTTTTTAATGAAGGTTTTATCTTTGCCCTGTGAGGCGGCTATGGATTCAAATATAAACAGAAAACATAAAGACAGTGTATTTTCCGCTCTGTTCAGTATGCCGGAAGTATTACGCGAACTTTATTCCGCTATCGAAGGCATTGATGTACCCAAGGACGCAATTATCAATATCAATACATTATCCGATGTCCTTTATATGTGCCAGATTAACGATATCTCTTTTACAATTGATGATCGTATTGTGGTGCTAATCGAACATCAGTCGACAATTAACAACAATGTGCCGGTAAGGCTCTTAATGTACATCGCGCATGTTTATGAAAAGATACTGGAGCGTGATAAACTGTACCATAAGAAACAGATAGAAATCCCTATACCTGAGTTTTTTATTCTTTATAACGGCACTGAACCTTACCCGGATCATACGGTATTAAAATTATCAACGGCTTTTAAAAACATTAAAAACCTGAAACTGTATCAAGACAGTCTCCCGCTTGAGTTAATCGTTCATGTGTATAACATCAATCAAGGCCGGAACAGTGAAATACTCAAAAAGTGTAAAACTCTTGAAAGCTACAGCATATTCATTGAAAAGATAAGGGAGTTGAATAAAGACACACCTCTTGATGAATCAGTAAAAGCCGCTGTAAAATACTGTGTTGAGAATAATATTCTAAAGAGCTTTCTAAGAAGCCATGGCTCGGAGGTTATTAATATGCTGACAGATGATATAACCATTGATGAAATAGTAGCAGTTAGAAGTAAGGAAGCCTGGGAAGACGGTCTGGAGGAAGGCCGTGAAAAAGAGCGTAATTATTTTCTTGAACTGCTGGATCAAGGCCTTTCAGTCAATGAAATAAAACAACGTCTATCCTGTACACAAACTGCAAACAGTTTAAATAATGCCCAAACCGTACACTAGCGTAAACATTTATAGCCCTTTGCGTTATGACGATATTGCTTCAATGCTGTTGAACCATTCTTGAATGGCGCTCCTTTAAAATAATGTTGACTGTGCCTTGTTTGCTTTTGCTATACAGACGGGGCAATACGCAGTCAGAGCTGTTCTGAAATATCAATTAATTTATTATTAATAAATCATATCGCAATGGTTTTGTCAGCCCGCCTGCTGCTTGCCGTACACTGCCTGTACAGCAGGATTAAACAAGAGCTGCCGGTATACATCAAGATTGTCTTATCAAACAGCAGTGTTCCGTGCTATATTGGTGCAATGGACACTACTCTCTTAAACGAACTTAGCACCTCGGAGAACAAAAGCCGCGGCCTTATATTGGATATCGGTGCGATCGAAGGGCTGAAGAAAATGCCGGTTGATGTGTTTGAGGGCATGTATCTTGGCAGAGTCCACAATAAAGCCCTGATTTTATGCCTGGATATACGCAATTTCAGCGATTTTTTGTGCAATAACGATGACGACACTGTCTTTAAGCTTATCAAGGAATTTACATCGAACCTTTTGTCCTGCATCAATCAATTCGGCTACGGCTGCTCATATTACAAGCTTATGGGAGACGGCGTCTTTGTTATCTGGGACGAAACTACAGACAAATCCATAAAAGAAGCGCTGACAATATTTGATTTATATACCGAATTCCTGAACGAGGAACTGTTCAAGCAGTACGACAGCTTAAGTCTTGCGGGAGCGCTGGTGACGGAGAAGGTATACAAGTTTGAAATATCGGCTGAATTATCCGAACTTAAATACCGCGATTATGTCGGCTACGGAATTAACCTCGCCTGCAGGCTGCAGACACTGGCAAGGGCCAACGAACTTGTATTAAACGAGATACTTGTCAACTCATGGGCTGTCGCGTACAGAGTCGATGAGACGGAGAAAATGCACCTCGACCTTCTGCATCTTAAAGGCTTAAAGGAAGAGGACAGAAAGCGCGTATTTTTCTATAAAAAATAGCCGTATTTCATGCGCGCTTTCACTTTCCCGGCGGATATTCCAAGGTAGTTCCCGTCAAATATTTTTGATATATTTAATCAGATGAATACTATCGAATTGCTCGCTCCGGCGGGTTCTCCGGAGGCGCTTGATGCTGCCGCAGGAGAAGGGGCGGACGCTGTATATCTGGGTCTTAAAGATTTTAACGCGCGCATGAGAAGCGTTAATTTTACATACGCGCAGTTTGAGGGAGCGCTTCGTTCCCTTCACCGGACAGGGAAAAAAGTTTATGTTGCCGTAAACACGGTTTTTGAGCAAAGGGAAGCGGATCGAATGTATCAGCTTCTGAAATATCTTTCACAGCAGGAGCCTGACGCGGTTATTGTTCAGGATTTCGGCGTTGTTGAAATGGCGCGTACAGAGTTTCCGTCTTTAAGGCTTCACGCGTCTACACAGATGAATATAGCCAGTGCAAGAGGGGCAAACGCTCTTTCACGCCACGGAATTTCCCGTGTCGTGCTTGCGCGCGAGCTTTCCCTGCAAGAGCTTAAAAGCATAAAAAAAGAAACCAATCTTGAGCTTGAAGTCTTTGTTCACGGGGCTTTATGTATAAGCGTATCAGGCGTCTGTCTTTTTTCCAGTTTTCTCGGCGGCAAATCAGCCAACAGGGGAATGTGCACTCAGGCGTGCAGAAGGCTTTATTCGCAGCATAGCTTCCAGCGTTCGCAGTATAAAACAACGGACGCAGATGAAAAAGAGAGCGGCTATTACTTCAGCCCCAGCGACCTGCAGCTTCTGGAAAACGTGCCTGACCTTGCGGAAGCGGGGATTAAAGCTTTAAAGATTGAAGGCCGCATGAAAAGCGCGTCCTATGTGGGAGCGGTGGTTTCAGCTTACAGGCTTGTTGTTGACGCTGTCTCAGGCGGCGATGAAGAAGAAATCAGGCGGAGTATTAAACAGGGTCAGGAGATTCTGCGCAATGATTTCGCAAGACCCAAGACCAAATATTTGTTTATGGGTCCGGGAGACGGGACAGAGGAAAAAGGAGAGCGAAGAGTATTGGACTGGCTGAATCCAGGGCAGGACGGCGGAACTGGAATCAGCCTTGGGACTATTCAAAAGGTAAAGGGCGCAGGCGAAGAAAGAAAAGCGCTTATTTCTCCTCCGCATGGAATTGTGCCTTCTGTCCGTGATTCTGTTCGAATACACTCAAGCGATGATACAGGAAGGACTTTGCATAAACTTACATTCACGGAAAACTCAGGCAGCTGTTGTTGGATATCCGCGCCTGCCTGTAAGATCGGCGATCATGTTTACCTGATACAGACAAAAGAGATGAGAAAACGTTATGCGCCGGTAATTTCGCAGCGTGCGCAAAGCGGCACAGGCAAAGGGCCCGGCAGGGAAAAAGCGCCTGTTGCGCAAATAACAGTAAAAAAACGGGAACAAACAGAGAAATCTGCAGCGGTATTTCCCGAAGGATTGTATGTCGCGGTTTCCCGCCCTGAGGATTTGTACATAGTGCAGTCATCCCGCCCCGTAAGAGTTATGCTCTCCATGACGCACAGGAATGTAAAATACTTGCTGGCTGACAACTCAGGCAAGCTGCTGCCTTTTAAACCTGCCGAAATTATACTGACGCTGGATCCTTTCTTCCCTCAGAATACGGCATCATGTAATGATGAAGACGAAACAACGGCACAAGAGATTAAACAACTGATTGAGAAGGGCTATCGTCAATATATAGTAAATAATCCCGGGCATTTTTCGCTGTTCAGGGGATTTGATAATGTAAAGCTGATAGCAGGGCCGTGGCTTTATATGTTTAATTCGTGGGCGCTGTCTTTCGTGTCTTCGTTCGGCGCAGACGGTTTTATTTCGCCGTTTGAGAATAACCGCCAAAACCTTGAAAGAACGCTGGGTATGGGCAAACATGCAGACGAAAGTAAAAACGGCAGGAAGAAACAGGGAAGAAAAGCGTCTCCTCTACGTTCCAGCTTTTTTATAACGGTTTTTGCGTGGCCTCCGCTTTTTAACATAAGGGCGGATATCAGTTCTGTAGTTAAGTTTAAGTCCTTTGCCGATAACAAGAACGAAGTGTTTAATATAAGCTCAGGCAGTGAGGGAACACGTGTATATCCGGATAAATACTTTTCCATTGTTGACAAGATTCCGTTCTTAAAAGAGGCAGGGTTCTGCCGTTTTATCATTGACCTGACAGGACAAGTGTTAAAGAAGTCAAACTACCGCGACTTAATGAAGACGGTCAATGAAAAAGACGGTATTATAAGGCCCCTGCCTCATTCCAGCCGTTTCAACTGGAAAGACGGTTTTTATTCAGGCTCCTAGAGGAGCCTCCGGACTAGAACACAACGGCTTCAAGTTCATTCCGTACCCCTGCAGAGACAATCTCAGCGGAATCTCCGTCGGCAAGCCCGCAATCTTCGCAGGCGGCACAAACAGGTTTTTCATCTTTCTTAAACTCAGGACGAAATTCTACATGTTCCGCTACAATAGTAATCCTTGAACGTGGCTTGCCGTCCGCGTCATTCCAGCGGTCCTGCTTCAAGCGGCCTACAACGCGCACGCCGCGTCCTTTCCTGCCTTTTTCGTAACAGGCTTCTGCAAGACGCGCCCATGTTTCCACATCGAAGAAGGAGACTTCCTTTTCAAAACCCGAGTCCTGCTTGTAAAAACGGTTAGACGCAAGACTCATTGTACAGACCTGCGTTCCTTTGGGCGTGGATCGAAGCAGAGGGTCTCTGACCAGATTACCTTCGATAAGAATAGAATTGAGGTTGTTCATATACATCCTCCTCTGTAAGATCCGGCAGCAGTCTACCGCCGGCTATGAATTAACCGGACAGGAAAATCCATAGATACCCTTTATGGGTGTATACAGCGCGTTTCGCATGACTGAAAACAAAAAAAGAATGAGAAAAGCCTGAATCTTTCTTAAAACTCTCAACGGTTTGCTGACGCAAAGCCTTGTACAGCTCGTTGTACAAAGCTTTGTACAGCTCGTTGTACAAAGCCTGTACAGCCCGTTGTACAAAGCCTGTACAGTCCGTTGTACAAGGCTATTACAACACTTTGTACAAGGCTGTTACAAACCTTTGTACGGTTATGCCGCGGTTATGCAGTTTCTCGGGCAGAAGCTCTGTAAAACTATGATTTTTATTTTTTGTGCGGTATTTTGGGCAGCGTATAGCGCGGTTTTTAGAAATATTCCCTTAATTTATCTTTCCAGTTGCCGCCTTTTTGGATGGTTGCCTTAACGCCCATGGTTTCCAGGTTTTTGATACGATCTTCGTTTCCGCTGCTTGTTACCGCTATAATGGTCATGGAATGGCCTGAATACTGGAGCTGCCTGATTAGGTCTTCGCCGGTCATGTCGGCCAGTTCAAGGCCGGTGATTACGCAGGATACTTTTCGGGTTCCAACCTCATTTAGTACATCATCTCCCTTATCAAAACCGTCGGAATCAACGCCAAGTTCCGCTAAAAAAACCTTTGTTACTTTGCGGAAAAAACCGCTATTGTCAGCATGGATAACGTACATGGAAACTCCTCAATCCAGCAATTGTACACCCTAAAATACGGGTACGCCACTGTAAATTCAACAATGACAGTACGCTGTAAAAGTCCATTGTTATTCCCCGATCTGAAAATTACGATTTATATTTGAGCATTAATATTGACAAGAGAATAATTGTTTATCATAATAATCCTGATGATTCAAATTGCAAATAAAACAAAACTGCTGTCTCCTGTCTCCGTATTCATGTCGATTATGCCTCCAGCCGGTAATATAAAATCTCCAGTACAATTATTATACGAAGGTCGGTGAGAGGGATAAATACTGTTGAATAATAATGCCATAAAAACAGTCTGCTCCCTCCTTCCGTTGACATATTTAGCAAAAACACTGCGTTTCCGTATTAAATCGAACATTAAAATCTCTCCATATCCTGTCTCTTTATATCTGCCGTTGGCGGATTTGAAATAAGTCCGTTATACGGACAATTTGAAGGAGTACGATATGAAAAAAGTATCGTTATTAATGTTAGCCGGTATCTTGATGGTATCCGCAATGGCGTTTGCGTCTCCGGGCCAGGAAAGCAGTGCAGGCTCGGCGCCCGCATTCAACATTTCAGTGTTTCATGAGACCGGAGGGCATCCTCAGCCGAACGCTAATAATCCAGTGTATGATTACATAAGGGAAAGGCTCGGCGTAACATTCACATGGGACATTCTTGTCGGCGATATCAATCAAAGAAGAGCTACCATGATCGCAGGCGGAAGGTATCCTGATGTCATTGAAATCAGGGGAAATGAATGGATCGATGCCGGAGCTTTAATAAATCTTGAACCTCTTATTGATCAATACGGCCCCAGAATTAAAGAGCATTACAAAGATGTTTGGGAAAGAATGCGGTCTTCCGACGGCGGTATATATTACCTTGTAAGTTTCCATGTGTATCAGGGTATTGATCATAATCCTACCTACGACGGACCCGCTTTCTGGATTCAGAAGGATATTTTAAAGCAGGCAGGTTATCCGCAGGTAAAAACACTGGATCAGTTCTTTAATCTGGTCAGGAATTATTACAGAGCAAACCCCACAATCAACGGTCAGCCGACAATTCCGTTCACATTCCCCATGAGCGACTGGCGCGGGTTTGAATTATGGAATCCCCCGAACTTCCTCGCAGGCAACCCCAACGACGGAAACGGTATTGTAAGCATGCCGGGTTATGTATATCGGGCTTTCTTTACATTGGATATTTCCAAACGCTGGTTCCAGTATCTAAACGCACTTAACGCCGAAGGTCTGGTCGACAGGACGCTCTTTACAGATAATCATGACCAGTACACAGCAAAGATATCCTCAGGGCGCGTACTTAGCCAGAGCGTTCAGGGCTGGCAGTTCATGTATTCAGCGGACCTTGCAAACCGCGACCGCGGTCAGAATAACCGCACACAGGTTCCTCTTCCGGTCGTATTTGACGAAAGCATTAAACCCTGGTACAGAGCTCAGCAAGTTCCTAACTGGCTCAGAGGAATGGGAATCAGCGTAAGCGCAAGAGACCCTGTAAGAATTATCCGCTTTATTAATGAACTCCTCGCTGAAGATGTCCAGAAAACCCTTAACTGGGGTATTGAAGGAAAGGATTGGCAATATGACGCTAACCGCGTTCCCTATCGTACCACGCAGCAGAGACTTAACTGGCAGAATGATAACTGGCAGACATTAAACCGCGCAAGGTTAATGCAGGATGTATTCCCGAAAGTTCAGGGTTCATTCCCCGACGGCTGGCCCAGTGATTTAAATCATCTTTTCTCTGAAAGAACAGCCTCAATGCTGCCTGAAGATATTGAGCTTTTCAATGCCTACAAGGTAAACGGAACAAACGCTTTAATGGACCCGAATCCTCCGCCGAATAATATATGGTTCCCCACCTGGAGTATGGAATTCGCGACTCCTCCGGAAGGTTCTCCTCCCCAGCTCGCACTGGCTCGCCTGGAAGAAACCATGAAAGCAAGGTTACCTGCCATTATTCTTGCGGCTCCCGCGCAGTTTGAAACTCTTTGGACGCAGTATGTGCAGGCAATGGAAGCGGCAGGGCTTGCTACATATAATGCCCATATGCAGCAGGAACTTGACAGAAACCTGATATTATTAGGTATCACTCCACCCCGCAGATAACGTAACCCTTTATTTAAACGGAGGCAGTAAAATGCCTCCGTTTTTTATTGTTTATAAATAACACAGGCAGGTAAGCGATGACGTTAAGTATTATAGTTATTATTTTCTTATCAATGACGCTCGTTATAGGAGCAATAATAATATTTTCATACAGCAGAAAGAAAAACTTTACGGTTTTATTAAACCGGCAGAAGCAGCTTATTTATATGAGCTTACCTATTGTGTTATATATAATCCTTTTTACTTATGTTCCCCTTTGGGGCTGGACTATGGCTTTTCAGCAATACAGGCCGCAAAGGACTTTTGCCGCACAGGAATGGGTAGGCCTTCATTGGTTTAAATACTTATTCCGGGATGAGGTGTTCCTTAGAACCATCAGAAACACCCTTGTCATGAGCGTCATTAATACAAGCCTGGGTTTTATTACAGCGATAGGTCTTGCGCTTCTGTTAAATGAAGTCAGAAAAATACTTTTTAAACGCTTTATCCAGACTATTTCTTATTTGCCTCACTTTCTTTCCTGGGTTATTGTAACGGGGCTTGTGTCAGCCATGCTTACCACAGACTCAGGAGCGATAAACAACCTGTTTATGGCTCTTGGTTTTATTAAAGAGCCGGTGTTATGGCTGGCTGAACCCAATTATTTCTGGGGTATTATAGGCATTACATATGTCTGGAAGGAAGTCGGCTGGAACACTATTATTTATCTTGCCGCAATGGCAGGCGTTGATCCCAATCTGTACGAAGCCGCGGATATTGACGGCTGCAACAGATACCAAAAGATGTGGCGCATTACCCTTCCTTGCATTAAACCTACAATTATAATTCTATTAATCATGAGCATCGGGCGTATGCTGGATGCCGGTTTTGAAATGCAGTACCTGCTGCGAAACGGACTGGTATCGCATGTATCCGATACAATTGATGTATATGTGTTTGTATTCGGTCTTAGAACATCCAATTTCGGTCTTGCTACTGCCGCCGGAATGTTCAAGAACGTAGTAAATATTGTTCTTATTTTTATAGCTAACGAGTTGGCCAGAAGAGCAGGTGAGGAGCGTTTAATATGAGAAAGATAAGCAAGCAATACGCAATGTCCAGAGTGGAGAGCATTATATTTCACACAATAAATACTGTTTTCCTGCTTCTTCTTTCCTTTATCACGCTTTATCCTTTCTGGAATACAATCGTAATATCGTTTAACGATGCAATGGATTCAATGCGCGGCGGAATCAATTTCTGGCCCAGGCAGTTTACCTTATTTAATTATGAGGTAATTTTTCAGACAGGAGCAATTCCCCGCGCCTTCTTTATCTCTGTGGCAAGAACCCTGGTTAACATGATAACAAGCATATTTTTCACGGCAATGCTGGCTTTCGCTCTGTCAAGGCAGGAATTTGTAATGCGTAAAACCTTTACATTCATTATCATAATGAGTATGTATGTAAACGCAGGGCTTATTCCTACATATTTTTTAAATATCAGACTGGGTATGTTTCAATCATTCTGGGTTTATGTTGTACCAGGAATAGTTAATGCCTTTAACTTTGTTGTAATGCGCACGTACATGAAAAATATTCCTGAAAGCATTATTGAATCCGCCAGAATTGACGGTTACGGGGATTTTTACATATTCTGCCGTATTATTCTTCCGTTATGCCTTCCTGTTCTTGCGACAATCGGTCTGTTCGTAGCTGTAGGCTCGTGGAACATGTGGTTTGACACAATGATTTACAATTCAGGAGATGTAAGACTGCATACGCTTCAGTACAAATTAATGGAATATCTGCAATCAAGCCAGTCGCAGGGCAGAAGCGCAATGGATGCCGGTATGGCAGCAGGAGCCGCAGCAGCTGCCCAGGGAGGATCATCGATGGTAACGCCCATGAGCATGCGCGCCGCCATTACGGTAGTCGCGGCACTTCCGATTTTATTTGTATATCCTTTTATGCAGCGTTACTTTGTTGTCGGTCTTAATGTAGGCGGAGTAAAAGAATAGAGCCGTCCAAGAGGTTGTTATAATTTTTGGACACTGCTTGTAAACAGAAAATGTACCCGACGTTAAGCCAGCGTTCAGTTTATACTTATTTTTATACCGGATGAATCCAGGTTATACTGCTTGCCGTAAATACAAAGCGGTATCGCTTCTTTTATTTCGTCGCTTGCAGACAAGACTACTTCTCCTTTCGTAATCTTGATCCGGATGTGTACGTTGCGGTAAAGGATTCCGAACTCATACTCTGTCCACTCTTCCGGCAGTACCGGATTAAGGGAGAGTTCATCGCCGCTGCTGCGCAAGCCGCCGAAACCGTAAACAATGTTCATCCACGCCGCGGCAATACTTGCTATGTGAAGTCCTTCTGCGGTATTTCGGTTGTAGTTATCAAGATCCGTCCGCGCCGCAAAGCCGAAGAAACGGAACGCGTCTGCGCGCTTGCCGAGTTCGGCTGCAAATATTGAATGTATCGAAGGTGAAAGCGAGGATTCATGAATTGTATTGGGCTCATAATAATTGTAATTTGCCTTTTTAATATCAATAGAAAATTCATGATTGAATAGAAACAAGAACATAAGAACATCCGGCTGTTTAATCATGCTTGTACGGTAAATACGATCGTAGGACCAGTTTTGATACAGAGGAAAATCGGTAATGGGAATCTCTGAAATCTCAATACGGGGAAGATTGTAATAGCCTTCGTGCTGTTCAAAGAGTTTAGTTTTTTCGTTGTATAGAATGATCATCTTGTCCGCGCAAAGAACAAAGTTCATTCTCTCTTTCTGCGTAAGTTTAAGCTTCTTGCAGAATGCTGTAAATTTTTTAGGCTGTTCTTTTTCCATTGTCTGAAGAACCTGCTCTGTGTATTCAAATGTTTTTTTTGCCATGAAATTTGTATAACTGCTGTGATTAACCATCATGTGAAACTCATCAGGTCCCATTACAGCGTAGAAGCCAAAACCAGAGCTGTCATTATTCCAGCAGCCGCGCGAAGCAAGAAAACGGCTGATCTCCACAAGCATTTCAACTCCTTGCTCGTATAGGAAATCAGTATCTCCTGACAGCTTGACATAATGTCTGATGCCGTAGGCAACTGCCGTACTCGGCTGAAACTGGAGACTTGCGTGCTGCCAAAGGCTGCACGCTTCCTCTCCGTTTAATGTGGCTATAGGGTAACAAGCGCCGCTGCAATCCAGCTGACGCGCTCTGTCTCTTGCTGCGTCCAGTGCCGCATATCGAAAGGAGAGGAGATTACGGGCGGCTCTGATATTGGAGAAAAGGTAGAAAGGAAGACAGTAAGTTTCAACATCCCAAAAGGTATGGCCATTATATGCTTCTCCTGTCAGCCCCTTCGCACCGATGTTGTTTGCAGGATCATAACCGTTATAAGCCTGATGCATCTGAAAAATACAAAATCTTATTCCCTGTTGATTTAACGGATCTCCTTCAATTTTAATATCCGCGTTTTTCCAGAATGCATCCCAATACCCACGCTGACACTCAAGAGCAGTATTAAAATCGGGCATGTCGCTTTTTATCATTTCCCAGCCTTTTTTCCAGACTGAGTCACCCGCGTCTGCCGGAATGTCTCTTTCTTTTGAAACATAATTGTATATACTTTTTTCGATCCATGCATTTTCACCGTTTTTAAGAGCCAGAATAATTTCAAATCCGGCAAATTTATCCGCAACTTTCTTTCCGCATTGAACGCTTATGTTTGTTTTAAATGTAAAACCGGAAAATATCTGCTGTCCGGTGCGTATTGTTTTTCCCTGTATGGCTGCTCCGCTGGGAAGCCATTCACGGTGTATCATATTCCAGTAATTTTTTTTATCACATCCGTGGCTGGTATTGAAGTTATTCGCAATTACAACAGTAAGGCTGACATCTCCGCCGGAAACAGAAAAATTAATTTTTTGATACGCTGCGCCGGAACCTGCAGGCGAACTTGTTTTATCCATGCATAGAAATCGGACAAACTCAAGATGAACTACAGGGCCGCCTTTAGTGTGCCAGTCAAAGCTTCTTTTTAATGTTCCGTCACGCATATCCAATACGCGGCGGAAGTTCTCGGTTTTACATGACGCTGTATCCAGAAGTTCATCGTCAGCGCGAATTTCTATATACAGCCAGTCTACGGAATTAACCATAAAATGTGTTTTTGTAATGATGCCTTTAAAGTTTTTATTTAAATCTTCTTCTTCATAAATACCGTTAAAGTAACTTCCCTGCAAGGTCTCCGCGCTTATACCTTCTTCCGCATAACCGCGTACACCCATATATTCATTGCCGAGAGAAAATACAGACTCTGATACAAGGTTTCGCTCACAGTTCCAGTTTTCTTCTATAATCTGCCAAGGATCACAAACAAGATATACATCCGCACTTTTTGTCATTTTTAGCCCGCCTTTCGGAATATTATACCATTAAAATATAACAATTTAAACCGGCACCTTGATTGTCACAGAGCATTTATTTATCATTCTTGCCGAAGCATTAAACTTTAAAGGCATTCTTCTTTGGATTAAGAAATGCTCTTCAATGCGGAACTCCAGCTTTACGGACATATTTAACCGCTGGCAATACCTCGTATCCTGTTACCGGCTTCCAATATAGCGCTGCATTATTTCAATAACTTCCTTCATATCCAACGGTTTTCCTATATGGGCATCCATACCGGCTTCCATGCATTTATCAATATCCTCTTTAAAAACATTAGCTGTCATGGCCGTTATCGGTATATGTGCTAACCTGTTTTTACTTCCTAAAGCTGATTCATGTTTGCGAATCTCGCGGGTCGCTTCAAGACCGTCCATTTGAGGCATCTGCATATCCATAAAAATCATATCGTATTTATCTGGAGCCTCTTTAAACAATTTAACCGCTTCCGCTCCGTTGACAGCACAGTCTATTTCAATTTTCATAGGTTCAAGAAGAGAAAGCAGTATCTCGCGGTTTATCTCGACATCTTCGGCTAATAGGAGGCGCTTTCCCCTGAAGGTCATTTGATTTTCTGATAAATCAGAGTCTTTTGAATGAGATGCGTCACCTGAATCCTCTTTATTATTCTTATGCTTAATTTTCGCGGTAAAAATAAAAGCGGCTCCCTTGCCGAGTTCGGACTCAACCCAGATGCTTCCTTCCATCAGTTCAACTATCCGTTTACAGATTGCAAGTCCCAGTCCTGTTCCGCCAAACTTACGGGAAGTATTTGTTTCGGCCTGTTCAAACGGCGAAAATATCCGCTCGTGATGTTCGCGGCTTATTCCTATTCCTGTATCTTTTACTTCAATTTTTATGGTGCAGACTTCTTTATGATCACCTGCGAGCCGCGCTTTTAGCCAGATTGATCCCTGCTCCGGTGTAAACTTTATTGCATTTGTAAGCAAATTGGAGACCACCTGCGTAAGACGCTGTTCATCGCCTGTTAAATTCTGCGGAATATTGGAATCCAGTGATATTTCGAACTTTTGCTTTTTTTCATCCATGCGGAAACCTGTTACATTTACGGCTTTATATATCATCTTTTCAAAATTAAATTCTGTGTCTGATAAATCAAATTTACCTGCTTCTATCTTCGACATATCAAGAACGTCATTGATAACAACCAAAAGATGATTCGAGGCACCTTCAATCTTGTCAAACGCATAATCTTTTTTTTCAATATTGCCGGCAGACTTTCCAATATGTGTCATACCGATAATCGCGTTCATGGGTGTACGCATTTCATGACTCATATTGGATAGAAAATCACTCTTTGCGCGGTTTGCGGCCTGCGCTTCCGCAAGCGCGGATTCAAGTTGATTGGCAGTTGAGCGTATCCGCATTGTCAGATCATTCCGGAGCATTGCGTGCGCAATCAGGAGGCTTCCGGATCTTAAAATGGTCTCTTCGTTTTCAGAAAATATCCGCTCGTTGTGACAGTCGTCAAAACCTACAAACCCCCAGAATCGATCTCTTAAGAAAACAGGTACAACAAGAATTGATAATATTCCCTGCGGCGACAACTGCGCCTTCGCGTCCGCATCCATGTTGCGTATAAGATCATTTATGCACAGGCCGCTGGATAGTTTTTCTTCCCATCCAGGCATATTCTCGGCGTATGGAATATTAATTGTGTATTCATTATCCTGCTGAGGTTCAGCACCTTCAGACCATTCATATAATTGAGTCGCGAATAATTTCCCTTTTACAGTATTGTTTCTCCAGATATATACGCGGTCGGCATTTACGGCTTCGCCTAGCATCTTCATACAGCGAAGAAGAGCGCTGCCAAACTCATCAACATCCGCCTGAAGCAAAACAGACGCAACGTTATTAACGGTATTCAGCAGATTTTGTTCTTCGCTGACTTTAATTGTCTGCTCGCTGCGGACAACGGCATTTACTATCATCATACAGACAGAACGAAGAACATTCATTTCATCTTCGGTAAGAATGTGTTCTGTACAGCAGTCGTCAAAGCTGACATATCCCCAAAAAAAATCATTTAAATAAACAGGAACAGCGAAGATTGATTTAATGCCGTGGTTTATCAGATGATTGCGTTCTTTTTCCTCAAGATCATCTATAAGACAATTTATACATTCGCCTTTAAGGAATTTTGCTTCCCACGCAGGAATATCGCTGTAGGAATAAACAGTTTTATCATCAATTATTCTTGTGTAACGGCCTTTATTGTTTTTCCATTCATAACGCATGATAAACAGAAGATCGTTATCAATTATTTTATTCTGCCAGATATAACAATGATCAAAATTAAAGTTTTCAGCAATGATACTCATACCTTCCAGAATCGATGTTTTATATGTTTTTTCATCAATTGCCGCAAGTAAAATCTGCGCGGTATCGTTTACCATGCGGAAAAGATACCGCCGGTCTTTCGGCTCTGGCTGAGACTGTGCTGCGTTGTTTTTTTCAATATGATTAATGCTGCGTTTCTGCATTCTTTTAACGCTGCACCCTGCCTGACGCGTTTCCGGCTGCAAGTTTTTTAACTTCATCTGTGCTGACAAAGTTGAAGTCACCTTCAATAGTGTGTTTTAAGCAGGAAGCAGCAACCGCAAATTCCAACCCTTCCTGCTCCGGCATTCCCTGAAGGGCGGCATAAATAAGCCCTGCGCCGAAACTGTCTCCACCGCCGACCCTGTCTACAATATGAACAGCATATTTTCTGGAAAAATAACAATCATCTCCGGTACATAACATTGCACCCCAGTTATTATCGTTAGCTGAGAATGATTCCCGTAGCGTAATCGCGGTCTTTTTAAAATTAAATCTTTTAATTAATGCAGCGGCAACTTCTTTATAGCCGTCATGGCTTATTTTTCCGGATGTCACATCGCTGCCGGATGCTTTTATTCCGAAAACATCATAAGCGTCTTCTTCGTTGGCGATGCAGATATCGACATATTCCATCAGGGAGCCCATTACATTTCCCGCTTTTTCGCGCGTCCAAAGGTTCGCGCGGTAATTTAAATCGCAGGATACAGTGAGCCCCTTTGACCTTGCGGCTTTGCATGCGGCCATGCAAATTGCTGCGGCGTTGTCAGACAACGCCGGAGTAATTCCTGTAAAATGAAACCAGGTGCTGCCTGTAAAAACCCTATCCCAGTCAAAGTCAGCCTCTGAAGCAGCCGCGATTGCAGAATGAGCGCGGTCATAAATTACCTTTGACGGCCTTTGAGATGCGCCTTTTTCCAGAAAATAAATCCCAACTCTTTCTCCGCCTCGTACAATAAGTGAAGTATCAACTCCGAATTCCCTTAAACTGTTTACTGCTCCCTGTCCTATTTCGTGCTTCGGGAGTTTGGTAACAAAAGCGGCATCAATACCAAAACCAGCGAGTGAAACCGCGACATTTGCTTCTCCTCCGCCGTATGTCGCGCCATAGGATGCAGCTTGAATGAAGCGGGAATACCCCTCAGGCGCCAACCGCAACATTATTTCACCAAATGTAATAACTCTCATAAAATCTCCAAATCATGATTACATTTTATTATGGAATTTATATTAAAGCAAATTATTTACTGATCCCTATTCCCTATTCTTTATTCCCTTGTATACTATGGTCATGGGTAGAAGCTTTGACATAAACGCAATAAAAGGGATTGCAATTGATCTTGATGGTACTACATTGTTGCCTAACGGGATACTTGGGAAAAGAACAAGAGATTGTTTAAGAAAATTAATTTCCAGGGGAATGCATGTAATTATTTCCACAGGAAGAGCGATCGAATCATCGGAAAAGTACCGCAGTGAGATGGGAGCGCAGGGACCGATGGTGTTTTTTAACGGCGCGGAAATTGCCGACGTCCCTTCAGGGAAAATATTATATACAAATTTAATCGGTATGGATGTTGTAGATTACGGAACCGACATTGCGCGCAATTTGAATATACACTATCAGGTTTATATGCCGGCAGGTATTTCACCAGATACGGGAAAAGAAGATGCTAATAAAAAATGGGAATCGCTTTTAATAGATAAAGACGATCCTGAAGCGGATAATTATTACAAACACACAGGAATAACACCTGTAATAAAAGATTTAAAAACCGTCGCGGCGTTCCCTGTTAAAGGCTGTATTAAAGGGATGTTTATCGCAGACCCTTCGTATCATGATGAAATCAGACGCAGGTTAAAAGATCGCTTCGGCGATAAAATCAATATAACAAAAAGTTTTCCTACATTTCTTGAGATTCTAAATGCAGGCGTATCAAAAGGCGAAGGATTGAAAATCGCAATGCAGCTCAGAGGGCTTAAACCGCATGAAGTAATTGCTTTTGGCGATGAAGAAAATGACTTATCCATGTTTCCTGCCGCCGGTTATGCATGCGCTCCGGAAAACGCCGCTGAAAAAATAAAAAACGTCGCTGATTTCGTTTACGGCCCCAATACCGAAGAAGGACTGGCATTATATCTGGAAAATGTTTTTAACGTTTGATACCTATTATAAAGAGGAATATTATGGGTAATTTCACGCTGCCAGGCGAGGCAGGATACGAGGTGTTGACCCTAGAACTGGCAAAACGCTGGGCTGCTGATGTTATCCGCGACAGTGACGGCACGACTCTCTCAAAAGAAATTCTTGAAGCAGGATACGAAATATATTCCACTATATGCCTAATACGTGAACATAACGAATGGATTAAAGAGCATCTGCACACAAGACAGCAAACCTTTCTTTGCACACTTCCAAAAACCGCAGCCGGTACAAGTTTAACGTTTCCTTTAATGAATGACTTTTTTAACGAGCAGTTTAAGATAAACGACTCTCCTGACGCAATCAAGTTCTGGCAGGTATATAACAGAACAGATGATGATCTTGTCCCAAAAAACAAATGGCGGTATAACGCAGCTGACGGTTCTGTCACAGTGGATGCTGATCCCTGGCGGCAATACACGGTCAGTTTTCTGGCATGGCGCGTATGGGAAGAGATTTCAATGTACAACCATGTTACAAACAACTGGAATAAAGAACACCTGATGCAGTTAAATCCGTATTATCCTGAAGCTCGTTCCTATTTAAAACAATATATAAAGAAATGGTGCGATAATCATCCTGAAACTTCTGTCGTCAGATTCACTTCGCTTTTTTACAACTTTGTCTGGATATGGGGATCCGATTCCCGAAACCGCCATTTGTTTACAGACTGGTCAAGTTATGATTTTACCGTAAGCCCTGCCGCTCTTGATGATTTCGAAAAAGAATACGGATACGCTCTGACAGCAGAAGACTTTGTACAGCAGGGAAAGTACAATGCGGCGCACCGTGTTCCTTCAGTAAAAAAGCGCAGCTGGATGGATTTTATCTCGCGGTTTGTTCTGGAAGCGTCACGCGAGCTTGTTAATATTGTACACGCAGCAGGAAAAAAAGCGTATGTGTTTTATGACGATTGCTGGGTCGGTATGGAACCGTATAACGGTAATTTTAAAAAATACGGATTTGACGGTATTATCAAGTGCGTTTTTTCAGGTTATGAAGTAAGGTTATGTGCGAATGTTCCGGCTGATGTACATGAAATACGTTTTCATCCGTATTTATTCCCGGTCGGGCTTGGAGGCGCTCCGACGTTTTCACAAGGCGGCAAACCAGGAGATGATGCCCGCCGTTATTGGATAAACGCAAGACGTGCTCTCCTTCGTCAGAAAATCGAAAGGTGCGGGCTTGGCGGTTACCTGCATCTTGTAAAAGATTACCCTGATTTTCTTGATGCGATGGACGACATACTTTCAGAATTCCGGCAAATCTACGCATTGCACAATGCGGGTACTCCTTGCGTTTTAAAGCAAAAAATAGCAATTCTGCATACGTGGGGGGTTCTTCGATCGTGGACACTGTCCGGTCACTTCCATGAAACAAGCCGTCACATACTAATCCATGTGCTTGAAAGCTTATCAGGGCTTCCTTTCGATTTAAAATTTATCTCTTTTGAAGATATAATTAAAAACTCTCTTTCAGATATTGATGTAATTATTTCTGCCGGAGAAGCCGGAGATGCATGGAGTGGAGGTATTAATTGGAATGACAGCAATATTGTCCGCAGGATGACAGAATGGGTATATAACGGTGGCACATTTATTGGAATAGGAGAACCTTCCGCAGTTGGCGGATATAATACATTTTTAAGAATGGCTCATGTGTTGGGAGTAGATATTGATAAGGGCGAGCGTGCCTGTCATGGCAAATGGACATTTGATGTAAATCAAGTTGAGGGACTTATGCCGAATGCTGCTTTAACTGCGCAGGGAGCAGATATTCATACAAGAGAAGGCGTATTTTTAACAGACGGAAAAGCGCATGTGTTAAAAGCAATAGGTAATGTCCCCGTACTAACGATAAATGATTTTGGTAAAGGTAAAGGCGTATACATCGCTGACTTTGCTGCGGCAGGCAGCGGCGCTGTAAACAGCAGCGTAAATCAGCTTTTGACAAGGTTTTTATTAAATTTAATCAATTATGCCACAACAGGCAGTCTTGAAGCTGAAGGAATTACGGATAACCCATACATTGAATGCGCAGTTTTTCCTGACGCAGGAAAAATTGTTTTTGCAAATAACAGTACGGAAATACGCACAGCATCATGCTTCTGGAAAAGCAAGAAATACAGCGTAGAAACAGAGCCGGGTAAAATAAAAATACTGGATTTACAATAGAATCACTTTACTGCACTGGACATTTTTTTCCAGGTTAGATATGATAATGTACTATGATATTTCCCTTAAAAGAACTCATCGAATACGATGATAACATGTACGAGATTACCACAGCCGCTTCAAGGAGAGCTTATCAGCTTTCATCTGTAATGGAAAAAGACGAAAAAGATGACTACGACGGTAAAATGGTAGCCCTCGCCGCACTTCAGGTATTTACAAAGGAAGTCCAATTCCGTCTGGAAGCCGAATAACCGGTAAACAAACCTGTTGGAAACTGACTCACCGCCTGCTGCACCAATTCCTGTATTGATATTGTTTGGTCCTACGGCATCCGGAAAAACAAACCTGCTTTTAGAACTATTTGCCTCCTCAGATAAACCTCAGGCGGAAATAATATCCGCCGATTCAATGCAGGTTTACCGCGGTATGAACATAGGGACTGCTAAGCCTTCATTTGATGAAAGAAATAAACTCCCTCATCACTTAATTGATATATGCGATCCGCCGCAGCAATTCAACGCGGGAGACTTTGTCCGCCTTGCTGATATTGCTTGTACAGAAATTGCAAAACGTGGAATACTTCCTGTAGTATCAGGCGGAACAGGGTTTTATCTTAAAAACTTTATTTTGGGATTGAATGAGGCTCCTTCTTCGGATAAAGAAATCCGGGAACAATTAAAGAATGAATTGAATAAAAAAGGAATACTCCCGCTTATGAAGGAACTTTCTTCTTGCGATCCTGTAAGCGCCGGGCGTATACATATTAACGACGAATACCGTCTTCTGCGGGCACTGGAAGTATACCGCTTCTGCGGCAGGCCTTTATCATCATTTGAAATTAATACGCCGCAAAAACGAAGCAATTACCGCTTTGTAATCATCGGGCTTTCCTGCTCAAGAGAAGAACTTTACCGCAGGATTAATTTAAGATGCGAAGAAATGTTTCGTTCGGGACTTGCAGAAGAAGTGCACGCGCTTTATAAGGCGGGATACACTCCTGATGATCCAGGTTTGCGCGCTATCGGTTACAGGGAATTTTTTATTAAAGAAGTTGATGAAAATTCTGGTACACGCACAAAGTGGCGGCTTTCGCATGATATTGACGGAGTAAAAGCGCTTGTCGCGCAGAACAGCCGCCGTTACGCAAAACGCCAGACAACTTTCTTTTCGGGGATGCCGTATGTACAGTGGATAGAGGCAATCAACGTAGCAGAAACAATAAAGCATATTAAAGACATTCTCGCAGAATCTTTTTCAGCGTAAAGGCCTCGGCAATAAGTATAATTTATGATAAAATAATAACAGGAAAAACATGGCTGACAGCAAAAATAGAAAGCGTCCTGCTTTTATTGATAACATCTACCGTCCGGATGCCAAGGTCGGACGGTTCTTAAGTATACTGGTACTTTTCGGCATTGCCGTCGGCTTGAAGCAGGGAGTTCAGAATAATTACCTGTCTGATGTACTGTTCGTAGGCCCGAATGAGCGGGGAATAATTGACGCGTTCAGGGAATTACCGGGGCTTTTATTAATTTTTATTTTAGCGCTGATGTACCGGTTTACAGACAGCAGGGTATTTAAAATCGGCACAGCTTTAATGGCCGGCGGAATAGCTGGACTTTTTATCACAGCCAGCAGCGAAATGCTTTTAATTAAAGTACTGGTTGTGATTTTCATGGTGATTTTCAGCGCCGGAGAGCATATTATAATGCCTGTACGCAGCACAATCGCGATGGAACTCGCAAAGCGTGAAAAAACAGGCTCGTCTTTGGGAATAACAACATCGATTAATCAGCTTGGCACTATTGCCGGACTTATTCTTGTAACAGTAATATTTTTCTTTTTGGAAAAGAATGGGGTATCAAGAATTGATTTGGCAGGTTACCGGATTGTCCTTGGTCTGGCGGCCGCGCTGATGACATCGGCGGCATTGGTAGCAGCGGCTTTACAGGAAACTACGCTGAAGGCTCCCAGGCAGCGTCTTTACTTTGCCAAAAAATTTACCAAGTACTACATAATGGAAGTTTTTTACGGTTCGCGAAAACAGATTTTCCTTACTTTCGGCCCTTATGTACTTGTCCGTGAGTACGGCACGGACCCTTCGATAATGGCTATGCTTATGGCAATCTGCGCAGTCTTTGTAATGGTTTGTAGCCCGTTAATCGGAAAGTTAATTGATAAAGTAGGATACAAAGCGGTCATGGTAACGGATACCCTCATCCTGATTGTAGTCTGCCTGATGTACGGTTTTGCCCACAGACTGTTTGCTCCCGGCATTGCTTTCATTGTTGTCTGCTGCAACTTTATTCTTGATCAAATTATATCAATAGCAAGTATGGCGAACAACGTCTATGTTCAGCGTATTTCCTCGAACCGCGAAGAAATAACCGCGACTTTATCAACAGGCATTTCAGTTAACCATATTTTCAGCGTTTTTATAGCTCTCATCGGCGGCTGGATTTGGGAAGCTGCCGGAATTGAAACCCTATTTTCTATCTCTGCTGTCCTTGGACTGGTTAGCAGTATATACGCAGCAACAATCAAAAAGAGCGAGGAAACACAGGGAATGAAAAGAGAGGAGAGTATAATATAAGTAAAATAATCTGGTAAAGACACCGGAAACGCGGAGTTTATGTTCGTAATCATTTATAATAAATTAAGGAGAGAAAAATGCAAAACTTTACATATTGCAATAAGACAAAAATGATTTTCGGAAAGGGAACGGAAAATCAGGTTGGAAGCGAAACAGCCCTATATGCAAAACGGATATTGCTGCATCATTCAGGAGGATTTCCTGTCCATTCGGGGCTTATCGGCAAAGTAAAGGAAAGCTTAAAAAGCGCGGGAGTTGAATTTACTGAACTGGCAGGAGTGCTTCCAAACCCGCGCTTGTCGCTTGTAAAAAAAGGCATTGATATAGTCAGAAATGAAAAACTGGAACTTATCCTTGCTGTAGGAGGAGGCTCGGCGATTGATTCCGCGAAAGCGATCGCCTTAGGTTCTGTTCATGAATGTGATGTGTGGGAATTTTTTGAACGCAGAAGAACCCCTGAAAAGGCGCTGCCTGTCGGTTCAATTGTTACTATTCCGGCTGCCGGAAGCGAATCAAGCTTAAGCTGCGTTATAACAAACGCAGACGGCCCCTGGAAAAGAGGAGTAAACTCACCGTTTAACCGTCCTGTTTTTGCTATAATGAATCCCGAGCTTACATATTCACTGCCTCCGTACCAGAGCGCCTGCGGAATAACAGACATGATGGCGCATATCATGGAGCGTTATTTTACAAAAGAGTCTAATGTCGAACTTACAGATGAGCTGTGCGAGGGCGCATTAAGAACAATTATCCGCAACGCCAGAAAAATATTTACAGGCGGAGAGAACAACTACGACGCAAGAGCGGAGATCATGTGGGCCGGAGCGCTGGCGCATAACGGTCTTTTGGATACCGGAAGAACAGGCGACTGGGCAAGCCATGCGCTAGATCATGAACTGTCGGCTCTTTTTGATCTTGCGCACGGCGCGGGACTTGCTATCATATTCCCTGCATGGATTAAGTATAACATAAAAGAAGGCACTCCCCGTTTTGCGCGTTTTGCGGCTAAAGTCTGGGGAGTAGACGGCGCATTCTACGATTTAGAACAGGCAGCTCTTGAAGGCGTTATGCGCATGGAAAGTTTCTTCCGTTCAATAGGAATGCCGGTGCGATTCAATGAAGCAAATATCGATCCCGCGAGTATTGCAGAAATGGCAAAGCGCGTCGTCCACTTTGGGCCTATCGGGCAGTACCGCAAGCTGACAGAAAAAGACGCAGAGGCTGTTTACAGACTGGCAGCGGAGTGACAGAACGAGTTATCGCTGTTATCAGCCAAAGGATCTGCAACAGGCTCATTCTCAAATATGGCAAAAGGGTCGATGTCAATACACTTGTACGGATCACGGTTTCCGCCCATATCCCAGGCTGCCGTATCATTAATAACGGTTAATTTATTTCTAAATGTTTGAATGTCCATAAGCGGTTCAAATACAGTATTTTTTTTTAAAAGAGGTTTAACATCATAAAGCCTAACAGAGCCGTCATTCATATACGCATACACTTCAAAATTATCTGTAGGCAGCGCCTGTAATACACGGGGGAAAAAATATCTTTTATCCAGCTTTCCGATATTCATGTTATACCAAAGGGTTTATAGCATTGAGCGGCTTCCCTGCTTTGGACAGTTCCCAATTCTGCATTAATTCATCTTTATGAATTTCACACCAGGCAAGAACTAACTTTAATTGCCTGCCTGGAAGAAACCCGCTTTCAATAATACATTCAAGAATTAAAATAACCGCTCTATATTCAGCGTATTCAACATGAAAGTGCGGAGAGTTATGATCATCCCAATTCATGGTTATTTTAATTCCATAAAATAAACTGACAGTCGGCATAAACCAAATGTATCATATCCTCCGGATATTACCAATAGAACAATACGAATATTTGCTTATAATTGATCTTCCAATTCTTTTATTGTCTCAAGGCTAAGACCGGTAATCTTATTAATGAACTCATTTGTAGAACCTTCTGCGAGAAGATTTTTCGCTGTTTGAATACTTGCTTGTTCACGGCCGTGTTCAAGCTCTTCCTCCAGCTCTTACTCTCGACCTTGTTCAAGTCCCTCTTCGCAGCCCTGTATAATGCCTTTCTTGAATCCGCGCTCCATCTACTCAGGAATAATTCCGGCTTCTGTAAAAAACCTTCGAATGTTCTTCTTTTGGTTCTCACCGCCATATTCTGCAGCTCCTTAAAAATATCAGGATTGGTGAGGCTGTTCCAAAACTTCAGTTTTTGGAACAGCTACCTTAGATGTAATAGAAAAAGCGGGCTTTAAACCGCTTTTTCAAGAGGTTGTGACAAAACTAACCTGAGTTTTGGAATCACCTCTGGCATCCAATAATATACTTAAACATGCGCTAAAAGATACTTTTTCAGTGTGGCAAATATTGTATATTACAGGCAACTAACCTATTACAAACCTTTGCACTAGTCTTGTACAGTCTGTTGTACTAGCCTTGTACAGCCTGTTGTTCTAGCTTTGTACAACATATCGTAGCAGCTTTTTGTATATATGCGACCAAATCCGAAGATATGACTACAACTTTTTATGAAATGATAAACATATTGTTGATATCTTAATTATTATTGGATAGGTAGAAGGGTAATCCTGTATGGGTATAGCTTTCCTGAATCCAATAATTTATGAGCGGATGTTTAAGCTCAAGGGAGGCACTTATGTTAAAGAAAAGACTTTTCGGAATGATGGCTCTGTTAATTGGAGCCATACTCGTATTTGGTTTTATGAGGTGAAAAGATCCCAAACCGAAACCGCAGGCATTTACCCCGCCGCCGCAAAGCTTGGAATGGAGTGACGGTGTCAACCGCTATGAACTTGGATTAACCGGAAAACTCACCACCAGAACAGTAGAAACAGGCGATTATACCTACATTAAAAAAGAGAAAAATATACCATATTGAATATATGACTGCACAGACGATATAAAAATTATCTTGAAAAACGGTATAGCAGTTAAACAAACGCTGCTGTTCAAAAACCATTAATATGGTAGTTTTTGAACAGTCTCAATTTATTTCGGCATTGCCTCATACACTTTGATTTGCTCTTTCAAAAGAGAGGGTATGTCCAGGTTGTAAGGACAGCGCCCTACGCATGTTCTGCACTGGGTGCAGGTTTTCGCTTTCTCGATTGAAGGTCCGACAAATGAATGAGCGCGCTCTTTTGTCATTCTCTTGAACGCGCTTTTTACACATAATGCAGAACTGATCCCGATACCCTGCGGACACGGCTGGCAATAATCACAGCGGTGGCACCATGAAGGCCCGAATTCTTTTCGATGTTTCTCAATTTCATCTTTATCCTGAGATGTAAGCGTCTCTTCCCTTTCCGTAATGTTAATAATTTCCCTTATTTCTTCTATTTTTTCAAATCCTGGATCGGGAACAATACTGCTGAAAGACATAAGATAGCGAACAGCCAGACGCGCGTTATCTAGAAGTCCTCCACCCATCGGCTTCATTGCGATAAAACCGATATCAAGTTCTTTTGCAAGCGGAATAGCGGCATCGGCCGCTGCGCTGTCGATATAGTTAAAGGGAAGCTGAACTGAAGCGAATTTGTTTGTTTTCATCAATTCAATCGCGGCTGGAATACTGTGGCTGGAAAAGGCGGGAAACCGGATTTTACCTGCCCTGATTGCTTCTTCCATTCCTTCCATCGCGCCGTTCTCAGCAAAAACCGCATCCCGTTTTGACTGCGTGCTTATTCCGTGAAATTGATAAATATCAATATAATCCGTCCCAAGCCTTTTAAGGCTTAAATCAACATGTTCCAAAAATGTTTTTTTATCGTTCGCAGGAGATTTGGAAGCCAGTACGATATCTGTGCGCTTGACTCCCTTTATTGCCTGCCCGATTTTTTCTTCTGAGTCGGTATAAACATGAGCAGTATCAATAAAATTAATTCCCAGATCAATTGATTGGCGTACAAGAGCTGCCGCGTCATTTTTTGACAGCCGCATTATGGGAATACCGCCAAAAGCTATTCTGCTTACCATTAACTCAGTTTTTCCGAATCTTGTTTTCTCCATATCTGTATTTCCCCGCTAGTCACCTATAACCGCGCGTATGTCCTTTTTGATTGCGTCCAGTTTACGGGCGGCATCAGCCTTTGCGGCTGCAAGCCCTGCGGAGCCAACTTCGGTGCAGCAGGATGCGTAAAACTTTATTTTAGGCTCTGTACCGCTGGGACGCGCGCTTACGACAGTTCCGTCCCTAAGAAAGAACTGAAGCACATCGCTCGGAGGCAGACCTTCTTCGCCTCCTTCTGGAGCGGTGCCGTTTTTAATGTCGCGCACTTTTATTACATCAATACCGCCCAGCGTCTTTGGAGGATTCTTCCTGTATTCCTCCATAATGCCGTTCATGATCGCGGGGCCTTGCGGTCCCTGAAAATATTTTGATATTCCCAATTCCTGCCAATAGCCGCAGATATTGTAAAGTTCGTCAAGGCGATCCAAAAGGCTCTTCCCCTTGCTGCGCCAGTACAGCGTCATTTCGGCTGTAATAGCCGCAGCGGAAACACCGTCCTTGTCGCGCACTTCCGTTTCCACCAGATAACCGTAGCTTTCTTCCGTGCCGAATACGAAATGCTTTGCTCCGGCTTCCCCGTTCTCCCATTTGCGTATAACATCCGCTATCCATTTAAAACCAGTAAGGCACTCTGTGCATGTTCCGCCGTAATATTCAGCCACTTTTTTCTGCATTCCCGTAGTAACAATTGAATTTACCATTGCGGGTTTCGCAGGAAGTTTATTCTGCTCCTTAAGCGAGAGGAAGATATAATCAGCAAGAAGAACACCCATCTGGTTGCCCGTAACAAGGGTAAAACCGCTTTCCTTGTTCGGAACCGCGATTCCAAAACGATCCGCGTCCGGGTCTGTCGCCATTACAACATCGGCTTTTTCTTTTGTTCCGAGTTTAATCGCCATGTCAAGAGCAGCCGCCTCTTCAGGATTCGGGAATGCTACAGTCGGAAAATCTCCGTTGCCTTCGCGCTGCTCGGGAACTGTAATCACTTTTAAGCCAAGGTCTCCAAGCACTTTTTCAACATGCTGAGCGCCTGTTCCGTGCAGCGGAGTGTAAACAATTTTAACTTCCTTCGCTTTTTCCTTTATCAAATCCGGTCTGAAAAGACGTGTCTTTACCATCGCGTGATACGGCTCATCAACTTCCCTGTCTATTATCGCAAGCAGCCCTTTTTCAACCGCCTCGCCGCGGGACATTTCCTTTATATCGGTTACTGAATTTACTTCTTTTATTATACCTTCATCGTGCGGAGGAATAACCTGTGAGCCGTCATTCCAGTAAGCCTTGTACCCGTTATACTGCGGCGGATTGTGGCTCGCTGTTACTACAATGCCTGTATCGCAGCCAAGATAACGGATGGCAAAAGACAGCTCCGGCGTTGGACGCATCGAAGAAAAAAGATACGTTTTAATTCCGTTGGCAGCAAAAATAAGAGCGCAAGCTTGCGCAAATTCCGCTGAATAACGGCGACTGTCAAACGCGATAACCGCGGACAGCTTGCCTTCTTTTGACTTTTGCCCAAAGGTTTTAATGATATAGGAAGCAAGCCCCTGGGTAGCGCTTTTTACAACAAGCGTATTCATTCGGTTATAACCGCCGCCGATTACTCCCCTAAGGCCGCCTGTGCCAAACTCAAGATTCTGGTAAAAACGGTCAGTAAGTTCTTTTTCGCCGGCTTCTCCCTGCGCCAGAAGTTTTTCAACCTCAGCCCTGAAGTCAGCGTCCTTTTCTTTAGCGATATAATCATTGGCCCTCTGTAAAATTTCTGTTTTCATCATGGTTCTCCTTATTATTTATTTACAAGTTTTTTCTTCGGTAAATATAACAGCAGTTTCTCGATAATTTCATCGAAGTTCAACGGTTTTCCGATGTGATTATCCATACCCGAGCCAAGACATCTTTCAATGTCCTCGCGGAATACATTAGCTGTCATCGCGACAATGCGGATTGTCTTTGCCTGCGGAACATTAAGAGCTCTTATCCTGCGTGTGGCTTCATAACCGTCCATTTCCGGCATCTGCAAATCCATGAAAATTATATCATATTTATACGGCTGTTCGCTGAATTTCCGCACCGCCTCCTTTCCGTTTTCGGCACAGTCAATTTCTATTTCTGTCGGTTCAAGCAATGACCTTACAATTTCCCGGTTTATTTCGACATCTTCAGCGAGAAGAATCCGTTTCCCGGCAAAAAGGCCGTTAATATTTATATCCGCTTCTTCATTCTGTTTGTAATTAATGCCAAGAGCCTCGTTTATAACATCCGCAATATTAGAAGGGAACAAAGGCTTAGAAAGAAATTTATCAACTCCGGCTCTTCTCGCCTCAGTTTCAACTTCAGTCCATTCTGCGGCGGTTATCATAATAACCACCGATTTAACATTTTCATTATGGGCCTTTAATTCAAAGGCAAGCTGAATTCCGTCCATGCCCGGCATCTTCCAGTCTACAAAATAAATATGATAATGCCCGTTTTTTTCAACAAGAGCGATTGCCTCTTCTCCACTTGAAGCAATGTCGCATTGTATCTTAAAATCGCTGAAGATTTCTGAAAGATAATTTAGAATGTCCTTATCATCATCAACTGCCATAATACGGACATTTTTAATATTTACATCCGGAGACAAATGCCCCTGATAAATCTGCGAGCCGCGCCTTAAGTACAGAATAAACGAAAATGTTGAACCTTTTTTTATTTCCGATACCACCCATATCCGGCCGCCCATTAATTCCACTATATTTTTGGATATCGCAAGCCCAAGCCCTGTTCCGCCGTATTTGCGCGTTGTACTGCTTTCAGCCTGCTCAAACAACTGGAAGGCGCGGTCTTGCTGCTCGGTAGTCATACCGATTCCGGTGTCTGCAATGGAAATCTGTATTGTACACACATTGTCTTTCTCTTCCAGAAAATCCGCGTTAAGGTTAATTGAACCTCCTTCGGGAGTAAATTTAATCGCGTTTCCCAAAAGATTCGTTATAACCTGCGCAATCCTTTGATCGTCTCCGATCACTGTTTTTGGAATATTCCGGTCGATATGTACGGTAAACTTCTGGCGCTTTTCGTCAAGGCGGAAATTTACTACATTTACCGCGCGCTGAAACATTTTCTCAAAATTAAACTCCGACGAAGAAAAATCAAATTTATTAGCTTCAATCTTGGACATGTCCAGAATATCATTAATTACACCTAATAAATGATTGGATGCGTCTTTGATTTTTGCGAAACACTGATCTTTTCGCGTAATTTCATCAGAAGAACTCCCGATAGCAGTCATACCGATAATCGCGTTCATCGGAGTGCGTATCTCGTGGCTCATATTTGCCAGAAACGCGCTTTTATGCTTGCTCTCCAAATCGGATTTTGTTCTTGCCTTATCAATGCGGATCAGAATCACAACAAGAGCTGCCGCAAATATTGAGCCGAAGATAATCAGTATATATGCAATATATGTAAGGCTTTGGTAAAACGGCTTTTCACGGGTTAAAAACCCAAGATACCATCCGTTGAAATTTTTACGAATAAAGGCGACTGTCTTCTCTCCCTTCCAGTTAATCAGCGGTCTTTCCACAATATCAACCCCTGCTTTTAACTCGTCAAAAAAGGATGAAAGAGACACATTCGGGTCTGAGACATTTACTCCGACAAAAGATGAATTTGAATGTGCGATAATTTCCAAATCCTGACTTATAAGCATTCCATAGCTGTCATGATCCTGAGCTATACTAATAATATTGGAACCTACATTTGCGATATTAAATTCCAGTCCGATAATAGCAAGGCGGTCATTATTGTTATCATGGATACAGCGCGCATATGTTATAACCCTGTCATTTGACATAAGGCTGAAATATGGAGGCGTTTCTATAACAGCGCCGCAGTTCTCCTCAACCATTTTAAACCACGGCCGATTGGGAGGGTTATAATCATCCGGTAATGTGTCATTGCTGATAAGGAAAACAGGCTCGTCTCCGAAAACCTCAAAATAACCGAACAGCACAACAGAACTCATTAACCTAAATCCGCCGGATTGATAATAATTTGAAAGATCATGAATATAGTTGCCGACATCATTGATAGTATCGCCGCGAAGAAGCATGCTTCGGACAGTTTGCGAAAAACCGCTTAGCATCATCCTTGGTTCCAGAAGATCTGCTTCCAGCTGAGTCTGCGCGAAACTGAATACGCTTTCGGCATTTCGCACCAGATTTCTATGTACGATATCGTGCATAAAAGAATAACTTAGAAAAACCATTGCCATAAACGCAATAACCGTAAATATTAATTGTATATATAACAGCCGACTGGAAAATATTCTCATTAAAAGCTTTTTGCTCCCTTTAATCATTACAGATAATAGTATACTATAAGCGCAACGAATTTATAGTATAAATCATTTGAAGTTAGTGGAGGTTTATTGTGTCTTTATCATTATTGGGACGTTCTTTGCTTACATTACTTGATTATTCGCCGGAGGAAATACGCTATTTGTTGGATATTTCAAAAAAAGTGAAAAAAGAATCCAAAGACGGTATGGTCTTTAGACGCTTTGAAGGAAAAACACTTGCGTTGCTTTTTGAGAAACGTTCTACACGGACAAGATGTGCGTTTGAAACCGCTTTCGGCGAAGAAGGAGGTCATCCCGTTTTTCTGTCAACCGCGGATATTCAGCTTGGCGCAAAAGAATCGCTTGAAGATACAGCCCGCGTCTTTGGAAGAATGTTCAGCGCAATACAGTTCCGGGGTTTCAAACAGGAAACCGCGGAAACACTGGCAAAGTATTCGCAGATTCCGGTTTATAACGGGCTTACCGATCTTTATCACCCTACACAGGCTCTTGCGGATTTCCTTACGCTGGAAGAAAATTTCGGCGCTGTTAAAGGAAAAACATTATGCTATATCGGAGACGGGCGCAACAATGTAGCAAGATCCCTAATGATTATTTGCGCTAAAATGGGAACCAATTTTACAGTGATAACTCCCGGTGAATTAAATCCAGAAAATGAATTGCTGCACAAATGCAGGACGCTCGCACAGGTCTCCGGCGCCGTTATAAGGGTAACTCCCGATGTTATTGACGTAAAAGGCGCAGACGCCCTATACACCGATGTATGGGTTTCGATGGGCGAAGAAAATAAAAAAGAAGAACGAATTCGGTTATTAAGCCCGTATCAGGTGAATCAAAAATTGATGGACATGACAGAAAAGAGCAGTTGTATTTTCCTGCATTGTCTTCCCGCGGTCAAGGGAGAAGAAGTAACAGCAGATGTTATTGACGGTCCGCAAAGCAGGGCGTGGGATGAAGCGGAAAACCGCAAACATACAATTAAAGCTTTAATGCTCGCTACATTAACTGAAATTTAACCATAACGGCGCAAAAGAAAGGGAATTAACATAAATACTTTTATACTTCCCCTGTGTTGTTTTGCGCACCTTTGTGGTAAAATATAAAATGTTCATGGAAGAGACGAATTAACAGATGGGAATATTTGATCGATTAGGCTCAGTTATCAACAGTTATCTCAATGATTTCAGCGGTGAGACAAACCGCAAATTCAAACAAAGCAATTCAAGAAGCAGCGATCCGGATTTGGACGCGGCTTATGATGAATTAAATGACTACCTTAACAACAGCGACTCCGGTTCATGGCGGACAGAAAAAGCAAATCAAAATTCATGGAAAGATACAGATCCTGAATTAAACAGAAGAGCCGCAGGTCCGAATGTACCACCCGAAGAATTACGCGTGGATTTTGACCTGTTGGGAGTTCCTTTCGGCGCGGATGATGAAACATGCAAGACTGCGTATAAAAATCTTTTAAAAATACATCATCCCGACCGCCATGTCGGCCATGAAGGCAATTATAAAAAAGCTACGGAAAAATCCGCAAGGATAAATGTCGCCTGGGATCGTATAGAAAAATGGCGCGAAAAAAACGCACCGCGTAGCGGGAGGAAATGATATGGAACCTTCTTTTAAAATCTTTACGGACGGCGGATGCTGGGGGAATCCCGGACCCGGCGGCTGGGCTTATGTAATTGTTACGCAGACATATCAGGGTGAACAAATAATTGCAAAAAATCACGGTGCGGATAATGATACAACAAACAATAAAATGGAATTAACCGCTGTCATTATGGCGTTACGCGAACTTAATGCAATGCCGGAAGCTCCCAGGCAGGTCACGGTCTATACAGATTCCCAGTATGTACAAAAAGGAATGACAGAATGGATACATACATGGAAACGTAAATCATGGAAAACAAGCGATAAAACACCTGTAAAAAACAGGGAATTGTGGATGGAGCTTGACTCATTGGCAAGCGATTTTTGGCTTAAATGGGAATGGATCAAGGGTCACGCAGGAAATAAATACAATGAAATTTGCGATGCAATGACACAGGATGCAATTAATCGAGCGAAATAATCCTGATATTGCGTAGCTCGCGCCGTATACCAGCCGGAAGTCCGCTTGCAAAAGTTAACGCTCTTATTGATTCCTCTCCTTCTACAACTACTGTGCGATACTGTAAATCATACAGCTTGTATCTCTCTTCCCGTGCTATGTACCATGTAGCCGTAGCAGAAGAACTCCCGTCTTCCTGTGCAGAGAAATTACCTGTGATAACCAAATCCGTAAAAGGTTCGTTTCCTGTAAGCCGCACGATTCCTGTTATCTGTACAGCCTTATACTCTATTAGGTGAATTTCGACTGTTTGAGCAGCATCTTTTATTCTTTCGTCTTCCTGTTCAGAGGCCGGGTTTTTACTTGAAATACCGCTCCCATACGCAGATGTTATACCAATCATGATTATTCCTGTTAATAAAAAACAACGCAGAATATTCAATTAATCACCGTATTATGTCATTTCCGGTAAAAGGCAGAAACATTTCAATATTTACGCGTGATTGTCCTGAAACTGCATCAGGAAATGAGAGAAATGGTTCATTTTGATCATTACTTTTTTGTCTTTGTAAATCGCCTACCCCAATTTTATATGGGCCTGAAATTGGCGGTATTACAGACCTTGAAGAAATATTTGCTGCAGGCTTTACAGGAACGATACCTGTCACAAATCCTTTTTCCACAGACCCTTTTATATTTGTACTCCTGTTATATGTAAGCAATGTATGGAACACTGCATTGGCATTGCCGGTAATATATGCATAATTAATATTATTACCGTGATTATCAATAACCGGAATTTCGTCCGGAGCATTTAAACTATAGACACCTTCTCCCGGAAAAAGATTAATTTCAGATATCTTATCAGGAGCATAGTGGGGTCTTATTTTACTTAAGTCGGGATCATCTCCATATCCAAATTTACCTGCAGGGTTATAATTCGCGGTCAGCCATGTTTGAAGCAGTGAATCCCAGCTTTCATATCCCATAACGTCAACTACAGCCTGTTGATTTGAATATTTGGAAATAAGAATTTCCCTGTATATACCTTCATCGCCGTATTGAATTCTAAGCCACTGGAAGAATAAATAAACAGTAGCATAATCATTTAATATAGCCTTTGTTTCATTTTTATGATTATCCCATGCATAAAAATTATCACCGCGGGAAAGGAGGCCTGTTTCATCAGCATTGAACCAATTTATCCGGCCTTTATTTTGATGTCCGGAATAAACCCATTCGGCAGCTGAGGAGAGGCCTTCATCAATCCATGTATCCATGTATCCATGTCTCAAATTATCATCCTGATAGAAACAGGTACTGGTAACAAAATTCATCAGATGCTGCATTTCATGGGCAATTGTTTCATAGAAATCCGGTGTACCGACTACAGAAGGTTTAGTATCCAAATATATCATATCACATTCATTTGAATGCGGCGCATTTTTATACATATTAAGCGGATTGAAATACCCCGCAACATAACCGCCGCCTTCAGTATAACCGTCTTTTATATCAAGTAATAAAATGATTAATTTGCCATTTTTATCTCCCATTAAATCAGCATACTGCATGACATTGACTTTTTCTTTATCCACCCAACCAAAAGCTTCCATTATTTTGGGAAATATATTATTACTATATTCATTCGCGATTCTTTGAGCTGTTGTTTCGTCTACTCCGCATCCGATTTCTGCCCAGACTTCGCATCCTGAATTTCGCACAAGCAGACTTGCTTCAAGACGGTAAAATTCCTCGTTTTTGCCTGATAAGTCAGCCGCCCAGAAAGATCTTTTCGTATTTGAGCTTCCGCCTGATCCGTCATCTGGGCAGGACATTGTAATTAAAGCAAGGAAAAATATAACGATTGATATATACTTCATGCGCTTTTCCAAATCAAGATATTCTATCATGATTTTTAATAAATGTGTCACTTTTTTACATATGCGCGTTTGGATTTAGCGTATCTGCATCCTTAGGATGCTTCAACTGCGCCCATGACAGTGCTTAAACTTCTTTCCGCTGCCGCAGGGGCATGGGTCGTTGCGGCCAACTTTAGGCTGACTGCGGACTACGGTGGCTCTTTCAGGGTTGCTGTCGTTCGGAGAACGGTTGGCTTTATGCACTTGCGATGAGGCTGATAAATTTTGCGCAGTACCCGCGGATGCCCCTGAGAAAGAGTTTATGCTGCTGTGGCTTGCGTTCGTGCTTGTACCGATCGAACGGCTTTGTGGACGGCGCTGTCCGCCTTCTGCAGTTTGTATACGGATTAAATGAAGGCGGGATGCGATTTCCTGCCTGATATCTTCGATCATTTTCTCAAAAATCTGGAAACCTTCAACTTTGTATTCTGTCAGCGGATTTTTCTGCGCATAATGACGGAGATATACAGCCTCGCGGAGAGCTTCCATATTTTCAAGATGATCCAGCCATTTCCGATCTACCGCGTTTAAATAATTATCACGGATAAATAAATTAAAATAATCATGAGTAATCAGATCTTCCTTGTCAGTTAAATCTTTTTCAAGTTCCGCTATGATACGTTTTTCCAGCAGTTCAGAGTTTTTTAACTCCTTGCTGCCGATATCCAAAGGAAAGGAATAACCGAATTTTATCCGAAGATTTTCGACAAGAACCTTGACTGCGCCGTCTGTGTCGCTTTTACTTGCTTCATTAAATATATCAATATAGTCACCGACAATGTCGCTTGTCGCGTCATTTACCCGCTTTACAAGATCCTTGTCAACAAGTATTGCATCACGCTGTTCGTAAATAAATTTGCGCTGCTGATTTAAAACATCATCATACTCCAGAAGGTGTTTGCGGATTTCAAAGTTACGTTCTTCAACCTTCTTCTGCGCGTTTTCTATACTCTTGTTCAGCATCGGATGATAAATCGGTTCTCCTCCTGACATCCCTATCCTTGACATGATGTTTTTCATCCGTTCTCCGCCGAAAAGGCGCATCAGCTCATCATCCATTGAAATGAAGAATTTGCTCTTTCCTGGATCGCCCTGTCGGCCGGAGCGACCGCGAAGCTGATTGTCAATACGCCTGCTTTCATGACGTTCAGTGCCGATTACATAAAGACCGCCAAGGGATTTAACCTCCTCATAATCTTTTTTCCATTTTTCCTGTTCTTCCCTAAGAAACGACTGGTATTGCTCTTCTGTAGCGCCTGTGCCTGCACGGCGGCGTGCGCGATGTTCTGCGTTTCCTCCAAGTTTGATGTCCGTTCCGCGGCCTGCCATGTTGGTTGCAATTGTAACAGATCCCTTTGCTCCGGCTTCAGCGATAATCAACGCCTCTCTCGCATGATTTTTCGCGTTTAATACTTCGTGACGCACGCCCCTTCTTGCAAGCAGCGATGATATCTTTTCTGATTTTTCAATTGAAACGGTACCAACAAGCATCGGCTGGCCTTTTTTATTCGCTTCAGCTATTTCATCGCATAACGCCTTGTATTTATCAGCTTCATTTAAATAGACCAAATCATCCTCGTCATTGCGGGCAACGGGCACATTTGTAGGAATAACAACAACATCAAGCTTGTATATTTTATTAAACTCTACAGCTTCGGTGTCCGCAGTTCCTGTCATGCCGGAAATTTTTTTATACAGTCTGAAATAATTCTGAAAGGTAATTGTCGCCAGCGTCCTGTTTCTCTGCGCGATTTTAATCCGTTCTTTGGCTTCAATTGCCTGATGAAGCCCGTCAGAATAGCGCCTTCCGTGCAGAATACGGCCTGTGAACTCATCGACTATCTGGACTTGCCCCTCTTCTACAACATAATCAACATCAATATGAAAAAGTTTATGCGCCCTTAAAGCCTGCGTAAAATAATGGAGATATTCAAAGTTTTCCTCGTCTACAATCGAACCTTGAATCAGATTCCGCTTTCTAAGAGCATCTTCAATTGAGGCAAGCCCCTGATTACTGAACGAAATACTTTTATTTTTCTCGTTGATTTTATAATCGCCGATTACTTCCTCTCCTCTTGTTTCATCGGGATAATCGCCGTTTTCCTTTTTTTGCACCTCACTGAGTCCTCCCAAAAGCCTGTTAACTTCCGCGAATTTAAAGGTATCATCCTCCGCGGCGCCTGAGATGATCAGGGGAGTACGTGCTTCGTCAATTAATATTGAATCAATCTCGTCAACAATGCAGAAATTATGTCCGCGCTGGACGCGGCTTTCCAAATCGCGGTGCATGTTATCGCGAAGATAATCAAAACCAAACTCATTATTTGTACCGTAAGTGATGTCGCATAAATAATTTTGTTTGCGCTGTATATTATCCATATTCGAAAGAATAGTTCCGACTGTCAGACCAAGATAACTGAATACAGGCCGCATCCAATCAGCATCGCGGCTTGCAAGATAATCATTTACAGTTACAACATGAATGCCGTTTCCAGGAATCGCGTTCAGATAGGATGCTGCGACAGACATTAGGGTTTTACCTTCTCCCGTCTTCATCTCGACTATCTTTCCCTGATGCAAAACGATGGAGCCCATGACCTGCACATCGTAAGGACGCTCTCCGATTGTACGCAACGCTGCTTCCCTCGCGAGTGCAAAAGCTTCAGGCAGAATACTGTCAAGACTTTCGCCGTTTTTATAACGTCCACGGAACTGCAAGGTCTGACGGGGAAACTCATCAGCGCCGAGAGAAACAGCCCATGCGTTTTTTTCATTTACAGTATTCAATATGGGAACAAGCGCTTTTACGTCCCGTTCATTCTGGGAGCCAAACAGTGCCTTAAGAAACTTTTCTAACATAGAGATATATTAACACCATTGATGGTTTGTTTCCAGTAGACATGGAAGAATGGGTTCAAATTAAACACCAATGATAGTATAATTAAGAAGTAATAAATGCTTGAATTAAATATTGTTCATTGTTGGCGGATATAAAAAAAGACTTGCTCAGCATCTTACCAAGTTATCGAGCAAGTCTAATCAAAACCATATTGAATATCAGCTTTGGAACAATGAATATGTAGCAAGCTTAGAAAACAAAGGATAAACAGTGAAAAGAGTTTATTTTATCAGGCATGTACAATCCGACGTTTGTGCAATGAATATGCTGAATACAGGGGAAATCTGTGGCATCACTGTTAAAAATCCTTCCTGAAAAAACAAGAAACCTGGCAAAAGAAAACCCCGTTGCTTTCCGTTACATTATAGACGGCATTCTTGCGGCAAGCGCGGTCAATATCGCAAGCAATAATTTTAACCTGTTTGCGTTGCGTTTGGGTGCAAATGATTTTCAATTGAGCCTTGTGCAGTTTATGCCGCATATATTTACCCTGCTTGTCCTGATTCCAGGCGGACTGTTCATGGACAGCTTGCATAACAAAAAACGCATCGTAATAGTAATGATCATGGCGGTTATGCTTGGTTATTTTCTGTGCGGAATCTCCCCGTTTGCAGGTATACATTCCATTTATTTTTTTCTTGGCTCTCTTTCTCTGACAGGTGGCGCTGTCGCCCTTTACAATATTGCGTGGCAGTCATTTTTTCCAGGAATTGTAGGCCCGAACCTGTACAATCAGGTGCTGACACTGCGTACGCGCGTAACATTGATTAGCAGTATGATTGCGCCTCTTCTGGTGGGCGTGGTACTAACACGAATCGGAACAGTAAGCGGTAAAATCATGGCGCATCAGGTTTTTTTTATTAGCGCGGTATTATTGCTTTTTCTGGCAGCCCTGAATTTCCGTAAATTCATAACGGCGCAGTCGGCTTCGCTTTTTACAAAACACCTTTCGTTATCCGAAATCAGAACTGCAGGAAAAAGCTTCCTGCATAATAAATCTTTTATGCTGTTTGCCTGTACAGCCCTGTTTTTTTACACAACATGGCATTTTGACTGGACGCTTTATTTTATAGGCCAGGTAAATTATCTTAAAATGAACGAATTCCAGCTGGGGCTTATACCTCTTGGCGCGGCTGCCATTCAGTTGATAACGCTCAGATTCTGGAGCCGCATGAATGAGCGTTACGGTGTTGTGTTGCCATTTACTTTCGGCATTTTGGGTTTAAGCCTGTGTCCGATTTTTATGATCATTGCTGTGAGCCTCCCCTCTTTTTTGGGACCTCATCTTTTTGTTGTTCTGCATTTTTCGGCGCATATACCTTTTTGCGTCATTACATTAAATCTTTATCAATGTATTTTAAAAGTGACAGACAGTAAAAACCGCAGCTTTTCCATATCAGTTTTTACAAGCATGACTTGCCTGTCCAATGCAATAATGCCTGTAGCCGGAGTCTCGTTATACCATACATTAGGTGCAAATATAAATGGCTTTAGATATACATTCTGGATAATTTTTGTATTGCGCATTATGGCGGCGCTTCTTTGGCTGTTATGGTGGCGGAAAAACAGGAGTATATAATCGATCATGCTGCCGCAAACATTTCATCCTATAATCCGCAGTTGGTTTACAGATACTTACGGAAATCCCACTTCGGTGCAGGCAGAGGCCTGGCCGCTGATTGAAAATGGCGAACATGTTCTCGCTATCGCGCCGACAGGAAGCGGAAAGACGCTGACAGCTTTTCTTTGCGCTGTCTCGCGTTTCTGCTGCGAGGGCAAGCAAAGATATAATGCCGAAAAGCTGTCTGTTCTTTATATATCACCCCTTAAGGCATTAAACGAAGATATCAAGCGGAACCTTCTTATGCCGTTAGCTGCAATAAAAGCCCGTTTTGAAAAGGAAGCTCTCGTCTTTCCGTCTGTGCGAGTGGAAACGCGATCCGGCGACACTCCGCAGTCCGCACGAAGGCGCTTTTATATCAAACCGCCTTCGATACTCGCTCTGACGCCGGAGAGCCTTTCAATTCTTCTCTTAAACCCGAAAGGCAGACAGGTACTGTCAAGCGTTAAATATGTGATTATCGACGAGATTCACGCAATTCTTGGGAACAAGAGAGGCGCGTTTCTTTCCTGTCAGATAGACAGGCTCGCCTCAATTGCTGGAGAGTTTCAGCGGATAAGCCTTTCAGCGACAGTGCGAAACCCGCAGATTGCTTCCGACTATATCGGCGGAATATACACAGAGCCCACGGAGCGCAGCAGCAGGAACATTGGCAGAAAGGTTAATATTGTTTCTCCCCGCGCAGAAAAGAAGATTGATTTCAGCGTTGAATTTCCGCAAATGGAAATTGAGACCGGAAATACCTATTTTGATTTTACAAGCCGTTACACACCATTGGTTAATTATATTTTAAGGCGTATTTGGGAAGGCTCAACCCTGCTTGTTTTCGCGGAGTCGCGGCGCAGAGCCGAACGTCTTTGCCACTTTATAAATGAAGAAGGCGCTTTATTTTACGCTCGTAACGGCAGCTCTAAAAATCGTGATCTGAAAGGAGCAATCGCGTTTCCTCATCACGGATCGCTTTCCAAAGAACTCAGACGAAGCGTGGAAAAGGGCCTTGCCGACGGAAGGCTTCCGTGCGTTGTCGCGACAGCTTCCCTCGAACTTGGAATTGACATTGGCGACATTGACGAAGTTGTTCTTGCCGGAAGCTGCGGCAATGTATCGCAGGCGCTGCAGAGGATAGGACGTTCAGGCCACAGTGTCGGACGGGTCAGCAGGGGAAAACTTTTCGCATTCCACGGAAAAGATCTTCTGCTTGCCACCGCGATTAAGGAAGCAGTCAATGAACGTGATATAGAAGAAATTCGTCCTATCGAAAATCCTCTTGATATACTCGCGCAGCTTGTACTCTCGCTTCTCTGCGAGAAAGACTGGAACATTGACTTGCTGTTCGATCACATTAAAAGCTTTTATATATTCAGAAATCTTAACCATGATTCCTTTAACCGCGTTATGCGAATGTTATCGGGTTTCGGCGAAAAAAACAGACTGCGCGATATAAAGCCGCGAATCTGGATTGACAATACCGAATGGAAAGCCGGAAGGCTTGACGGAACTGCTACCCTGCTCTATTCATCAGGAGGAGTAATCGCGAACAGGGGGCTTTATTCTATGCGCCTATCGGACGGTACAAAAATCGGCGAGCTTGATGAGGAGTTTACATGGGAGAGATCACTCGGGGACTGTTTTGATTTCGGCGGACGCGGCTGGAAAATACTAAGTATAGGTTCAGAGTCTGTCGAAGTTGTTCCGCTGGATAAAAGAGCTGATTTCATTCCGTTCTGGAAGGGAGAGATTCCTTTCCGCAGTTCCAACTTAACAGAAAAGCTTTTACTGATTCTGGATGAATATAACAGAACAGGAAATATCTGTGCCGGTCTTACGCAGGCGGCAAATAATTCCCTGAAGGAATTTCTTGATTTGCAACGCAAATCTCAGCAGGCAGCATCCCGGCATGAAAGCCCGTTAACAGACAATAAAAATATCGCTGTCGAAATAATTAAAGGAACTGAGATGAACAGGGATTTCTGCTCCGTTGTTTTTCACAGCTTCCGCGGAGCGAAGATAAATTATCCGCTTTCGCTTGCAATGGCTTCGGAACTTGAAGAAACTGTTAAATTAAGGGTTGCAAGTTTTTCAAATAATGATAATATCCTTTTTTTAATACCGCGCCTCGGACTGGAAGAATCCGGCGTTAACAGCATGGAAGATATTTTCCGCCGCGCTTTTGGAGCATTAAACAAAACTGAAAAAAACGGGCTCACCCGCGCGGAGCGCCTATTCAGAAACCGCCTTGAAAGTTCCGGCGTATTCGGCGCCGCTTTCCGTGAAGCGGCGGAGCGCAGTCTGCTTCTTCCTAAAGCGCCGTTCGGCAAACGCACACCTCTTTGGATCATGCGGCAGCGCTCAAAACGCCTGTTTGACTCAGTCGCATGCGAAGACGGTTTTCCTGTCACTCAAGAAGCGTGGAGATGCTGCCTTATTGACACATTCGACATGGACGGTTTCCGCGATATTGTAAGCGCGGTTAACAGCGGAAGCATTACACTTTCATTTTTCAAGACTACCAATCCAAGCCCGTTCGCAAGAGACATTGTCAGGGAAGAAACTAATACTTTCATGTATGAATATGACGAAAGGCACGATCTTACCGGAGCTAATTCGGCGACTCTTTCCGACAAAGTTATCGAAGAAGCCGTATTTAATGCCGCTCTGCGCCCTGTATTAAAAGCTTCGCTGGTTGACAATTTTGTCTCTAGGCTCAGGAGGGAAAAACAGGGTTATGCTCCGGAAGACGCTCTTTCACTTAACGAATGGGTAAAGGAGCGCATCGCGATTCCCCAGGATGAATGGAAAACATTATGCGAAATAATACCCGCGGAATTAGCGGAAAACATCAGCATTGAAAAAATAAAATCTATTACGCGCAATAACGCGCCTATAGCATCAATGGTTCATCGTGACTGGATAGATACATGGAACAATGAGCCGCTTAATTTTCTGGGACAATGGCTGCGATATGAAGGGCCTGTTTCCATGGAACGGATATGCGCGGTTTTCGCAGTCACCGAAGCGCAAGCGCAGGACGCAATCAGCGCCCTTATCGAAGTAGATGAAGCTGTCAGCGACGTAATTGTAGAGAATCAATCTGACATTTCTTCTGATCTCCCATCACTTACAACTCCTCATCCTTCATTAATCTGTGATCGCGAAAATCTGGAAATGTTGCTGCGCATTTCGCGAAAAAAAGAGCGGCCTATAATAAAAGAGCGCTCTTCTTCCTTGATTGTTCCTTTCCTTGCCCTTCGCCAGGGATTGACAGGAGACAATTCAGGTTTCAGGAAAAATCTGTACGGATGGACAGCTCCGGCAAAGTTATGGGAAACAGAGATTTTATGCGCAAGATGCCAGTCTTACGACGGGGAGAAATTAAACCGCGAAATACGCGAAGGGCAGCTTATCTGGTACGGAGAAGGCAAGGAACGCATTGGTTTCTGCCGTCCTGAGGATTTGGATTTAATTTCCGCAAATAACATTAAAGAGACAGACAATGAAGATAAATTGACGAGACTTTCCGTCTCTCATTTTTTCAACCGTCCGCGCGATTTCTGGGATATAAAAAACGAAATGGATATGGACAGCAGATCCTGCGCGCAGGCTTTGTGGAGACATGTATGGAACGGAGAACTCAGCGCCGATTCACTCGATCCTGTAAGAAGGGGAATTGAATATGGTTTTATTCCGAAGGAAACTGAAAAACCGGAGTTGAATGACAGCTCGCACCCTTTTGGCCGCCACATCCGAATCCCGAGCGCATTAAAAAACCGCTGGAAAGGCGGCTCTCCGGTTCACGGAAACTGGTTCTCCCTCATCATGGAAGAGCAAAACGCGAACGACCCCATGGAAGAAGATGCGCTTAACCGCGACCGCGTCCGCTTGCTTCTTGATCGATGGGGTATCCTATGCCGTCCGCTGCTTGCTTCAGAATCTCCAGTTTTCTCATGGTCAAAACTTCTTCCCGCCATGCGGCGAATGGAGCTTTCGGGTGAACTTGTTACAGGACGTTTTTTTGCAGGGATTAATTCGATTCAGTTCGCTTCTCCTTCAATCGCTTCAGAGCTGGAAAACGCGGAAAATTTTGACGGAATATACTGGATGAACGCATCAGATCCCGCAAGTCCCGCAGGGCTTGAACTTGAAGGCCTTGATTATTCTTTATGTGCAAGAAGCGTAAATAACAGATTATATTTTAAAGGCGCAGGTCTAATTGCCGTATCAGCAAGGAATGGTAAAGAACTTCAGATTATAATAAAAGAAAATGATCCTGATGTTCAGCATTTAATCGCGCTTTTTAAAATACCGCGCACAAGATCCGTACTTGCGCAGAATAAAATCGTTGTTGAGAAGATCAACGGAAAGGAAGCTGCGCAAAGCTGTTATACTGCGTTTTTTACAGCTCAGGGATATGTAAATGACAGAGGAAAGCTGATTCTCTGGTAAAACAATAAATGTTAAAATATCCCGATAAGCTAAAAACATATTAAAAATATTTATAATAAAAACTTGTCGCCGTGATTAAATTTTAGTAAATTAAAAATAGGAAATAAAAAATTATTTTAATACGGAGGATTTATGAGAAATGAACTATTGTCGAGAAAAAACGCAATTGAACCGGAACAGCTTATCGGTACAAAATGGACAAGCTGGAGAAAAGTATTCGGAGATCGTGTCTCGGTAGAATTTGTAGATCATGTTAACTGCATTTATACAGCGCTGCCGAAAGAATTTCAGCTGAAATATTCTATCAAGAACGGTAAAATGTTTATCAGCGATATTCAGGGGCCGTTTATACTTAAAGAGGGCGTGCTTTACAATAACGACCTTCCGGTCTTTGAAATGGCAGCATAGCAAATCAATCTGTCATGCAGGCTGCACGTTATAACCTTTCAATTAGCTGATAACTGAACTGGAACGGCAGCCTGCTTCATCTTAATACCATCTATTTGCTGCAATCAATCTTCATATAAACCATATCTTTCAGTTGTTTACCGTTCTCAACTATCGCGTGGTCATAATTTTTTATAAAGAAATCCTTTATAGTATGCGAATAGGAAAAACCCAGGCTCTCATAAAAAATAAGTGTTTTTTCACTTTCTCCGGTACCGACAATTAAGTATTTGCATTTCTTGTTACAGTACTTGATTATATGATTAACCATTGTGCTTCCGTATCCTTTTCTTCGATATATTTCAAGTGTCGCGATGTTCTTTATTTCGTACGTATCATTATCTTCCTTGGTAACAACAGCCACCGTTTTCAAGTCAAAATCATCATATAAGGCAAACATAATTCCCCTGTTAAGGTATTTCATTATCATGCTCTCCTGTTCATCACCTATCAACAGTAAATCCATATATTGATCTTTGTTTTCAGCTATTTCCAGAATTTCCATAAATACCCCCAGGAAAACCTGTTTACTGCGGAAATTACACTCATTACAACGCCCATTAGCAGTCTCCTTAAATTCATGGTATATTATTTTGAAATAATAGAAAATACCTTTTATTAACATTTCAATACTGCATTTATTTAAGTAAAGAGTGCAACTGTTTAATACAGCTTATGTCTAAACAATGTACCGAGGAGTGGCGCACGTATTATGGTAAACTGTTTTGATAAAAATTATGAAATGAGATATTTTGACATGAATAAATACGGCGAAGCGTCGCCTACGGCAATTTTGGCACTATTGGAAGAGGCGGCAGCAGAGCACTGTTATAATATTGATTATTCTTTGTACAGCTTGGAAAAGCAAAATATCGGATGGGTATTAGTCTCAGGAATAATAGATATGGTTAGGTATCCAAGGTATAAGGAAAAGATTTTTATAAGAACATGGATATCAAACTACAGTCTTGTAAAAGGCTGCAGGGAAAACATTATTTATGACGAAGACGGCATTGAAATAGGCAAAGCAAAAGGCATATGGGTATTTTATGATATTGAAAAGCAAAAACCTGTTCCTATTTTTGAAGAAATAAAAACAAGATGGGGGTTTAACCCGGAGATATCGCAGGATGTTGAGCTTGAAAAAATCAGGGTTTTGGAAGATGAAGAGTATAAGACGGAATATGATATTAAAAAATCCGATGTTGACAGCAATAAACATGTTAACAATATCAGGTATTTTCACTGGCTGATTGAGTCATTGCCGGAAGAGCTATCGGATAATTATTACTTAAAGAGAATAAACGGAAAGTTTTTTCATGGAGCGCATTTTGGCGAAAAGATAAAGGTGTATTACAGGGACGAAATGGAAGATAAAATGTTTTTGCATACGATGAGAAGCAATGTAGATGACAGGCTGCTTGCGGCGGCGCATACTACATGGGTAAAGAAATAAGCCGCCTGTTTTAGATGAAGAAACGCTTCCTGTATTAATATAAATATGTTAAAATGGTATCGTGGGACAGCAATTTATTAACCTCTGGAATACCCATTCTGATACGATTCTGAAGCTGTCCGAAAATCTGTGTAAATGACAAAATATCATAAGAACGGAACCTGTTCTTTCCCGAACTCAGTGGCGAACCGGTTTAACGCCCGCCCCCAGTCCCTTATCGGTATAGTCCATTTCTGAGACGCGTTACGAATCGCCAAGTAAAGTATCTTGAATATAGCATCCGTAGGAAATGACGGGCGGTTTTTTGTTACTTTTCTAAGCTGATAATTCAATGATTCAACAGCGTTAATTGTATATATGGCCCGCGAACCTTTGGTTCGACGGATTTCAGGCTGATACTTGAAGAATTCACTCAGGTCATCCCAATGCTGATCCCATGATTTGTAAATCATAGGATATTTGTCATCCCATTTTTTGCCGGAATCTTCAAGCGCGTCTCTGGCAGCAGCTTCTGAGTTAGCTGTATAGACGGCTTTCAGATCAACGCAGACTTTTTTAAGGTCTTTATACGAAATCAACAACCTCGCCCTGAAGGGACGGCGCCATATATGGCGAGGTATGTTGTTCTCATAAGGTATTGGTCTCGGGTTTAATACCGAGAAGAAACGCCCTGAAGTGATCTCGCGAAGCGAGCTCTCAGGTATTAAACCCTCGCCACGAATAAACTTTGTGGAATTACGAACCATGTGGACTCGGACTAAAGTCCGACCCGTCTTCACGGCTTTTAACCCGTAATGCGCCAAGATACAGTATCGCGTATGATTTTTCCAGCGGACGGCTCTGCCACTCTGCGCCACCTTTGGTGGCGACACTTCATCCAATACTGCGTTTGTTACCCGACTTATAAGATCTGGTGATACGTCAACATTGTATATCTTTT